>NZ_JAXEWM010000001.1:0-2397 GCF_034113885.1 Intestinibacter sp.
TAACCATAAGCCAAGTGGTGGATTTTATATATTGCCAGGGTTTGAAAGTATAGAATTTTATATAAAAGATTTAGAGATATAAGGAGAAAATATGTTTGAATACGTAAATAAAGAATACATAAAAAATAACAAATTCAAAAAAACAGGCCTAGAATACGAAGAACATGAGCAAAAAAGCTATCGTCTAAGCGATGAACAAATCCAAAGTCTAGGTATAGATATAACCAATAGAAAAGCTAAATTAATGAAAAAGATATCTATGATAGCATGTGAAAAATTCAACGGAGACTATAACATAATAGAAGTTAAATGCAACATAGGAGTATCCGCTATGAGAAAATACCTAAAAGGAACTAGAAATATGTCTAGAGCAGCTCTTATGAGATTTTGTTCAGGTGCATGTATAACAGTAGAAGAAGCGCAGGATCTATTTATATTATTAGGGCATGCTCTAGATCCTAAAAACAATTTAGCAGATGCAATAGTAATAGATAATATAAAATGCAAAGAGGGAATAGAAATACTTTACGAAGAATGCGAAAAAAATAAGGTATTGAAAGATGTTTTTAAATAGAAATTTACAGCGAGGGGGAGATATCTATGGCAAAGTTATTTTCATGGGAGAATTTCTCGATTGATTTTATAAAGTCTATAGTGTTTTCAGAGAAGACACCTGAAGATGAGAGGGCGCCTATAATGATCGACGATAAGGATTTTTTAATTCCTTTTATAGATGATATTTGCGTGTATCCGAATGCTAGTTTTGTGAGAAAATATAGAAGAGAGATAGAAGATTATTTTTTAGAGGAAAGTAACAGCTTGATAAGTATTGTTAGAAAACTAGAAAAAGTAAATTACAGCGATGTGAAATATACGGGCGATAACAAGGAAATGCTCGATAAATTAAGATCAAAGCGACTTACGCAAACTCTCTTAGATGCCTATATAAGTGAATTAAAATTGCAAGGAAGCTATTATGATGAGGAAGAATCTATTTTTAAAATGCCAAAAATCATAAATCTCAAAGAATCAAAGGTAGACGATGTTCCTCTGTATTCATATCAAAAAAAAGCAGTCCAAGCGTTAAAAAACTACTTTATATCCGATGATAAAACATCGGGTATATTAGTCATGCCGACGGGAAGCGGGAAAACTAGAACTAGTGTGTATTTTTTACTAAAATATATGATTTCTAGTGGTTATCAGGTCATATGGTTGGCTCATAGACATATGCTGATAGAGCAGACTGCCCAAAATTTCTATAAATTTTCACCATTGATAAAAACTGAAAACGAAGATAAAAATACATTTAGGATGATATGTATATCAGGTAAGCACGCCAAGGCAAAAGCTATGACTAAAGAGGACGACCTCATAATATCTAGCTTTCAGAGCTTAAACAAAAATAACTTGGTATACCTTCCAAATATTTTAAAGGAAAAAGTAATAATTGTAGTAGACGAAGCTCATCACACATCGGCTCCATCTTATAGAAAAATCATAAATAAAATTAGAGAAAAAGTGCCGACCTATAAGTTGCTTGGTTTGACTGCCACTCCATGTCGTTTGACAGATAAGGCGACTAGAGGGCTTATGAGAATTTTTGACAATCAAATAATTTATTCAGTTAGCATGAGTAAATTAATAGCAGATGGCGTGCTCTCAAAGCCAAATTATATTAATATCGAGACTAATATAGATATAGACACGATTATAGATATAGACGAGAGGGCATATATAAGAAAATGGGGTGAAATGCCAGCTTCACTACTTACAAAGGTGGCAAATACGAATGAGAGAAATGAGATAATAATCGACGAATATATGAAAAACAGAAAGAAATACGGAAAGACGATAATTTTTGCGCTAAATGCAATACACTGTATAGCTTTGAGTGATGAGCTTAAAAAAAGAGGCGTTAAATGCGAGTATATTTATTGCTTAAATAAAGATAACGAGGATATAATTGATAGATTTAAGGACAATAAGAGAAAAGATCATATAGATGTTCTTATAAATATCAATATGCTCACAGAAGGCAGTGATATTCCAGATATACAAACTGTATTTTTGACTAGACCTACATCTAGTGACACGTTACTTATGCAGATGGTCGGTAGGGGTATGCGTGGAAAAGGTCAAGGCGGAACGGAAACTGTAAATATTGTCGACTTTTGTGATAAATGGAATAGTATAGCTAAATGGTTAAATCCTAAATTCTTGTTAGACAACGGAACTGGAATGCTTGAAGATGAAGTAGAATATGACTACACAAAATACGAGCTAATACCAGTTGCGATGGTAAGGGATTTGATAAAGGGAATAAAATACACAGGTGCAAGCATCGAATCTAGAGATGTAGTACTTCCAACTGGATGGTACGATTTGAAATATACT
>NZ_JAXEWM010000002.1:0-16211 GCF_034113885.1 Intestinibacter sp.
ATAATAAAAATTTTAGTTTAAATTGTTTTTCTCAACCATGTGAATATTACATAAATGATAAAATAGATTGTTTATATACTTTTAATGTTGATAATATAAAGAGGTCTAATATAAAACAATTTGTAATAGAAAAAAATAATAATGATTTGGGTTATTATTTAGTTGGCAAAATAATAAATTTAAAACGAAAAATAATAAAAATAAATGATTTTAAATTAGAATTAGATAATGAAATACCAGTTGATATTAAAGAAAAGGAATTTATAGAATTTACTTGCAGTAGAATAGATTTATATTAATATAAAGTCTTATTGATGTATATATTTATGTTAGATTTTTGGGAGATGTATAGTATGTTTAAAATAGAATATAAAATTACAGATCTTTCAAAATACGATTTTTTAAAGGACAATATGGATTTTTTAAATTTATTTGTAATGAAAATTCATATGGTATGGTGTTAGAACAATAAAAAATAAGGAGATGTAGTTATGAAAGAATTAAAATTTAAATATTTTCCAAATGCAATAAAAGAAGTTTTTACAACTGGAGATACTCAAATTTGTGATTGCTGTGGAGAAGAAACAGACATATATTATGAAGGACCTTTTTATTCAGAAGAGGAAATAGAAGTACTTTGTCCTAAATGTATTGCATCTGGAAGGGCAGCAGAAGAACTTGAAGGACAATTTATAGATGATGCATGTGTGGATGAAATAGAGGATGAAGAAAAATTAGAAGAATTAATATATAAAACACCATCTTATACTGCAGAGCAAGAAGCTTATTGGTTGGCACATTGTGATGATTACTGTGCTTTTATGGGAGAAGTGACTTGGGAAGAAATACAAAACATGGGAATAGAATATGTATTAGATGAATTAGAAGAATACGATCCAGAAGAAGTTAAAGAAGCATTAGATGGAGAAAGTGATATGGCAGGTTATTTATTTAAATGCCTTCATTGCGATAAGTATAGATTACATATAGAAATTGAATAAATGGCAGAAAGTACCAATAAGCAATAAAGTCAGATAGAAAAACATCTATCTGACTTTAAATAAATAAATATAGTAAAAAATTTAACGAGAGATTCCTTATTTGGATTTGTATCACGTATTATTGCATCTAAATGGTTGAAGTTTAAATAATCTCCAGTAACAAATTATTGAAGACAAGTATAGTAAAAGGGTAGGGTATGTTATGTAAATAATTATATTTAATAAGAATAAATAAGGAAGGATTTTAATTATGTTAAATTTGTTTAAAAATGGTATAGTTATTCAAGAAAAAATTAGTTATATAGATGGTTATAAAGGAATAGAAGGTTTTAATTGGCCGTTAAATTTTAAAGATAAAAATTTAAAAAATTATTTTGACAAAAATATTCAAAAATCATATTTTGATTTAAGATATATTGATTGTTCCAATGATATGTTTTTTATAAAAAAATATATTGAACAATGTAAAGTAAAAGACATAAAATATAAAATTCTATTTTGTGAAACAACAAGAAAGTATCCATTTTTTAAAGATTATAAAAAATTACATCTTAAATTTATGGGATATGATTATGCATATCAAGGTGGTTCATACTATTCTTGTGTAAATAATGATATAGTTTCAAAAAGAATTAATGAATTTAAAAATATCGAATTAAATGAATTTGGATTATTTGATAATGAAAAAAAATTAGTGGAATATATAAAACTAAGAAAGATATTGGTTAAGAAATATCCAGAAAATTATTTTGAAATAGGAGATTTTGCGATTTATAAATTAAGTGAAGTTTTAAATATTGAAAGTTTATTTTTTCAAAAAGAGTAGTCATTTTTGTAAAATCTAACTAGTCTCTAAATGTGGATTTAGGGAATAGTTAGTACTACAAAGATTTTATAGCGATACTTTCTTGTCATTTTACATTTTTAGCTAAAAATTATTTTTTAATCTATTTTTTATGCTTTTATTTTTTTTGATTTGTAACATACAAATACCCATTACTCAAATCTCTTGAAATAGCATCTACAACTTTTAAATCTCCATTAGAATCTAAAATTTTTAACATATCCTTCTTAGTTATCTCAATGGCAATTGTATTAGAAACAGCTCTTTGATCTTGAACTATAAGATAAAACGATTCATATTCTTCACCTCCTATTCTCCCTATCCAGAATTGATTTGTTCCATAAATATTTTCAAAAACTGATACATCTATTGTATTATCCATAATTCTTTCTCCTTATTAATTATTTTTACCAAATATTTCATTTGAAGGTTAAGAGCTTTTCAAATCTTTTAATCTATTTACTAAACTGGTATAAGCTTCTTCTATTTCTTCGAACTTTTCATCAATAATAATATTTATTTTATTATATCAAATACTCATAAAAAAATATTACTCTTTTACTATGTTATTTATTTTACTTATATTATTTTTATTGTATAATACAATAGTAAGAATATTTAAAATTAAAATTAATTTGTTAGGAGAGATAATATTGGAAAGAGTTGTTGGTACAGTTGTTAGAGGGCTTCGTTGTCCAATCATAAAAGAAGGCGATAAAATCGAAGATATAGTTGTAGAAAGCGTACTTAAAGCTGCAGAAATTGAAGGCTTTACTATAAATGATAAGGATGTAGTTACTGTAACTGAATCAGTAGTTGCACGTGCTCAAGGAAATTATGCTTCTATAGATACTATAGCTAAAGATGTTAATTCTAAATTCGGTGATGATACTATAGGTGTGATCTTCCCTATATTAAGTCGTAACCGTTTTGCAATATGCCTTCGTGGTATAGCAAAGGGAGCTAAAAAAATAGTATTGATGCTAAGCTATCCATCTGATGAGGTTGGAAATCATCTAGTTGATTTGGATATGTTGGATGAAAAAGGAGTTAATCCTTGGACAGACGTTTTAACAGAACAAGAATTCCGCAATCTATTTGGATATAAGAAGCATACGTTTACAGGCGTTGATTACATTGATTATTATAAATCTTTAGTTGAAGAATACGGTGTTGAGTGTGAAGTAATATTCTCAAATAACCCTAAAACTATATTAGACTATACAAAGAGCGTTCTTGCTTGTGATATCCATTCAAGATTTAGAACTAAAAAAATTCTAAAAGCAAATGGTGCTGAAAAAGTATACAGCCTTGACGATATATTATGTGAATCTATTGATGGAAGCGGATTTAATGAAGCTTATGGATTATTAGGTTCAAACAAATCAACAGAAGAAACTGTTAAGCTTTTCCCGCGTGATTGTCAACCTGTCGTTGATAATATACAGGCTATGCTTAAAGAAAAAACAGGAAAAACTGTTGAAGTTATGGTTTATGGAGACGGTGCTTTCAAGGATCCAGTCGGTAAAATATGGGAGCTTGCTGACCCAGTTGTTTCACCAGCATATACAAAAGGATTAGAGGGGACTCCAAATGAAATAAAATTAAAATACCTTGCTGATAATGATTTTGCTGATTTAAAAGGTGAAGAGCTTAAAAATGCAATATCAGAATATATTAAAAATAAGGAAGCAGATTTAGTTGGAAATATGGCATCACAAGGTACTACTCCAAGAAGACTTACTGACCTTATAGGATCATTATCTGACTTGACTTCAGGAAGTGGAGATAAAGGAACACCTATTATATTCATTCAAGGTTATTTCGATAATTATACAAAATAATAACCAAAATTAGAATTATTTGTAAAAATTATTCTTTTAGTTTTAACAGAAGAAGCAACCTAAAAATTAGGTTGCTTCTCTTATGTAGCGTTTTAAGTTTAATAGTACACAAATCTATCTAGGTTCTATAATTAATTTTATAGCAGTTTTTTGATCCCCATCTATATCAATGTCAGTAAACGCTGGAACACATACTAAGTCCATGCCACTAGGTGCTACAAAACCTCTTGCAATAGCTATAGCCTTTATAGCTTGGTTTAAAGCTCCAGCTCCTATTGCTTGTATTTCAGCATTTCCCTTTTCCCTTAGTACTCCTGCTAAAGCTCCAGCTACAGAATTAGGATTAGATTTTGATGAAACTTTTAATACTTCCATTTTAGTATCCTCCTCAAAGTATTTTAATTAGTTCTTAAGTACTAAATTAAATTTTAATTTAATATATAATTCTATAGGATTAATTTAAATTCCTTTAAAATAAACATAATTTAAATCAACAAATATATTTAATTTGTTATTTTATTTTACAATTAAAACGTTATCAACTTAATTCAATTAAATTTCAATTTTATTTATTTGAAAATCTACAAAAAAATAATAAATTAAATGTCAAAAATAAGTTTTGATTAAAGCAATATACAATCTATACTCTATAATAATTAAAATTTCATCTGTAATTCGATTTTTTCTAGTTCCTCATAGGAGATATCTAGAAGCTTTACTATTGTGTGCTTTGAAAAGTTTTTATTTAATAGGCTTTGAGCTTCTGATTGTTTTTTAAGCTGCTCTTCTCTATTTTTATAATCATTTTCAAATAAGACTGGCATATAAAATTTGTATAAAATTAAAAGTCCTGGTACTATGAAATAGTATTTGCAACCTAATAGTCCAATTACTACTGTTATATGTGTCAAAAATTTATTTATGCTTTTGATTGATTGGGTGTTTTCTTGGTATTTGAGTAAATGAAGGATTATAGAAAGTAAAAAGATCAATATGCAAAGTGGATATAGCGTATACCCACAAAATAATTCTAATGCAGATGTTATTTCAAAAGGTGCTTTTCCTATTAATAGTATGTCTCCATGTACGTACCCATATAAGCATGCTATAAGTCCTAACAGAGCTCCTAAAGCTTGTGCATACATATAAATTCCCCCTTAGTCTTTTATTCATATACACTTAAAAATAGTAGTATATACTAAATTTATATGAAAAATATTTATATTTTATCAAAAAAGTTATATAATTTAATAGAAATTAAAATATTAAGATAATCTGCATATGTTAGAATATTATTTGAAAGGATGAAATTATGTTTGATAATTTTGAATTTATTTTTAGGATAGTATTTCTTTTTCTATCTATAACTTGGATAGGGAATATTTTACTACTTACATCTGAGAGACAGATATTAATAAATCCTCTATTGCTGCTAATTTCTTCACTTATAATAGTAATACCGAGAGATGCAAAAGAGGTATTGGGATTTGAAGCCGATAATATGAGGGTGTTTTTGTATGTTTTTTATTGTGTAGTGGTATGTATAGGGTTATTACTTACTAGAGGCAGAAATTTACTCAGAAAATAATAAAGACTTACATATTAAAAGAGACTATTTACGATTTGTATTTAGTCTCTTTTATCTTGTGTTAATCTTTTACTTTTATATTTACGGTTACTGTGGATTTTTTGTAGAAGTTATCGTCTAGCGATATTTTTACTCTGCAATTGCCCTTAGAAGCTGCCTTTAGCTTGAAGTTTTCTTCTAGGGTGATTATTTTATTGTCGTCTATCGATACCATGTATTTTATGTTTTTAGAGATTTCCTTTGTAGGCTCCCAATAGTTATCGTAGCTTTTTATATCCTTGTATAGAAGCTTGTTTATTGATAACTCCTCTCCTCTATTTAAGGTTAAATTTTTGTAGTATGATGATAGCTTGTATTGGTTTGATTTGTTCTTTATGAAGTTTAAATCGCAGTTTACGTCTACTTTTTTATCTATTAATTTATTTATTATGCTGTTGTCTGTTATGTAGTTATTGGCTAAATTTATGGATTTTATATTTTTTAATCTAAGTATCTCTGCTGGTATGGTTTTTATATTGTTATTCCAAAATACAAAATCTTTTATACCCTTTAGGTAAGATATACCTTCTAGACTCTCTATGTTTTCTCCTGTAGCGTAAAACTCACCTGATAAATCTGCTATTTTATCTAATGTGATCTCTTGATTTTTGAAATTTCTAGTGATTACATCTCTGAAATTAGCATCTGGGAATATGGCTTTGAGGTCGCTTTCAGATAGAGGTTTGTCCTCTGGAAAGTCGCTTTTAAATTGTGTATATGAGCTTTTATTTGTTGTATATATTAGAGTCTTTTTATCTGTATCTTCTGCTTGTGGTATTGTGTCTGAAAAACAAGGAATTGTCTCATTGCTACTGATGGTAGTCAATGAGGCAATCATAAGTACTATAGAACAAAATTTAATATATTTCATTTTCGCTGTTGGCAATAATGTATATTGCAACAGTCACCTCCCTCCGATTTGAATATAATAAATAGGTTCTATGATATTATTTACAATCCTTGTAATTTATAAACACTTTCGTAACAATAATTTCTACTAATTTATATATATTTCAATTATTATAGAGGTTTTACAGCTTCTAGACGATGTATTTTTATATTTTGTGACATGAATTTATCTTCGTATTCAGTAGTCACGTTTTCGAAGTCTTCGTTGTTTGCTAGATCTAATGATATATTTTTTAATTTCCAATCGCAATCAGCTACTTCATTTAGAGAAAATTCAAATAAGCCAACGTTGTCTGTTTTGAAATGTATTTCTCCTCTTTCTTTTAGTATTTTTGCGTATTTTTCTAAGAAATTTCTATGAAGTAATCTTCTTTTTGCCCATCTCTTCTTAGGCCATGGATCGCAGAAGTTGATGTATATTCTAGATATTTCTCCTTCACCGAAGTACTCTAGTATGTTTGATACATCTGCCCATAGAAATACTATATTTTTCAAATTGTTTTCAGATGCTTTTTCTACAGCCTTTAGAAGCACTTCTTCTTTGATTTCCATAGCTATATAGTTTGTATCTGGGTTCTTTTGTGCTAAGGTTGTTATGAATTTACCTCTTCCTGTCCCAAACTCTACATGTATAGGATTGTCGTTTTGGAATCTTTCGCTCCATTTGCCTTTTAAATCTTCTATATTATCTCTTATGACGTAATCTGTATAACTTAGTAATTTTATATCAGCGCCTTTTTTTCTTCTTCTTCTCAATGCCTTCCTCCTAATTATATTTTACGGTTATTAATTTTATCATAATTTTAAGCTTGAAAAAAGTCTTAAAAAAATAAAAGCCCACCGAAATAGCGAGCTTTTATTTACAATTGATTTTAACAATTAATTTTTAAAATTAGCATCCACTACAACCGTCGCAGCAGCTTCCTCCACATTCAGAGTAATCTCCTTTTTCAGGTGGACGTTCTACTGAAACAACGAATCCTTTTGGTGGAATTTCAGATATTGTAACATTACCATAAGTTAAGTATTCATTGTCGTTCATTATGAAATGTACTCCATCTAAGTCATAAGATGTATCTTCATCTGGATATTCAACATCTAAAGCAAGTGAGAATATTGCTCCTGAGCAAGCAAAGCCTGCGAAGTAAACTCTTACGTTTTGTGGTTTATCTTGATTGTTTGCTAATATTTCTTTTAAAACATTAATTGCACTTTGTGGTGCTTGAACCTTCATTTGATCATTCCCTTTCTTTATTTATAACGCATAGGAAATTATATTTCCGTACATGTGTTTCAAGAAAATCTACCTTATATATATTTAAATAAAGATTTTCTTATTACATATATAAGTATACAATAAATAATTGATTTCTGAAATAAGAAAATACTTATTTTAGATATTTTTAATTATAGACTTATATAATCTTTTTTGTATAATGTGTATTTGCTACATTTTATAGCTTTATTACCTGTATTTATAAATTTTTTATTGAAATCTCTTTCGTGTTTAAAATTTAGCTTATTTAAAACATTTTTTGCGTATATATTATCTTCATAAGTCATGGCGTATATAGATTCTAAATCTAGCTCTTTAAAGCCGTATTCTATCAAAGCTTCTACTAGCTCTACAGATATATTATTGCCCCAGTATTTTGGGTTTATACATATACCTATTTCTGCATTCTTGGTGCTTTTAGATATATTGTTAAAACCTACATTACCTATGACTTTGTTGTTTTTTTTCGATACGATTGCGTAATGACCTATTTTACCCTTTTCGTAATTGCTTATAAAGAAGGATTTTATAAACCTCTTTGTATCTGAATAAGATTTGTGTTTCTTTATAGGTAAAAATTTTACGACATCTGGTATTTTATAGTATTCGTATAAATCCACATAATCATCTAACGTAACAGGTCTTAAAATACAGTTTTCAGTCTCTAAGATTTTCATAGTCTTTCTCCTTTTATAAAATATAATTTTATAATTATAATCTATGAAAATTTAGAGCATGTAGTTAAAAACTACCAAGTAAATATTTCGATTTTCTTGACTTCGCTTTCTAGTATTTCTATATCCATAGTATCCATTATAGTTATAGATATAGTATTTTGTTTTGTAGGACTTTCAGAAGCCTTTGTTACTTTTGAGCATAAACCAGCTATTGCTTTTCCTTCACCTAATTCTACTCTTACAGTTTTTCCTAAATATTGATCAAAAACCATTTATTATTCAACCTCCCCTTTGAATTTGTACTGTCATAAAGATTATAACATAAATTGTTAAATTAAAATGTACAGAGTTATTTCATTTGATTAGACATAAAATATATACTTTTATGCCAGTTTGAATAAAATAGCTTAATTTCAATATTTTTATAGATATAAAAATAGCTTATGTCAGTAAAATGTCAGTATTTTTATCTATTTTTTTAGGAGTTTTTATGATAAAATATTTATTAATAAAGAACTTTTTTTGAAAAATTTATTTGAATTTAAGTAAATAATTTTTGGAAAATAATTTGGGAGGATAAAAATGAGTTATGCATTTATAAGAAAAAGAAGTAAAAACTACATAGTTTATTTAGAATATACTGACGAGACAACTGGAAAAAAGAAGCAAAAAAACATGGGATCATACCCTCTAAAAAGAGATGCCTCAAAGAGACTTAACGAATTAAAAGAAGAAATCTACAACGAAGAGTTGTTGCTGCCTAATAAAATTACAGTAGAAAGTTATATACTAGATTTTTTAGAAAAATACAAGATAAATCTATCTATCACGACATATAACTGCTATCTGAGAATATGCAAAAAATATATAATTCCTATGTTAGGAGATATAAAATTAATCGATTTGAGACCGATACATCTGCAAAATTATGTAGATGACTTACTAGGAATTTTAAGTCCTCAGACTATAAAGATACATGTAAATATTTTAAATCTAGCCTTAAAAAGAGCTTATAAATTAAAACTAATAAAAGAAAACTTTGTAGACTGTGTAGAAATTCCTAAAAACAAAAAGTACAACAACAAGATATACGACCAAAAAGATATGTTGAAATTACTAAAAGCATGTAAAAATACGGACTTAGAGCTCCCTATAAATTTAGCAGCTGGGTTAGGTCTTCGTATATCTGAGATTTTAGGTCTTACTTGGGATAATATAAATTTCGAAGACAACACTGTAACAGTTGAAAAAATAACTGTGAGAAATGAAGGAAAAGTAATCTTAAAAGATCCAAAAACAGAGACATCTATAAGAATTATTTCGGCTCCAAAGGAAGTCATGAATTTACTTAAAGAGTACAAGAGAAAATACCTTCAAGATAAACTTCAAAGAAAAATAAAGAACACTACCCTTTTGTTTTTCGATAAAAATGAAAATCCTATTGCCGAAGATGTGCTCAGTAAAAAGTTCAGTAGATTTTTAAGAGAAAATAATCTACCTCATATTAGATTCCATGATCTTAGACATTCTCATGTAACTTTACTAATAAACGCAAAAGTTCCTATAAAAGTAATTTCTGAGAGAGTCGGTCACTCTAATGTAAATACGACTTTAAATATTTACTCTCACTCTCTTAAAGAAATGGATCAAGAAGCTTCAGAAAAAATTTCGAAGAGTCTTTTTAACTTAGGTTAAAATAATTTTATTATGTAAACTTAATTAAAAATAAGTAAAAAAATCAAACCTTTTTAAATCGATTTTAAGCTATATATAAATTATTTTTAATATAATTAGTTAATTAATACAATTTAAATCTTTAAAATCGATTTAAATGCTTATTTATAAATTTCAACTAATAAAAAGGATATTTAGTTTACATAATAATATTAAAGTAACTTTATCTCAAAATATAATTAAAAATGGGAAGATACAAAATAAATTTTTAGTATATTTTACATCTTCCCTATATTATTTCTTAGATACTTTCTTGTCTTATATTGTCCATAATATTTTCTTTGTTTATTTTTTTCATAGGAATATAAGAAGCTATAAAAGTTATAACGAATATTCCAACTACTGATATAAATATAGACTTATATGGGATCATAACGTCAAATGAAATCATATTTCCTACAATCCTACACATCAATACATTCAGAGCTACTCCAATTGGAACTCCATATAGAAGCGACAATATACCGTATAAAAAGCTCTCTAAGTAAATTATCTTATTAAACCCACTAGGTGTCACACCTATAGATTTGATGACTGCAAATTCTCTTTTTCTAAGATTTATATTCGTACTGATTGTATTTATTATATTAGTTACGCTGACTAGAGATATGACTACTACAAATCCATATACGAAAATTTTCATGACATCCATAGTCTGTTGGTTTTGTTTAGCTTCTTCTACTTTGTCGTATACACTAAAATTTGAGTCCTCTGCTAATTTCTTTATTTCTTCTCTGACTTGTTCGCTTTTATCAGTCGAAATATTGAAATTATCGTAAAGATTTTCGTCCTTTGGTAAATCTAATTTTTGAATCAATTCATCATATGCTACTATATCGTATCCCATATCTTTATATTGATTATTTCCTGTAATTATATCTTCAGTTATAGCCATTATTTTAAGCTCTACATCTTTTTGGGTTGAATCTCCTGTTTTATTATCGTAAGCTTCTACAGTAGCCTTTAATGTATCGCCCACCTTGTAATTTGTAAGTGTTAGATGTGATTTTTTGCCTAAAGATTCTGCATAGCTATTTTTAACTAATATCACACCGTTTTCTTTTACAGCTTTATCCTTGTCGAAGCTTCCGTCTACTAGATTTATATTTTTGATGCTGCTCTCTCCAGGAAAACGAAGGCTGTTGTAAGTAAATTCATAGCTACTTCCTTTCTTTTCAAAAGACTTGTCTATAAGCTCTTTATTCTTTTGATTTATATCATCTTGATCTACAGATAGAATTACATTGTATGAAAAATCAGATGCGACATCATTTACACCTTTAGTTTTTCTTATTTCATCTACAAGTTCTTTAGTTTTTTCCTCTGATGTAGGTCTATTAGCATATAAAGTCAAATCACTTGTAATCTGACCGTAGTATACGTTATTTGCCTTTAAGAACATATCCATAAAGCCATTAAATGATATAAAAATGACTATACTTATCACTAGAGAAAAAAGTGTAATTCTAAACTTGCCTTTGTTTCTTCTAAGATTTTTATAGGCAAGTTCTCCTTCAGTTTTAAATATCAATTTTACTAATCTAGATTTTTTAACTTTGCCGACTTTTAGATTGGCGCTGTTTTTAATAGCTTCAAGTGGTGAAGTTTTGGCTGCATTTATAGCAGGAAGTATTGTAGAAATCGCAATAGTTATTAGTATTATTAAAGTACTTGCTATCAACATTGCTGGACTAAATACTATTTTTAAACCTAGTTCACCGAATAATGAAGTTTTGAAGAAGCTTTCAATTATCTTAAATACTATATCAATAGCCACAGTACCAGATAGAAGTCCTATTGGTATTCCTATGATACTTATTAAAAGCGCTTCTAAAAATACGAACTTCATAACTTGTGATTTTGTTGCTCCTATGGAATTTAATATTCCAAATTGTTTCTTACGCTCACTTATAGATATACTAAATGAGTTGTATATAGTAGCTATAGTAGATATTATTACAAGTGAAGCTACAAGTATTACTATAGATGTTATAGTTGTATTTGTAGTTTCATTAGCACTAGCTCCTAGAAGTCTCAATAGATGCTCGTTAAAATCTATATTTTTGTAGTACATATTTGTCTGATTATTGTAATTATAGCTATCGTCATTTGGATTTTTACTTTGAGCTAGATTTATTTGTTTTGCTATATTTATTGTAGTATCGTATATTTTTTTAGGATTTTTTGTAGCTATAGATACTGTGAATTTATCTTTATCCGATTTTGAATTTATATCAAATCCACATATAGCGAATGAATTATATACTTCAAAATCGGGATTACTCATAATGCCGACTATTTTGTAGCTTTTTTTATCGACATTTACTATTTTTGAAAATGTTCTAGTTTCATCGTATTCAGTTTCACCTAATTCTAAATTTATAGTTTCACCTATTTTTTTATTTAAATTTTTAATAGCTTTTTCACTTAAAATTATTTCGTTTTCATTTTTAGGAAATTCGCCTTCTTCTACAGTTAGCATATAGCTATCAAATGTATTTTTGTCAAATGAGTTTACTTCTAATAAAGAGGATTTTTCTTTGTCTATCAACGCAGATCCTACCTCTTGATTATAACCGTATTTAGATACTTCAGCAGATTTAGATACAACTAGTGCGTCTTTTTTATTTAAATCGTAAAAACTAGCATAAAAATCACTATTGCTAGAAATCGCACTCCTTATCTCGTAATCTAAAAGACTCATACATATATTTCCTATGCCGCATATAAGTGCAGTTGAAAGTATTATGCCTATTATAGTAACTAGAGTTCTTCTTTTATTTTCTTTTAAATATCTTATAGTCAATGAAGTATATAAGTTCATCTATATCACCTCATCACTTTTTATAATTCCATCCTCCATAGTTATCACTCTGTCGGCTTGAAGTGCTATGTTTGTGTCGTGAGTTATAACTATCAAGGTTTGTTTGTATTTTTTTACTGAAATTTTAAGAAGCTCTACAACCTCTTTTGAGTTTTTGCTATCTAGGTTACCTGTTGGTTCATCGGCTAAGACTATAGTAGGTCTGTTTATTAAAGCTCTACCGATTGAAGTTCTTTGCTGTTGCCCACCACTGAGCTGATTTGGTAGATGATTTTCTCTTTCTTTTAAACCTAGAGTTTTTATTAAATCCTCATAATACTCGCTATCTATTTTTCTATTGTCGAGTTCTGCCGGCAGCATTATGTTTTCTTTGACTGTCAATACTGGGATTAGATTGTAAAACTGGTATATAAGTCCTACATTTCTTCTTCTAAATATTGCGAGGTCTTTTTCCTTTAATGTATATATATCTACGTCATTTATAAATACATTCCCACTAGTCGGCTTATCCACTCCACCTAATAGATGAAGTAATGTACTTTTGCCACTTCCACTAGGTCCTACTATTGCTACAAATTCACCCTTATTTATTGATAAATTTACATTTTGAAGTGCTTTTACTTCAGCTTCTCCTTTGCCGTAGCTTTTCGATAAGTTTTCCACTCTCAATATTTCCATATATTTACCCTCCATATAAATTTGTTTTTGATGATTTTTATACTTTAAGTTTAATGTCTGTAGCTTACAACAAGGTGAATTCAAATCTTACAATTTAGTCACTATAGGTTTTATGGAAAATTATATGAAATTCGCTTCCGACTCCTTTTTCACTTTTTACGTATATAGTTCCGTTTTGGCTTTCTACTATTGATTTTGCCATGGCAAGCCCGATTCCGACACTGTCACTTTTACTGTTTTTGCCTTTGTAAAATCTTCTAAATATATTTGGTAGATCTTTTTTGTCTATTCCTTCTCCGTTGTCTTTTATAACGATTTCTGAATATATCGGATTTTCCTCGTAACTTATTTCAATTTGTCCGTCGTCTGGAGTATGCTCTACACAGTTTTTGATTATATTTGTTGTCGCCTCTGTAGACCATTCTATATCTCCTGTATATGATGCATCTTCTTTACCATCTATTGAAATACTTATATTTTTTAATTCCATAGGTATTATCATAGGGCTTATTGATTTTCTTATCAGTTCATCTATGTTTACTTTTTCTGTTTTGAATTCTATTACTTTAGCTTCAACCTTTGCAAGCTTTAGCATGCTTTTTATAAGCCATTCCATACGAGAAAGCTGGGAGCTCGTTTTATCTAAAAACTCGATCCTTTTTTCTTTGTCTAAGTCTCCGTACATAAGATCATTTAAGATTATTAGCGATGTCATAGGAGTTTTAAGTTGGTGAGATATATCTGAAATTGTATTGTTTAAAAATACTTTTTCATTTTGCAAGAGATTTACTTTTTCTTTTAATATAGTAGTCATTTTCATAAGTTCTACCTTTAGAAGTCCTATTTGTCCCTCTTGATTTTTGTCCTTCATGTCGTAGTATCTACCTTCAGAGTTATGGTATACATAGTCGGTCATGTCTTTTATATCTCTATAAATTTGTCTAAAATAAAAAAATGCTAAAATTATAAACGCTATGAACGTAAATACAACGAAAGCTAAATTTAACGCAAAAATGTTACCTAAGCTCTCAGATATAATAGGTTCATTTGAAATAGAAATACTATTATCGTAGTTGTATTTTTGTAATATTTCAGCTCCAGAGTTTATGTTCTCTTTGCTTCTCGATTGAGTTATTATATCTACAATATCATCTTCTAATTCTGGATGCTCAGTCAATACCTCTCCTAATATAGCCTGGTTATTTTCAACTACCTTATGTTTTATAATATTTAAATTAGCAATAGTTATACAGAAACATAAAACTAGAGCTACTAAAAATATAAACGCGTAATTTCTTAGAAATTTTTTGACCTCGATATTACTTAGTATCGTCACTTTGACCACTTCCATTCCATTTATAGCCTAAACCTCTGACTGTAATTATATATTTAGGTTTAGATGAATCGTCTTCTATTTTTTCGCGAAGTCTCTTTATATATACGCTAAGAGTATTGTCGTTTATAAAATCATAGGTTACATCCCAGAGCTTTTCTAGTATTTTATTTCTGCTTAGCACTGTGTTTTCATTTTGAATTAAAATCAGTAGAAGCTTGTATTCTGCTGAAGTAAGCAGCACTTCCTCTCCATTTTTAAATACTCTAGCTTCTAATGTATGTATCGATAAATCTCCGAATTTTAGGACCTTTTTATTGTCGGATTGAAGCTTTCCATTTCTTCTCAAAACTGCATTTATTCTAGAAATCAGCTCTCTAACTCTAAAAGGCTTAGTTATATAATCATCCGCACCTATGTCTAAGCCCATTACTATATTTACCTCTTCATCGCATGCAGTCAAAAATATAACTGGAAGATCTTCATTTATTCTCTTTATTTCTTTTAAAAAATCGTATCCATTCCCATCTGGAAGCATAACATCTAAGAGTACTAAATCGTATTCGTCCTTTGATATCGTTTTTCTAGCTGATTCTAGATTTTCGGCTATTTCCAAATTAAATCCCTCTTGTTCAACTGCGTATTTTACTGCAAACGCAATCGTGCTATCGTCTTCTACCATAAGTATATTTCTCATAATAATTTCCTTTCTAAACTCTTCATTTTTAATATTTACTAAAAAATATATAGTTATATACTTAATAGTTTTTATCTATATATTATAATAATACTTCTAAATAGTAAACTTTTAACAAAATAAAAGACCTATAATTCAGGTCTTTATAATCTAAAAAACTACGATTTTCTTAAATTTCTTTTAAATTCAACATAAGTCAAAATAAAATATATACTATAGACAACGAAAAGAAGCAAAACAGAAACCAAGTAGTAAAAAGGCGTAGATGTCTGTACACCTGTATAGTATATAAATTTATCGCTTATATATAAAGCCAGGACAGAACTGATAATTACGGCGACTATTAGTGGAAGTAAGTAGTATATTAAAAGCTGCTTGAAAACTATTTTATCTATTTCTCTCTCTTTTAACCCTAATTTGCTTAGGACTTCATATCTATATTTATGTTTTATAGAATCGCTGATTTGTTGCACCGCCAAAATAGTCAATCCCACACACACGAAAACTAATGCAATATATATAAAAGGAAAAGAAACTGAGCTCAATATAAATTTCATCTCTTTTGTCATATTTGTCTGAACCAATACTATATCTGTGCAAGTTATTATCTGATCAGTTCCAAATCCTAGAGTGATTTTGCCTAGATAATCGCCGTCTTCGTTGTAGTAACTTTTTACATTATCTAATTTTTCTTGTAGACCATCTGCGGCTTTTCCGGCTATATCGACTGCTAGGCAAGAATAAAATTTATTCATACTTTCTGCCGT
>NZ_JAXEWM010000003.1:0-31876 GCF_034113885.1 Intestinibacter sp.
TTATGGTCAATAAATAAAATAAAATACATATTTGTATACATTTTTTATTAAATATATTTAAATATAAAAAAATAACCCATTATTATTGCCAATACATAACAATATAAATGGATTATTTTCTTGTTAATTAAATTTTATTTAAAAATAATTTCAATTTTAAACAATATTTTCTATTCCATATTGTATTTTTTCATTAAATCTATTAATATTTGATTTTTATCTAAATTATGTATAGCATTTACAAATCTTATAGTTCCTGTTTTTCCTCTCATTACTACAGATTCTGTTTTAGCTTTATTATCTCCAACATGAATTACACCCTTTAATAGGTTACCTTCTGTAATTCCTGTAGCAGCAAAGAATAAATCGTCCCCATTTGCTAAATCGTCTATAGTTAATTTCTTTTGAATATCTTCATCTGAGAATCCCATTTCATGACATCTATTTCTTTCTTGTTCGCTTAATGGGTAAATTTGGGCTTGCATATCTCCGCCCATACATTTTATAGCCGCTGCAGTTATTACTCCTTCTGGTCCTCCACCGATTCCCATTAGCATATCAACACCTGTTTCTTCAAAGCAAGTTGCAATACCTGCTGCAACATCTCCGTCTCCAAACATTCTTATTTTACATCCTAATTTTCTAGCTGGTTCAAATATATAATTATGTCTTTCTCTATCTTGAGCCATAATTGTCATTTGAGTTGGTTTTTTACCTAAAGCCTTTGAAACATTTAATATATTTTCTTCTACACTTTTATCTAAATCTATTACACCTTTTGCTTTTGGTCCTACAACTATTTTTTTCATATAAGTATCTGGCGCATTTAATAGAGATCCTTTTTTACCCATAGCTATTACTGCTATAGCATTTGGAAGCCCTTTTGCTATTAATGTAGTACCGTCAAGTGGATCTACAGCTATGTCAACCTCCATACATCCTTCTTCTTGAGTACCGACCTTTTCTCCTATATATAACATTGGAGCTTCATCAAGCTCTCCTTCTCCAATTACAACTTCACCCTTTATTTTAACTGATTCAAAAGCCCTTCTCATAGCTTCTACTGCTGCTCCATCTGCACCGTCTTTATCTCCTCTTCCCATAAACTGTGATGATACTAATGCTGCAGCTTCTGTAACCCTTACAAGCTCTAATGCTAAATTTCTATCCATTTCTTTCTCCTTTTTATATTTATTTTTATTTATATCATTCTAATTCATTTGAATTTTGTATATAACTAACCTTTTATTTATTATTATCATTAAATATTATACATTATTTAATTTTAATGTCTACTATTTAATCTTGATAAATACGATTTCCTAAATTTTTTTTAATAGAAAACATTTACAAATAATAGGAAATCATTTCCTAGAAAATAACTAGAATAAATTTTTTAAATAATTCAAAAATCCATCGCATATATTCATACGATGGATTTTGATTTATATTTTAAAATTGTTTTCTATAAATACCATGAAATAACACTTATCAAAGTAGTAATACTTGTTACAATTAATACTACTGCTATTCCAATGGCTATTATTTTATTCATTTTAGCTTGTTTACTTTTAGCCAATTTTTTTACCTCTTTCTATTTTTTAGCCTTATTGTTATCAACCTTTAAATCTTCATCTGCTGCTACTTCCTTTTCAAAAGTTGATTCACTACATACTTTTTTTAAATATTCCATAAATGGAGCTTGAAGTTCGGGTCTTTTCAAAGCAAAATCTACTGTAGCCTCTAAAAATCCTAGCTTATCTCCAACATCGTATCTTCTTCCTTCAAATTCATATGCATACATAGCTTCTTTCTTTGATAAAGTTTTTAATGCATCTGTCAATTGAATTTCTCCGCCTTTTCCAGGTTCTTGATTTTCAAGAATTTCAAATATCTCTGGAGTTATTATATATCTACCTAATATTGCTATATTAGATGGTTGTTTTCCTGGTTCTGGCTTTTCCACTAGATCCTTAACTTTATAAACACCATCTTCTATATATCTAGCATCGATTATTCCATATTTATTTGCATCCTCTGGTGGAACAGCTTGTACCCCTAATATAGTTGTTCTATACTCTTCATATGCTGACATCAACTGTTTCAAACATGGAACATCATTATCCACTATATCGTCTCCTAGCATTACTGCAAAAGGTTCATCCCCTATAAAACTTCTTGCACAGTAAATAGCATCTCCTAGTCCTCTAGGTTCTTTTTGTCTTATATAGTATATATTAATCATTTTAGATATATTTCTAACTATTTCTAGTAATTCTGTCTTACCTTTTTGTTCTAATTCTAATTCTAACTCAACTGATTTATCAAAATGGTCTTCTATAGATTTTTTATTTTTGCCTGTGATTATAAGTATTTCTTCTATTCCTGATTCGACTGCTTCTTCTATTATATATTGTAAAGTTGGTTTATCGACTATTGGTAACATTTCTTTTGGTTGCGCCTTAGTTGCTGGTAAAAATCTTGTACCTAGTCCTGCAGCTGGTATTACAGCCTTTTTTATTTTCCTTTGCATATAGCTTTCTCCCTCCAAAATTAATCCTATACAAAATATTTCTTGAATTTATTATTAAATAAACTTTCACATTTACATACTATTCTACCTTATTAATATATTTTTGTCACTTTAATTTGAAGTTAACTTCTCTAGTTCATCTAATAATTTGTTAAATTTGTCAATTGTTACTTGTATTGATTTTTCACTAGCCAAATCAACACCGCCAGATTTTAAAAGGCTTATAGGTTTATCAGAGCTCCCCTTTTTCAAGAAATTTATATAATTTTCGGGACCATTATTTAATATATCCTGAGAAAAGCTAATGGCACTACTGCAGCCTGTAGCATATTTATATACATAAAAGCTATTGTAAAAATGAGGTATCCTAGACCATCCAATCATAGAAAGATCATCTACCTCGAAGTCATTCCCATAGTATTTTTTTAATAGCTGTGACCATAAATCATTTAATACCAAGGTGTTTATACTTTGATTGTTTTCAACTAATTTATGGATTTCTCTCTCAAATTCAGCATACATAGTTTGTGTGTATAATGTATCCTTTATAAAATCTAAATATTGGGATATATAATATGCCTTTTGATTATTATCGCCTGCATTTTTTATTAAAAATTCATATAGTAATACCTCATTTGTAGTCGATGCAACCTCATGAGTTAATATCGATGGTTTTGAATTATAGTAGCTTTGATTTTTTTCACTTAAGTACCCATAAATTCCATGTCCCAGCTCATGTACTAAAGTTGATACTGAATCCAGCGAATTATCGTAATTAATCAGTATATATGGATGATTATTATATACAGATAAACAATATCCACCCCCTACCTTCTTCTTATTAGAATAAACATCTATCCAATTCTCATTAAAAGCCTTATAAATTATATCTTCATACTCCTTACCTAATGGAGAAAGCGCTGAATAAGTCAATGAGATAGCTTCTCCATAATCTATATCACTATTATCAGGCTGAGCTATAGGCACAAACATATCGTAGTAATGAACCTTATCTACGTTTAATAATTTTTTTCTCAAAGAAACGTATTTGTGCAGACTATTTTTATTTTTACTTACTGTATCTATTAAATTATTGTATATTTTAGGATCGACTTCATCATTACTTAGATACAGATCTAAGCTCGAATTATAATTTCTCACGTTGGAATAAAATACATTTTTATTCACTTGACCTATTAATAAGCCAGACAAGGTATTTATATTATCGTTATAAGGTATAAATTCATTTGTATAAGCTTCTTTTCTAGTTTCTCTATCTGTTGATTTAATTTTACTAGAATACTCAGATGGAGAATTTTCACTACTTTTATCCATATTACTAAATAAATCGTATATATTTGAAGGAAGTGAAGCTATATTTCCCAGCTTGCTAAGTATATCCTCGGATTTTTCATCTAAATAATGATCTTTACTTTTTCGTATTTCCTCTAGATACGTTTTATATTTGCTATTTACTTTACTATTTTTTAGATATTTATTATATGTAGCATCGGATAATTTAAGTATTTCCAGCTCTAAGTCAGAGCTTATTTTACTGTATTTAGAACCTACTTTATTTACTTTGTCTATCATATCTAAACATTTGTAAGAATCTTTATTTATATCCCTTTTTAGCTTTGCATAGGCATACAATTTATCTATTCTTATATCTAATTTTTCCTTTATTTTAAGAGCTGACATGAAATGTATTTTCGACTTAGTGACTTTACCAACATAGTTTTCTAGCTCTTTAATATCATTTTCGAACTTTACTAATTCCCTTTCCCAAGCATCATCTGATTTGAATAAATTCTGTAGATTCCAAGTCACAGATTTATAATTAGATTGCTCTTCACTATTCTTTTGATTTTCCTGATCATCAGAAATAGAAGAAGCCTGTGCATATATACCTTCATCTCGCTCAAATTTATTTATTTTATAAAAAACACCTGTTGTAAAAATCAACGAAAATATTATAATAGCTATCAAATTTAACTTTTTGCTCATAAAAAGTCATCCTTTCTTATAATTACTTAATATTAGGATGACTTTTTTTTATTTTATTATTCAATTTTTATTAGTTTATACAGTTTATAATTAAGTTATCCACAATCTTATCAACATATCAACAAGCGTTTTCCGACTTTATAATGGAGTTTTTCCAACTCTTATATGCTTGTGTACTTATTACCTAATTGTGAATTATTTTTTTACTTATCAACATTTTTAATCTATTTATCAACAGTTACCAACAAGTTGTACACAAAACCTGTAGATAACTAGGAATACGTTCAAATTTTATTAAAAACAGCCTTATTCTAACCTATTTATCTTAGTTACCATGACTGTCATATCATCTTCAATATTATTAAGTTGTAGCTCTATAGCTCTATTAATTATTCTATCTATGATCTCCTTTGGATTATAAGTATCTAATTTTTTCAGGAAATAAATCAGCCAGTTTTCGCCGATATCATTATTTTTACCTGCATCTATAATCCCATCAGACACCATTATGATATAATCTCCGTCATTTAGCTTATAATTATGTCTATCTAACTTAATCTCAGATAAAATCCCAACTGGTAAAGACGATGATGAAATAAAATCAACATCATTATTCGCTCTTTTGATGTATGTTGAACACGCTCCCATCTTTACAGTTTCCAGTCTGCCCTGCTTCAAGTCGATAATCCCAAGGTCTAACGTTGAAAAAATTTCATCTGAATTACTAAGTAAAAGCATATTATTTATTGTTTTTATCACTATTTCATTATCTATTCTAGCTTCGATCATTTTTTCTAATATATCGATAGTTGTGGATGATTCATCATAGGCTCTTTTTCCTTTTCCCATTCCATCGCATATGGCCATCATATACTGCCCATTATCAATCTCCATATAGGTATAATTGTCTCCACATAGCACATGTCCATCTCTAGATAATGAAAGAGCTTGTGTTGTAGCAGTAAATTTTTCTGCCTTAGTGAGAACTATTTTACATGTATCCTTGTATATATTACATCCATATTTTTGTGCTGATAATTGTTCTCCTAAATAATCCGATATTATCTTTATTAATTTTTGATCACACAAACCTCCATTCGTACATGTATTTTTATCTATAGTTATCTTAAATTCATTTTTCCCCTTAGTCAGATAGTTGAGCTTATTTACTATGATGTTGTTTCTTTCAAGCTCATCTAGTAAATTCTTTTCTTTAGTTAAATCTAGCATAGTACTCATTTCTAAATCATCTGATAAGTTTTTTATCGATTTAGATATATTTCTAATTTGGTCAGCTATTAACTTTCTACCTTCTTCAAACTTCATACTCCAGTCGTAATTAAGCGCAAACATTTTATAGTAGTAGTTTGAAATTTTTATAATCTGCTCTGGATTCATACATGATTTTTTAAACTCCTCTGGTATTGCCCCTACAGTAAGCTGTCCTTCCTCTAAATTCTGTATCATATTGTACATTAACGTATATGTCTTATTAAATCTGACCTCCCAACAGACCTTTTTCATACTGCAATATGAACATTCATCTTTATAAACCATGTCTATCAACTGCGCTATATCATTTTGATTTATTATTTCGTCTTTTTGTCTTATTTTTTCAAATGTATTTGCAAGCTCGCTATAAGCTCTTTGTATATTTATTAATTTACTATTTGTAAGCTCTTTTGTTCTAACTATGTAATCATTTATCGATTGAGATGTATTTATATTTATCTTTATAGCCGATTCAATTCTTTCAAAAAACACCTTTGGAAGAACTGATACAATCAAGGCTCCTATCAAAATATCTCTTATCGAATTTATATTTGACTCTAATCCTGATGTATACGCAAATATAATTATCCAACTTAGCACATATCCCAAAACACATAAATATCTGTTCACTCGGTTGAAGGCCCCACCTATTAGACCTGCAAATGCATATATTCCCATGTATATGGCAGATATAGCATTATTAATAATAAAAGCAAGTCCAACTATTACCCCGCAAGATGAACCTATACTAGCGCCTCCTATAATAGCTGATATTAATATGAAAATCGTCGCTAAAACACTTCTTAACGAAACACCTAATATAGCCATCTGCCCCACTCCCATGATACTGAAAGTTGTTAATAAACTGATAGATATTATCTCTTCTGTTTTTATGCTCATTTTATTTTGGTTGGATACTAAAAATTTTATACCGTATGCAAATATAAAAACTGATGTAAATACTATGATAGATTCAACTCCTACTACTATAAAGCTATACAAGCTTATATCTGTAGTTAAAGTACATATCATAGATACTGGCAATACTATTAAAAATCCAATCAAACTCATTTTTAATAATTCAGTAACTTCTCTTATCTTTTTACTGAAAATCATTATTATACTAGCACAAACAACGTATTTAGCTATTATAGATACTTCGTTAAAAGATAGTAAAGTCCCCAGCAGAACTGCTATAAAAACCTGTATTTTATATTTATCAAATCTACATATATATAAGAAAAAAGCTAATCCTAATGGAGCAATACCATCTATTAAAATTGATCTGCTTAATAAAAATCCAATTATCATAAAAATTACAGCCTTTGAATCAAAAATTTTCGAGAGCTTTAAATTGCTGTAGTTAAAACCCTTATTTTTAATGGTCGCTGTTCTGTCCATAAAAAATCTCCTCCTTTGTTTACATAGATTGTAGCAAAGCAGGAGAAATTAATTTGTCATTTCTAGTACCTAAAATCAAAAAACTTTAAGACATCTTTTTCGCCATTTGACACATTAAGCCTTCCAAATTATCGTATTCACTTACAATTATTTCATTTAATTCTAACTTTTCCATTATTATATCTAAAATTACTACACCAGCTGTTATAATATCCGCTCTTTTTGGTTGTAGGCCATTTAGTCTCTTTTTATCTTCTAATGTCATATTCTTTAGCATTTGTAGAATTTCGTCTACTTCTTTTTTGCATATTTTACTGTTGTGTACTTTTTCCATAGAGTAGATTTCTAATTTTTGATTGATTGCAGAGACAGATGTGATTGTGCCTCCTATGCCCACTAGTTTTTTTATATTTCTACCTTTAATTGTATTTATTGTATTTTCGATTGTTTTATTTATAAATTCAACTGTGTCGTTTAATTCTTGTTCACTTACTATTTCTGTTTTTAAAAATTTTTCTGTTAATCTTAGAGCACCTATATTTTCACTTTTACAGAAATTTACGCCGTCTTGATTTCCAACTATAAACTCTGTAGAACCGCCTCCGATATCTACAACTAGAATTTCTTCAGAATCTTCCTTTTCTACCCCTTCTAATACTCCTAAGAAGCCTAAGTTAGATTCTCTATCTCCAGTAATAACCTCTACATCTATTCCTGTTTCTTTTTTGGCAAGATTTATGAAGTCACCGGCATTTTTACTGTCTCTCAAGGCAGATGTACCCATACAGTATATATAATCGCAGCCTTCACTATCGCAAATAGCCTTAAATTCCTTCAGCGCCTCTATATTTCTATCTATAGCTTCTCTTGATATATATCCCTTATCATCTACACCTTGACCTATTCTAGTAGTATTTACGTATTTTTTTCTATCTATTATCTTTTCGTCCTTGTATATAGCAGTTAATAATCTCATAGAGTTTGTCCCTATGTCTATAGTTCCTATTTTCATCTTGTCCTCCTAGATTTTTAATATATCTTTATTGTATTTATTATAAAACAAAAAAGGCAACCCCAAAAGAGTCACCATTTAGTTATTTAAATTCCTAAATTTATTTTTCTAAGTATATTATCTCATTTTTTTTAACCATGCCTAGTTGATTTCTTGCTAAACGTTCTAATTCATCATCATTTTTATAGGATTTATTATTTTGAAATTTTTTTATCTGGTTCTCTGTATCATTTATTTCACATTCTAATCTAGAAATCTCCTCTTTGTAATCTCTAATATTTTGTAATTGAACTACGACTCCGACTATCAAAGTAAAAATTATAAAAGACACAAACATATAAATTAATATGCATTGACCAGAAAATTTTTTTCTTAAGTTCATATTATACACCCTTTTTCATTCTCTTTTTTACCAAAGGCCTTTTAGATGACTTCCCTTTTATAAAAACAATGTTTGGTATGTAAAATATGATATCAAATAAAAGATGTATTGAATAGACTATAATGTAATACAAATTCTCCAACATTCCGACTATACTTAATACAAACTTTTTTATAAAGGATTTAATAAAATTTATTACCATACTGTTAAACCTAAGTACGAATTTGCTTATAGTATTGTAATATAAAATAAATCCAACTAATAGAGCTATGAAATGATAATATCTCAGTTCAAATTTACTAGTGGCATTTATAACTATAAAAATAATCAATGTGACTATTACCCAAAATAATATATCGAATATAAACGATATTCTTTTTATAAATTTAAAATTATTTTTCAGTGATCTGTTAATATCAAATAAAATTCCTATCGCTATTCCACCGTAGATAGTAGCATAAAATACGTTTAAATCTTCTATAAAATAATTCATTTATTTAAAAACCTTTTTTAAAAAGCTTTCTTGTGCTTTTTTAGATTTAGAATAGACTATAGAGTTTATTGTTCCTTGGACGCTTATTACATTTTCTTCAAGGTTTAGCTTGTTCATATCCAACCCCTCTCCGTCTATTACTAACCTTCCTTCACAAGTTTGTATTTCCACTTTTTTATCACTGAAGGAATATATATGTTCTACGCCTGATATTAACAAATCCGATCTACCTTTTAAACTTATATTATGTTCCACTTTATCACCTCAAATTTATTTATATACTAATATAAATATACTGAGGATTTTTTAATATTATTCTACTATTTCGTACATTTCCTTTGCGTCTGCTTTTAAAACATGTTCTCTGATCTCATTTATTTTAAATTTCATTTTTTTCTCACCGAAAGTTATTTCTAGTATATCACCTATTTTTACCTCTGTAGATGATTTAGCTACTTTTCCATTTATTGTAACAATTCCCTTGTCACATGCATCCTTTGCTACGGTTCTACGTTTTATAATTCTTGAAACCTTTAAAAATTTATCTAATCTCATATATTTTTCTCCTCTAAAATAGTAATAAAAAAGGGCTAAGCATTATAATTACTTAGTCCTTTTTTATAAAAATATTCTTTCATCTCTTGCAAAGTAATTATTTAAAATTACTATACTGTATTATTAAATGTTTAGATGTTTAAATACCTAAATTTTATATTATGCTTGATTTATTGCTTCTTTAAGAGATTTTCCAGCTTTGAACACTGGCGCTTTTGAAGCTGGTATATCAATTACTTGTTCTGGATTTCTTGGATTTCTACCTTTTCTTGCAGCTCTTTCTCTAGTTTCGAAAGTTCCAAATCCTACTAATTGAACTTTTTCTCCTGATACTAATGCTTCTTGGATTGATTCCATTAAAGCATTTAAAGCCATTTCAGCTTCTTTCTTTGTTAATTCACTTTTTTCTGCCATTTTTGATACTAATTCAGCTTTATTCACAATATTTACCTCCTAAATTGTTTATCGTATAAAACCCATTAATTCTTAGTTCTATACACGCTATAAATTTCCTTCTAAAATTTATTGAAATTTAGCCTGTTCCCAAAGTTCATCCATTTCTTCTAATGTCATATCTTCCAGTCTCTTGTTTAATTTTATAGCACTCTGTTCAACAAAGTCAAATCTTTTAATAAATTTGTCATTCGTAATATTTAATGCCTCTTCTGGATCTACCTTTAAAAATCTCGCTAAATTTACTATTGAAAATAGTAAGTCTCCTAACTCTTCCTTTATGTATTTTATATTCCCAGATTTACATTCGTCAAGTAGTTCTTGATATTCTTCAACAACTTTTTTATAAACGTCATTAATATCCTCCCAGTCAAAACCTACTAAAGCTGCTTTTTTTTGTATCTTTTTAGCCTTCATTAAGGCTGGTAAATACACTGGAATTCGTTTTAGCCCTTCTGTAACAGTAGTCTCACCCTTTTCTTCTCGTTTAAGATTTTCCCATGTCTTATCAAATTCGTTCATGTCGATCTCTTCTCTTTTGAAAACATGTGGGTGTCTATGTATAAGCTTTTTACATATTGCACTAGTTACATCTCCTAAATTAAAAAATCCCTCTTCTTCCCCTATTTCACAGTGGAATATAACTTGTAAAAGCACATCTCCAAGCTCTTCTATAAGCTCGTCTATATCATCATTGTCAATAGCTTGATTTACTTCGTATGCTTCTTCTATTAGAGATTTTTTTAAGGTTTCATGAGTTTGTTTCTTATCCCATTCGCAACCATCTGGACTTCTCAAGATTTTCATAACTGATTGTAAATCATATACAGTATTATACATTTTTTTTGAAGATTTTGGTATATATAGACTAGTTAAATAATCAAATAACTCTCTATATCTATCTATTTCATATAGTTTTACTGGAACTTTTTGTTCTAAACCCTTAATACCAGATCCATTAACTATATAAACCTCTTGTTCATCGTCATAGTAATCCATTAATTTTAGCTTAACATTTGATGCTATAAATTCATCGTAAACTTGTGTGACGATCGTATTAGTTCTAGGATCAATAGGGGAATTTTCAAGTTCAAAAGCATCTACTAATCTAAAACCATCTGCTGGGTCTACCGCTAAATAGTTAAACATAGCATCTACAAAGCTCATAGAAGCTATTACTTCGACTTCTATGTTGTTTTCAGTAGCTAACTGCTCTATTATGCCTACAGTCTTCTCTGCTACCCTTGGATGCCCTGGAACAGCGTACACTAAGTCGCCCTCTTTAGCTTTTTCTATTATAAATTCAGATATATGAAAATATACATTCTCAAAATTTTCTTCTTTTTCATAGAAATAATCTAAGCTTGTATAATTTATTTGATTTTTTAATTGATCCACAGTAGGATGCTTTTCTGTTCTTAAAAAAATTCTATCAGATGACTGTAATAACTCTAAAGCTCCTTGGCTGATTAAAGAATAATCTCCAGGACCTAAACCTACAATTGATATTTTACCCATATTATCACTCCTAGTAAATACACTACAAAAACAATGTCATTATAATTATTGTCTTTATTTTAATATCTATTCCTATTCTAATTCATTAACTTTAATTTTTTTAACATTTTATATATTTTTTCACCTTTTGGCATTATTAATATTTCATCTTTTTTCATTCCGCCAATAGCAAATAATACTATTACATAAACAACTCCACCAACCATAATAGAAATTACTGTTGATATTGCATTTCCAAATACCATTGATACTAAACCGTAGCATATCTTAACAGCTACAAACATAGTTGTTACTGTTAATAATGGTTTTATTATAAATTCTTTTTTAGAGAATTTCATATTTAGAGTTTTCTTTATGTACATAAATTCAATTAATGATGCAACTGCATATGCAGTTAAAGTACCTATAGCTGAACCAAAAACATTTATAGATGGTATTCCTGTTAAAGTATAACTTAATATTACTTTAAATACCATACCTATTGCTAAAGCTATAACTGGAACCATAGGTTTACCCATACCTTGAAGTATACCATTTTGTGCATATATTAATCCTAAGAATATAGCAGAAGGTGCACATGCAAATAGCATTTGTCCTATAGCTCCTGTTTCACCTGGATATAATAAATTCATTATCGGAGTAGCTAGAGATGCTAATCCAAAAGCACAAGGTAATACTATAAGTAAAATCATTTTTATTCCGTTTCTAGCTTCTTTCTTAGCTCTTCCACGTTGATTTAATGCACAAGCTTCTGAAATAGATGGAACTAAACTCATACCTATAGCTTGATCTATAAATACTGGTAAGTTTACTGTTGCCATAGCCATACCTGTTAATTGTCCTAATAAAGAGTTTGCTGTTTTTACATCAAAACCACTTTCTTGAAGTCTTCTTACGACAACTATACTATCTACCATGTTTACTAAAGGCATAACACATGCACCTATAGTTATTGGTATTGCAACGTATAAAATCCTTTTTAATATTGTTTTTGTGCTTTCAACTTTAATATGTTTACTCGCTTCAAGTTCAGCTTTACGTTCTTTTGAAGCTTTAAAATAAGCCATAATTAAAAATGCAATTGATGCAAATCCACCTATAGCAGCTCCTAAAACACCACCGGCAGCTCCTCTTTCAGGTCCAAAGCTAACCATCCAGTAATACGCAATTCCTATACCTAGCACAACTCTAAAGAATTGTTCTACCATTTGAGAAATTGCAATCTTACTCATTTCTCTTCTACCTTGAAAATATCCTCTAAATGAAGACATTAGTGGCACAAATAAAAGTGCTGGCGCTATTGCTACCATACTGGCATATGCACCCTTATTTTTCATTATAACTGTAACTATAAAATCCGCTCCAAAATAGAATATACAGAACGAAATAAGTCCTGTGATAAATAATACAGTTGATGCTATTCTAAATGTCTTGTTCGCTCCGCCATAATCTCCAATAGCTCTTTTCTCTGAAACTAATTTAGCCAATGCAGTAGGAAATCCTGCTGTTGCCAATGTTAAAAATAATGTATAGACAGGATATACAGCTTGATAATATCCCATACCAGTTGATCCTATCAAGTTTCCAAGTGGTATTCTAAAAAATGCTCCCATTATCTTAACAACAACACCCGCTGCACCAAGTATAAGCGCTCCTTTTAAAAAGGATTCTTTATTTTTGTTGTTATCCATAATTTTTAACCTCCAATTTATTAGACATATGAAATTATATTCATTTCAGATTACAAATAATATCTTTTCACATTAAAATATCAAAACTGCTTTATATATAAACTATTACAATTCGTATATAAACTTTTGTAACAAAACTTAATATATCACACTTATAACGATTTATTCAATATTTTCCACATTTTTAATTATTTCTTAATAATTTTTTATTAAATATTTTTTATAATTTTAAAAATTAAAGACCCTCTATTAAAGGGCCTTTTAATAAATTATTGAACTTGCTTTCCTAAAAAACTACAAGCTACTTTAAGAATTTTGTCTATTCCTTCTTGGAAGTTTTCATTTTCTTTTGTAACTATGACTATACTTCCTATACAATCTCCTGATGTACTTATTATAGGCATTATTATTTGGCCATTATAAAAATTATTATCGTCTTTGTATAGTGGTATTTTATTTTCGTCTTTTATTTGTTTTACTTCTCTATTTTCTATTAATTGTTCTAACTCTTTACTTATATTTTTTTCTTTGTAGTCTTTTTTAGGTAATTTAGATACTGATACTATAGAATCTAAATCAGTTACAATAACACCATGACCTAATATTTCTCCTAGTGTTTCAGCATATTCTTGCGAGAATTCATTTAACTCTCCTATTGGCGAGTATTTTTTTAGTATAACTTCTCCATCTTTAGCTGTAAATATTTCTAGTGGATCTCCTTCTCTTATTCTTAAAGTCTTTCTTATTTCTTTTGGAATAACAACTCTTCCTAAGTCATCTATTCTTCTAACTATACCTGTTGCTCTCATTTATGATAATCCCTCCATTAATTTCTTTTATTGTATTTTTACCATTCAAAAGAAAAATATACAAATTTCGGTTAACATTATATAATAATTATTTATTTTTTGTCAAAAATTTTTACAATTTAATTATATTTTTAATTTTAAAATACTTTTTTAGAATTTTTTACAAATTTAAATTTATATTTTACAAGATGGATTTTTATTAATTTGTGCATTTTTTTATTATAATTATTACTTAATTTTAAAAAAATAAGGAGAATAACTTCAACAAATTATTCCCCTTATTTTTAGTTCATTTTATTGTATAATTTACTTATATGAAATAGATTTTAATTTATCTTCATTTACATCTATTTTAGCATCATCCACTAATTTTTGAATTTCTTCACTAAATTGAGTACTTAAAAGTGCACTCTTAACATCGTCTTTTGCTGTTTCATAAGTAACTGCTTTATCTGTAACTTTGATTATATGATATCCATATGAAGTTTCTACTATATCAGAAATTTCACCTTTATCTAAAGCAAATGCTGCTTTACTAAATTCTTCTACCATTTGACCGTAAGTAAAAGCACCTAATTCTCCACCACTTTCAGCATTAGAAGTATCCTCTGAATATTCTTTAGCTAATTTAGCAAAATCTTCTCCCGCTTTAGCTTTTTTAAGAACTTCTTCTGCTTTAGTTTTAGCTTCTGCCTTCTTTTCATCTGATAATTCTTCACCAGAATCATCTGTTGTTTTTATTAATATGTGAGATGCAGTTACAGTATTATATGCATCTTTATTAGATTCATATTCCTTTTTTAACTTAGATTCTTCTACATCTGTATTCTTATTAAAATATTCTTGATAAGCAGAAGTAGCTAATTCTCTAGTTAAAACATATTTTAAAAATTCATCATTAATTCCTGCTTTTTCAGCTTGTTCCTTTGTAGTGTCATCTCCATTTACACTTTCGTTAAAACTATCTACAGCTTCTTGAACCTCTTCATCTGTTGGCAATACATCAACTTCTTTAGCCTTTTGGTATATTACTTCTGATTGTTCCATTGATTGAAGTATGCTTTCTTTAAAAGAATCCCAATAAGTTTTCTTTTCTGATGATTTATTATCTTCTGAACTACTAGAAGTTGTTCCATCTTCCATTTCTGTTTCCCAAACAGAAGATGTATATCCATAGCTTTCATATGATAATTTTGTCCAGTTTACATATGTTTTATAGTATTCAAGTGGTATACCTTCACCATTTACTGTAGCTACTGACTTAGAAGAGCATCCTATCATGCTTATCCCTAAAATTAAAGTCAATGCTAATGTCATTAATTTTTTCATTTTCACACCTCATTTTTACTTATTTTCGTTTAATCTACACATTTTTTCTAATAACGCTAATAACTCTAAAACTATTTTATAGCCAACTTTTTCCTTAGTTTTGTATCTAGTTAAAGGTACTAAACTAATTTCATTTTTATTTTGGATGATTTTTTCTATTTTTAATTTTTTACACATAGATTTTATATATGCTATATAAAGTAAGGTCTCGACTGATCTAGGTAAATCAGAGAATCTATCTACTAATTCCTCTCTAATTTCTTCCATGTCATCTTTATTTTCTATAGATGCTATTTTTTTATACATTTCTATCTTATCAGCTTCTTCTGATATATAAGAATTTGGAATATATGCATTTACGGCTAAATTAATTTCAACATCTATTTCTTCTTCAATTGGTTCTCCTTTGACCTTCTTTATAGCTTCATTTAACATTTTAACATATAAATCATAACCTATGACTGCCATATGTCCATGCTGTTGCGATCCTAAAATATTACCTGCACCTCTTATTTCCAAGTCCCTCATAGCTATTTTAAAGCCAGATCCGAACTCAGTAAACTCTCTGATAGCCTTTAATCTCTTCTCTGCTACCTCACTTAAAACCTTGTCCTTTTCATACATTAAATAAGCATAGCCTTGTCTAGAACTTCTTCCTACCCTACCTCTCAATTGGTAAAGCTGAGCAAGTCCCATTTTATCTGCATCGTATATAATCATTGTATTTGCATTTGATATATCCATACCTGTTTCAATAATTGTGGTACAAACTAAAACATCGTATTCCTTATTTAAAAATGCTAATATAATGTTTTCAAGCGTTTTTGATGTCATTCTACCATGGGCAACGGCAACTTTTGCATCAGGTACTAATTTTTGAATTGTACTTGCCATCTCTTCAATATGTTCAACTCTATTATAGACAAAAAATACCTGACCTCCCCTTGCAATTTCTCTTTCTATTTCATCTTGAATGATACTCTCTTTTGCTTCTACTACATAAGTTATGACTGGATGTCTCTCCTGTGGCGGTTCTTCTATTACACTCATGTCTCTAATTCCACTTAAAGACATATGTAGCGTTCTAGGTATAGGAGTAGCTGATAAAGTCAATACATCTACTGTATTTTTAAATTCCTTAAGAGATTCCTTATGCTTAACACCAAATCGTTGCTCTTCGTCGATTACAAGCAATCCTAAATTAGGTAAATTAATATCCTTTGAAATAATTCTATGCGTTCCTATAAGAATATCTACTAATCCCTTTTTCGCATCGTTTATTATTTCCCTTTGTTGTTTAGGAGTTTTAAATCTACTTAAAACCTCCACTCTAATAGGATAATTCTCAAATCTGTCTCTAAACGTGTTGTAATGCTGTTGAGCTAAAATAGTTGTAGGAACTAATATTGCAACTTGCTTCTGATCCATACAGGCTTTAAATGCGGCTCTTATAGCAACTTCCGTCTTTCCATATCCAACGTCTCCACATACAAGTCTATCCATTACCTTTGATGATTCCATGTCTTTTTTAGTTTCCTTGATAGCTTTTAACTGATCTTCCGTTTCTTCATATGGAAACAAGGATTCAAATTCCTTTTGCCAAACTGTATCCTTAGAAAACTTATAGCCTTTTACCTTTTCCCTCTTCGCATAAAGCTCTACTAAATCCTTTGTCATGTCTTCTATTTCACGTTTGACCTTTGCCTTTGCCTTTGTCCATTCATTTGTTCCAAGCTTATTTAACTTAACCTTTTGAGCCTCTGCACCTATATACTTTTGAACCTTATCCATTTGATCTATAGGTACATATAAGTTATCTCCACCTTGATAAATTATTTTTAAATAATCTTTTTTGACTCCATTAACTAAAATTTGTTCTATACCTGTATATCTACCAATACCACTATTTTCATGAACTACATAATCTCCTATTTTTAAATCTAAAAATGACTCAATTTTTTGTCCATCCTTGTTCTTTTTCTTTTTAGATTTTTTAGAAGCTCTTTTGTTTACACCTATTATTTCATTATCTGTTATGACTTGAAATTTTATAGATTTATATTCAAAGCCTTTACTGATATTTGCTGGAATAATCACTATTTGCGAGGATTTTATTTCTATATTTCTGCTTTTTGATATTGTAGCTTCTAACCCTAAATTAAATAAATCCTCGTGTAATTTTTTACATCTATCAGAAGAATTTACTGCTAATATTACTTTATAGCCATTGTATCTAAGTCTATTTAAATCCTCTACTAATACATTCATTTTTGAATTGTATGTAGGAATTTCTCTAGATTCAAAATTAATTACATTAGTTACTGAAAAATCATTTACCGGCTTTGGCAATAATGAATTTATAATTAATTTCTTATCATCAATTAAAAACGGTAAATCTTCATAAGTATAAAGTAAATTTCCCTGATTTTTTATAGCTAAACCTCTCTCAAGATTTAGTTTGTAATTATCCTTAAATTCATTCAAATAGTTTTGACATCTTTCTTTAAGCCTAGAGATATCATTCACTACTATTATGGCATTATCAGGAAGATAAGTAAATAAACTTTTATTTGCATCTTCATATAGATAATCAATATAATTTTCTACACCTTGGAAATATGTTTTATTAGCTATATTATCCATATTGTTAAAAACATCGTCATCAGTATATTGATTAGTTTCTTCTTTAATTTTTTTAACAGCTAAGCTTGTATCTTCTGGATAAATAAATTCTCTCGATGGAGTTATCACTACTTTTTTTATTTTTTCTATAGATTTTTGAGAAAAAACATCAAAAGTACGTATAGAATCGATTTCATCATCAAACAACTCTATACGAATAGGATGCGTATATTCTAGTGAATACACATCTATTATCCCACCTCTAATGCTAAATTGACCAAGCCCTTCTATTCTAGAAACTCTCTCATATCCTAATTTAACTAATTTTTCACTTAGTGCCTCTAAATCTATAATATCTCCTACCTTGTAAGTAAGTATATTATCCAGCAAAACATCTTTAGGTATATATTTTTTTAGTAGTGCATCTATAGATGTAACTAATATAGTTTTTTGTTTTTTTGCTAATTTTAATAATACTCTTAATTTTTTTGCTTCTTCATTTCTATCCTTCGCATCTAAATGATAAAAATAAATTTCATCTGTACTCAGATATTCCACCTTATCCTTAGTATAAAAACTAAGCTCGTTATAGACCTTCTTTGCTTCTAAATCACTGTTGGCAATAAACAAAGTAGGTCTAGATAACTCCTTAAATAGAGAATAAGTTATATGTGGCTTTTGCATAGCTAAAAGACCATTTAGCTGTAATGATCCTTTTTTATTACATATCGAGTTTATAATCTCCTTATACTCATTTGAGTTTTTTAAAGGGTATACAAAAACATCCTCCATATAGCCCCTCCTTATTTTACATTGTATCTATTCATTGCTAAATCTAAATTCTCTCTAATAGCACAGTCAACTGCTGCGACTGCATGTTCATAGCTTTCTTGAAGATTTTTTTCATCGTCTTTACTAAATCTAGATAAAACAAAATCCGCTAAATCTTGTCCATTTTGAGGTCTTGATATTCCAACTCTAACTCTTGGAAATTCATTAGAGCCTAGACATTTTATTATAGATCTCATTCCATTATGAGTTCCACCGCTGCCTTTTTTTCTGATTCTAATTTTGCCTATATCTAAATCTATATCATCGTATATTACAATTAAATTTTCTAAATCTATATTGTAATAATTACATATATCAGCAACTGACTCTCCACTTAAATTCATATATGTTATAGGTTTTACTAATATTACCTTTTCAGTTCCGACTCTTCCTTCTCCAGTTAGTGCTTTATGTTTTATTCTACTAACATCTATTGAATATTCCTTTGCTAAAAGATCTATAACATTAAATCCAACATTATGTCTTGTTTTTGCGTATTTGTCTCCTGGATTTCCTAATCCCACTATTATATACAAAATTTTCGCCTCCTTTATATTTTTTCGCTTATAATTTCAAAATAGATTTTTATTATATCATATTGCGTTAACATGATTAAAATTGTGGCAATAGAAATAAATGGTGTAAATGGTATTCTAACTTTTAAATCTATCCTTCTTTGTTTTAAAATAATTAAAATCCCAAATAAAGATGTTATCAAAAATGATAATACAAACACATTAAGGCTATGTTTCGCTCCCAATACAAAGCAACATAACCCATAAAATCCTATATCACCCTCTGCTATTGCCTTTGTAGTTTTACATATCAAAAAAGACAGTAAAAGTCCTATTACTAAACCCTCTAAATGGTCTAATAAACAATCATAAGGTATTTTCATCAAAATAAATACTACACTCTGAATTATTATACCACTAACTACAGTTATATCGTACACAAAAGTTGTACGAAAATCTATTATTGAAATCAATATTATAAATGGAATTAGTAAAAAATAACTTATAGAATCTGTAGTTATTTTATATTTATTATATATTAACAAGGATATTATTATACTCATCGAATATATTATTATAGTATTAGATAAAGATGGTTTAATATCCTTGCATATTATGTATATTAATTTGTTTTCAATATAGGATACTATTAAAAAAATGGCCATTATAACACAAATCATAATAATATATTTATAGATTTATTATATTTTTGTATACTTGATATTCTATTTATATCTGCACAATCTTTCTAACATACTGTAAATCATCGCATCTACTCAATAAGCTCTCCTTAGATATCAATCCTTGTTTATAGAGTCTAGAAACATCTTGATCCATAGAAAACATATTTTGTTTTGATGAGGTTTGGATTATATTTTGAATTTGATAGATTTTATTCTCTCTTATTAGGTTTCTTATAGCTGTATTAGCTATCATAACCTCTGTAGCTACTATTCGAGATGATTCATCTATAGAGGGGATTAATTGCTGTGAGACGATGCCTGTACATACAGTCGATAGCTGACTTCTTATTTGCTGTTGCTTAGATGCTTCAAACGAATCTATTATCCTATCTATAGTTTTGGCGGCCCCTATAGTATGCATAGTCGAAAATACTAAATGACCTGTTTCAGCAGCTCTTAATGCTATTGAAATAGTCTCTGGGTCTCTCATCTCTCCAACTAGAATCACATCTGGATCTTGTCTTAAGCTCGCTTTCAGTGCTGAATTAAAATCTATTGAATCCTTTCCTATTTCACGTTGATTTACTATGCTCTTTTTATGTCTATGTATGTATTCTATTGGATCCTCTAGAGTTATAATATGACATTGTCTAGTTTTATTAATTAAGTCAATCAAGCTTGCAAGTGTTGTGGATTTTCCACTACCTGTAGGACCTGTTATTAAAATCAACCCTTTCTGTTTTTTAGCAAATTCTTTAATAACTTCTGGCAATTTAAGCTCTTCAAAAGACGGTATTTCCCTCGGTATTATTCTCAACGCCATAGCATAATTACCTTTTTGCTTATAAATATTAGCCCTAACTCTATATCCATTTGATAAAGATATAGAAAAATCTAATTCTCCCTCTGTATTAATCTTGTGTATAAGTTTTTCATCGATAATTTGCTTTAATAAGTTATACACATCTTGATTAGTAAGAATTTGTTGTTCTAGTTTTATAAATTTACCATTAACTCTAGCAATTGGGGATAAATCTACTGTTATATGTACATCTGATGCATTTAAATTCACAGCTTTATCAAGTATTGTTAATAAATCCATAAATCTCTCCTCTCTTTTTATTTATACACTGTGGATAATTTTATAATATAAATAATACTTTTATCTCAAAGTATTTATATTATTGTTAAAAATTCACATTTATATACAAATAAAATAAAGGTATTGCTAAAATGATCAATCATTTCTGCAATACCTTATATTAACGAATTCCTATATAATTATCTTATTAGAATAATATACTAATAGATTCATTGTTGAATATTTTCTTAATTGCATTAGCAAATAAATCTGCTACTGTTAATACTTCTATATTATCTAATTTCTTTTCTTCTGGAAGTTTTATTGTATCTAAAACTATTAATTTAGTTATAGAAGATTCTTTTATTCTTTCTATTGCTGGACCTGATAAAACTGCATGTGTACAGCAAGCATATATATCTTTAGCACCAAATTTCTTTAATGCATTAGCTGCATTTGTTATTGTACCAGCTGTATCTATCATGTCGTCAAGCATGATTATATTTCTTCCTTCAACGTCTCCTATTAAGTTCATAACTTCTGAAACGTTAGCTTTTGGTCTTCTCTTGTCGATTATTGCTAGTGGAACATCTCCATCTAATTGGTTAGCAAATTTTCTAGATCTAGTAACACTTCCTAAGTCTGGTGAAACTACTGTTAAATCTTCTAAATGCATTTTATTGAAATAATCAGCTAATATATTTTGTCCTAGAAGATGATCTACTGGTATATCAAAATATCCTTGTATTTGAGCAGCATGTAAATCCATAGTTAAAACTCTATCTGCTCCAGCTGCAGTTATTAAGTTTGCAACTAATTTTGCAGTTATTGGATCTCTTGATTTTGCTTTTCTGTCTTGTCTTGCATATCCATAATAAGGGATAACTGCTGTTATTCTACCTGCAGATGCTCTCTTTAATGCATCGATTATTATTAATAATTCCATTAAGTTTTGGTTTACTGGGTTGTTTGTAGATTGAACTACGAAAACGTCACAACCTCTTATTGTTTCTTTTATGTTTACAGATATTTCACCATCGCTGAATTTAGTTACTTCACATTCTGAAACTTTAACTCCTACTCTCTCAGCTATCTTAGCTGCTAGTTCTGGATTTGCATTACCAGTGATAATTTTAATCTCACTTCCGCTAGTATTCATTCTTATCCTCCCGAAAAATTTATATATTATATTTTAGACATAAATGTCTATAAAAGGCAAATTTATTTCTTGTTTTCTTTTGCTGCGTCTCTTGCTTCTTTTTTAGCTACCCAGCCTTCTTTTACAACTTGTCTTTGTCTAGCTATAGCTAATGCTCCATCTGGTACATCATCAGTTATAGTTGAACCTGTTGCTATATATCCTTTATGCTCGATATGAACTGGGGCAACTAAGTTTGAATTAGAACCTATAAAAGCTCCATCTTCAACTGTTGATCTAAATTTATTTTTACCATCATAGTTTACGAATACCACTCCACATCCAATATTTACATCTTTTCCTACATCAGCATCTCCTATATAAGATAGATGTGATGCCTTTGAATAGTCTCCTATGTTGGCATTTTTAACTTCTACAAAGTCTCCTATCTTAACATGACTTCCTACATTACTCTTTGGTCTTAAATATGCATAAGGTCCAACAGTAGTATTTTCGCCGACAGCGCTATCTATTATAGTAGATATTTTTACTTCTGTAAAATTACCAATCTTAGAATTTGTTATAGAAGAATTCATTCCTATTATACATTCTTCTCCTATAACAGTGTTTCCTTTTAACATTACGCCAGGTTCTACAATAGTATCCTTACCAATTTGTACATTTGATTCAATATATGTATTTTCTGGATTAATTATTGTAACTCCATTTTCCATATGTTTTTTGTTTATTCTTTTTCTCATGATTGCTTCGGCTTGTGATAACTGAACTCTTGAATTTACACCCATTAGCTCTTCTATAGTAGCTCCCACGAAAGCTCCTACTTTAGAACCTTTGTCTTTTATTATTTTCATTGTGTCTGTTAAATAATACTCTCCTTGAGCATTATTGTTGTCTAATAAATCTAATGCTTCTTTTAGTTTGTCACCTTTGAAACAGTAGATTCCTGAATTGATTTCATTTACTGCTAATTCTTCTTCATTAGCATCTTTTTGTTCTACTATTCTTGAGAAGTTTCCTTCTGCATCTCTTATAACTCTTCCATATCCTGTTGGATCATCTACTTTAGTTGTTAAAACTGTAGCCATATATTCATTTTCTAGATGATAGGCAAATAGTTTCTTTAGAGTATCCTCTTCTATTAAAGGAGTATCCCCACATAATACAACTATAGTATCGTCGTCATTTATAGCATCCTTTGCCATTTTAACTGCATGACCTGTACCTAATTGTTCTTTTTGCATTACTACAATACATTCTTCTGGTATTACATTTTTTACAGTTTCAGATCCATGTCCTAATATTACTACGACATCGTTCACTCCTGATTTATTTGAAATATCAATTACATGATTTACCATTTCTTTTCCACATACCTTGTGCACTACTTTAGGATTTTTAGATTTCATTCTAGTTCCTTTACCTGCAGCAAGTATTATCGCTTTAAAGTTCATCTTTTCACTCCATTCATATAAATATTTTCTGTAAATTAACTATTTACATACAATATTATATACTTTCATACGATTTTTTTACCAATAAACTTTTATTTTTTTGAAAAAAGTTATAAAAATTATTATAGTATGCTAAATAATCTATATAAATGACTATTAATGTGCCTATTTGACACTAATAATATAACACTTTTTTTAAATAAATGCTAGTTTTTTCAGATTAATTCTTACTTATAATACTTTATTATTTTTTTAATATATTTTTTAAATTTATTCTAGCATGAAAGCTAGCAAAAACTTCATTAAAAAAAGCCGAAACTAAAGTCCGGCTTTCAATATATATACTAAATTATAATATTCAAATTTATTCAGCAGCAACTTCTAATTGAGCTAATGCTTCATGGTAAGCTTTTAAAACAGCATCTTCTAATACTTGTCTCATTTCTGCATTTATTGGATGAGCTATATCTCTGAAGTTACCTTCTCCAACTTTTCTACTTGGCATAGCTATAAATAGTCCATTATGACCTTCTATTACCTTAATGTCATGAACAACAAATAGGTTATCAAAAGTTATAGAAACTATACATTTCATTTTTCCTTCGTTTGTTATTTTTCTTACTCTTACGTCAGTTATGTTCATTCTAAATATCCCCCTTTATGATTTTGACAATACTACTTATTATAAACTGTATTCTAAATAATTCTATAAATAAAGGTGATATCCTCTTTTTTTTTGAATTTAAATTAATATTTTTCTAATTTTTAGATTATTTCTAGTTATCAGACGTAAATTGAGAATCTCTATATTCATCCTTAAATGTCTTGAAATTAGGTTTAGCGATTATACTTTCTCCATTATCATCTAATTCGATTAATGATATATAATCTTTTACCATTTTTTCTTGAGGCTTTGTTGTAGATATGAATACCCCTGTTCCTATTACTTGAGCTCCAAACTCATGCATTAAATCCTTCATACCCTTTAAAGTTCCTCCGCCTCTCATAAAGTCATCTATTAATATAACCTTACTGTCAGGTTTTAGAGCTCTTCTTGGTAAGCTCATACTTTCAACCTTATTGCTTCCTCCAGTCACATAGGTCATGCTTAATGTAGGACCTTCAGAAACCTTCATATCCTTTCTAATTATAACTAAAGGTAAATTCATAGCCTTAGCAGTCATAAGTGCCATTGGGATACCTTTAGTTTCCATAGTTACTACACAATCTGCTTCACTATAATCTAAGTTTGAAGCAAATATTTTTCCAATTTTGGCAACTATTGCTGGATTGTAAATCAAATCTATTAAATATAAAAAGCCACCTGAAAGCTTTCTTGAATCGTCATTTATTTTTTCACATAATTCCATTAAAAACTGTTTATTTTCTCCAATTGATGTTTTTGGTATATATTTAACTCCACCAGCAGCCCCTGATATAGTTATTACTCTTCCTAATTCTAATTTTTCAAAAACGTTTTTAACGACTAGTAAATCTTCACTTATTGTAGATTTTGCAGCATTAAATTTTTCTGTAAAAAAGCTCAATGTATATATTCTATTCGGGTTATCTGACAATATTTTTACTATAGCGCCTATTCTTTCCGTTCTTTTAAACTTCATAATTAAAAACCTCCTAAAACCACTATCCTTATAATTTAAAGTATATAATGCATAAATTTTAATAATATGATATAATAAGATTTATGTTTAAACATATTTTTTAATTAATAAAAGTATATATATTAATATCGTTTGCAGATTATACTTTAAATATTGAACATTATTTAATTATACCACATAAATAGTTCAGATTATAGGACTTAATTAAAAAGAAAGGTGGTTTTATTTATGAATATACATTTTATTGGTATTGGTGGTATTAGTATGAGTGCCTTGGCAGAAATTTGTCTTAATAAAAAGTACAATGTTTCTGGATCTGATATGAATGAATCAGATCTTACTAGAAAACTAAGAGATCAAGGTGCTAAAATTTTTATAGGTCAATGTAAGGAAAATATAACTGATGATATAGATATAGTTGTTTATACTGCAGCTATACATCCTGATAACCCTGAATTAGTAGAAGCGAAAAACAAAAACAAATTGACAATAAATAGAGCAGCATTCCTAGGACAATTAATGAGAGAATATAAAAACTCAATCGCTGTATCAGGAACACATGGTAAGACTACTACTACATCAATTTTATCAACTATATTTGAACACGCTGAATTAGACCCTACTATATTAGTTGGTGGAAATCTAAAATCAATCGGTGGAAATGTTAAAATAGGACATTCTAGCCATTTTATAACAGAAGCTTGTGAATATGTTGATAGTTTCTTAAACTTCAACCCTAAGATATCTATAGTTTTAAATATTGAAGAGGATCATCTTGATTACTTCTCTGGTATAGATGAAATAAAAGCTTCTTTCAATAAATTTGGTAAGCTCCTACCTAAAGATGGTTACTTTATCATAAACGGTGACAGTCCTAATATGGATATATTACACGATGTTAAAGCACACGTTGTAAAATACGGTAAAAAATCATCAAATGATGTAATTATAGAAAATATATCTTTCGACGATTTAGGCTGCGGTTCTTTTGATTTAAATTATAGCGGAAAACATATAGGTAATTTTAAATTACATGTACCAGGTCTTCACAATATCTACAATGCAACATCGGCTATAATAGCTTCAATAGTATCTGGAATAGATGTAGACACTATCAAAGAAGGATTATTAGATTACACTGGTGTTGGTAGAAGATTTGAAATCAAAGGTAAATATCACGACGCTACAGTTATAGATGACTACGCTCATCATCCAACTGAAATAAAAGCAACTTTATCTACTGCAAAGAGATTTAAAAAAGGTACTTTATGGTGTGTATTCCAACCACATACCTATAGTAGAACAATATCTCTATTAGATGAATTCTCTGAAGCCTTCTATTCAGCAGATAAAGTTATAATAACTGATATATTCGCTGCAAGAGAAGACGACCCTGGAACTATACATTCTAAAGATTTAGTTGAAAGATTAAATCACAATAATGTAGATGCAACTTATATATCAAAATTTGAAGATATAGTAAAATATCTAAAAGAAAACATAAAACCAGATGATATAGTAATGACTGTTGGAGCTGGACCTGTTTATTTAGTAGGTGAAGATTTATTAAAGCAAGAAGATTAATTGCCAGTCGATTAAATTTTTATAAATCATGAAAATAAAAAACTCTGAAGCTTATCAAAACATTATTTATCTTGATAAGGATTCAGAGTTTTTTTAATGCATATTATTTTTCATCATCAGCTATTTTAAATACGTCAGTTTTTATATAATCATAAAGATTATTAGATACTTCATAGTAAGAGATTAAGTCATTAACTTTTATTTTAACGTAATCCTCTCCCATTATATCAACCCTCGCTTCGTAATTATCTGCTGTTATATTAATAGTAAATTTATACTTACTTCTCTCTCTAGCCTTTTCTGGTTGTATTTTTCCGACTAATCTTTTTTGAACCATTTTACTAGCCAAATCATCGTAATTCCATCCACTTATTTTTTTAGTTTCATCGCCGTAATCTATAGTAACCTGTTTCCATGTTTTATATTGCTTTATAAAATCAAAAGAAGTATAGATACTCGTATCTAAAATTTCTTTAAATTCCTTCTTATAAGATACAGGAACTTTGTAGTATTCCTCTTCGTTGACAGTGTAAACTCTAAATATGTTTAAATCTGTAGAGAATTTTATTTCATCGTCTGTATATCCCTCGTATATAGGTGTATATGAATCTGGCGTTCTAATCTTGCTGAATTCTTTAAATGAATATTGAAATTCGTCTACCTTCTCCTCTTCCATTCTAACATTTGAAACATTCCCATCTGATATATATATTTTACTTTTATCCTTAAATTGATCTAATAAGCTTCTAGTGTCTACTTTTTCTTGTGTAGTTGGAACTTTAGTCCCCTGAGTATTCTCTGATATTTTAGAAAAAGCTCTAAAAGATATAAAATATATAACAAAGAAAAGGACTACTCCCATTATTAAAATGGCTCTTTTCTTTATCTTTCTTTTTTTTGACATTTTATTCTCTCCTCCATGCCCTTAAAATCGTCTATGATAATTATATAACTTTTTATTTAATTTTTTAAGTATTATTTACCATTATTAAGACAATCTTTAGAATTACAATCAGTACATGAAGTATTTTTTATATTTTGAATTTCTTCTATTAATTCCTTATCACACAAATCTGAACCATTGCTACAAGGCTCTACGTGAACTGTGATTCCTTTTATAACTTCCATTTCATTTATTAAATTTTTTTCTAAATGAGTAGCTATGTCATGACCTTCAGCTACTGTTAAAGTTCCATCAACACATATAACTAAATCCACATATGCAAATGCACCGTGTTTTCTTGTTCTAACTGTTTTTACATGCTTTACGCCTTCTATTGATTGAGAATATTCTATTATTTGTTTTTCTTGTTCTTCTGATATAGAAACATCCATTAACTCATTCATCGCTTCTTTAAATATTTCAAGTGCAACCTTACAAACTATTATTGCAACTATTATTGTCGCTGCAGGTTCTAATACCTTAAAGCCTATCATAGCTCCTCCTATACCGATAAATGCAGCCACTGATGAAAGTGCATCTGATCTGTGGTGCCATGCATCGGCCTTAAGTGAAGGAGAATTTATTTTTTTAGCTACTCTTATAGTTATTCTATATTGATATTCTTTTATTAATATAGATATTATAGATACTATAAGCGGCATTAATGTTGGTATCTTTACAGCTTCTAAATTAAATAATTTTTTTGCACCTTCTATACCAATTGTTATTGATACTACTGTTAACATAATTGATAATAGAAATGACACTAATGTCTCTGCTTTTTCGTGTCCGTAATTATGATTTTTATCTCCTGGCTTTGATGATATTTTATTTCCTATTAAAACACCTACTGATGTAATAATATCTGATGCTGAATGTATACCATCTGCTATCATCGCAGTAGAATTCCCAATTATCCCTGAAAATATTTTTATGGCTGATAAAAACATGTTCCATAAAATTGCCACCATTGTTACTTTACTTGCCTCTTCATATCTTGTTTCCATTTGTTTTCCCTCCAAATCAACTTTATATTATTATTTAGGAATATCATTTCCTATATGCTATTAATGAATACTTTTTATATGTTAATGGATATATTTTTCTATCAATATTAATTATCACCTTCCAAAAACGTAAAAATCACCTAGGTTCACTAGGCGATTTTTCTTTTTATATTCTATCAATTCTTTTTATTATAACACTTTTAAATTAAATTGGTGTAAAATTTTTTATTTTTTTTACTTCCATTTTGTTATCTTTCTATCTTTCGAGCTTTAGAATCTATAAAGCACAACCAATATCCTAAGCTACTATTTCTATTATCACACGCTTGGTATGTTGTAAAACCTGTAGTACCCTTATCCGGTTGCTCTGATTTTTTGCCCGGAATTGCATATATATAATACTTTCTCTTGTTATATTCATCGTATTGTACTCCAAATAAATAATGTCTGTACTTATATGAATTCATGGCTATATCGCTGTACATTGTGTAGTTTAAGGTATTTATATATCCTAAGTAAGGCATTGTATATCCACACATCGTATTTTGATTTATATCTATTTTCCACCATCTAGTATTTTCTATATAATCTGCTGCAAAGGGCTTAACCTCTTTGAAATATTTAAGACCTTTCTTTATTTGTCTTGGCATAAGTAATTTTCCTGATGTCTTTTCGCTAACTGAATCTGTATTTAACATGTTGTTAAATTCGTCTCTCATTATCTTTTTCTTATTTTGATGTTTGTCTTTTGTATTTGTTTTTGCAGATTTATTATTTTTTACTTGAGATGTATCTTTAATATATGATATTTGTTCAGCTTTGTCAGTTGTATGCTCTTGAACCTCTTGTTCAGAATCGATACTTTCAACATTTCTATGTTTTTCTTCATAGATGTCTCTTTCAAGTTCCTCTACATTTTCAGATTCAATCTGTACGTCATATTGATCATCTTCTAAATCATCTTCATATATATACTCTATTTCTTCATATTCGTATTCATCATCTGAATCTAAATATTCAACCTCTTCATATTCAGATTCATCATTCGGTTCTACATATTCAACTTCTTCATATTCCTCGAATTCCTCTTCAGGTTCAAATATCAACGCTTCATAATTTTCAAGCTTATTTCCTTTAAATCCTATAAGCGGAATATATTTATCATAAGTCAATGCTACAGCCTTGATATCGCTATCCTCTTCGTTTAAATCTAGTACAAATTCACCTTTTCCTTGAGAATTTAAGTTAATTCTTCCCAAGTTTAATTTTTCATAATCACTTCTAAGAGCGACCACATCATATCCGTCTTTTAAGTTTTTTAGATTTTCTACGTATAAAGCGATTGCTGATTTTTCATCGTTAATTTCTATCTTTGCAAAGGCTTTAGGAAGAACACGCTCTTTACTTCTAAAGTTCATGTCCTTTGCCTCTAGTATAATATAGTCCCTTTTAAATTTTCTTTTAGAACCCAATATTTATCCCCCCAAACATAACTTCTCAAAATATTATATGTTTGAGGTTTTGGAAAATAGTATTATTTAGATGAAATTTTATTTATTTCATTTGATAAATTAGCAAATTCATCTATGCTAAGAGTTTCTCCTCTTCTCTTTGCATCTATATTTGCAGCTTGTAGTGCTTCTTTTATTTGGTCCTTTGTTAAAAATCCTAATCCTCCTAAAGAATTTAGAAGAGTTTTTCTTCTTTGACCAAATGAAGCCTTTACTGTTTTGAAGAAAATATCTTCATTATCTACTTTATATTTTCTCTCGCTTCTTACATGTAGACCTATAACTATAGAATCCACATTTGGCTGTGGCACAAACATGTGTCTCGGAGCTTTTGCAACTATTTCTGTGTCACAGTAGTATTGAACCGCTACTGATAGTGCGCCGTAATCCTTTGTAGATGGTTTCGCATTCATTCTATCTGCAACTTCCTTTTGAACCATTACTACTATGTCTGTAACCGGTATGTCCTCCTCTAAGAATTTCATAACTATTGGAGTAGTTATGTAGTATGGAAGATTTGCAATTAATTTTACTGGACCTCCATCTAGTTTCTCGTTTATTAAACCTTGTATATCTACCTTTAAAATATCTTCGTTTACAACCTCTACATTGTCTAGGTCTGCTAGTGTTTCTTTTAATATAGGGATTAATGTCTTGTCGATTTCTATTGCTACTACATTTTGAGCAGTTTTTCCCATTTCTCTAGTTAATGTTCCGATTCCTGGTCCTACTTCTATGATTTTATCAGTTTCTGATAATCTAGATCCCGCTATTATTTTGTCTATTACATTGTCATCTATTAAAAAGTTTTGTCCTAATGACTTTGAAAACTTAAAGTTATGTTTGTTTACTATTTCTTTCGTAGCTCTATGAGATGAAAGTCTATCCATTATATCTTTCCTTTCCTTATAAATATTTTTCTAAGCTCTATTCTGCTAAACTATCTATAGCCTTTACCGCTTCTATAAATTCTTCTCTTGTAACTCCGTAATTATTCAATCTGCTTAAAAATTGTTTTGCATTACCGTATCCTATTCCTAATATTTGACCGATTTTATCTCTTCTATAAGATGCGTCTTCATTTCCAATTAGATTGTTTCTTATTAAGTCTACTTGTGCAAATTCATTTCTCTTTTCGCTGCTTTCTGTTCTTACTTTATCAAGTGCTTTTCTTATACTCTCTGGAGATGCGTTTTCTATTCCGATATCACCGTCTTTTTTCGCTTCTTCTCTTGGTAAAAATGCGTGCTTGCATCCAGGAACTGCTTGAGCTATTTTCTTTCTGATTTTTTCTCCAGCGAAGTCTGGATCAGTAAATATTATTACTCCCCTTCTTTTCTGAGCTGCTTTGATTCTCTCCATAACTCCTTTAGGAAATCCGAATCCTCCAGTTGTTATAAGCTCAGCGTCTA
>NZ_JAXEWM010000004.1:0-29666 GCF_034113885.1 Intestinibacter sp.
ATCCTGCACCCTGCACCAAACACACCAGCACAGACAATCGCAATCCATATCTTCTTAAAATTATCCCTAACCTTGCTCTTAACATTAGAAAACTCCACAAAAGCCACTATAAGCGGCGGAACCACAAAGTAAAGCTGTTTCGTAGCAGTCGGAATCACACAGACCGCCATCAAAAGAACGAGCATTTTAAACCATTTAAAAAACTCCTCCTTCACATCCATCTCAACACTCTCGACCATAGTCTTAGGCTTCAATCCAAAGCGCTCTATTAAAAATTGCACTAAAACTATCACAAAAGACATCGTAGTCACAGAAATCGGATAAATAAAAGACGTCGTCCCAATAAACATAGGCAATATACAAGCAGATATCATAGGAACAATAGTACATCTAAACAAAGTCAACATAAATCCTGCAAAACAAAATCCTATCGCAATCTTAAAAATCAGCGGCAGATTCACATATCTAACTACCAAAATTCCTACCAAAGAAGAAATCGACATAAGCACAAACATCCTCACCCTATCGACCTTCCACGGCTGCTTCTCACTAACCCAAGCCCCAAGAGCCAGCGCCAAAATCTCAGGGAATATAACCTCTTTATCATCCAACACCTGAGCCACAAAAAACATGCAAAATATAAAAACAACGCAAATCAAATACCTAACCTTCTTCATAAATTCCCCTCCTGCAGCTATTTTAAATCCAAGCAAATCCCTTATATTTCAAACAATCTCCTTAATTACATTGTATAAGAGAATTTTTACTTTTACAATCAAAATAGCCTACCAGAGCGATTTAAAACTTTAAAATATCCTCTATAGCATCTTGATCCACCTCATATATAGCCTTAAGCGGTTTCGGAGCTTGATTCTTATCAGCAATCCTCATCCCAAGCCAAGTAATATCGTACCATCTGCCAAACTTATATCCAGTATCAGGATATATCCCTATAAACTTAAATCCCAACTTCTCATGGAACTTAACGCTCTTTTCATTCTCGGTAGTTATACATCCATACACATTCTCAACATTTTGCAATTTTAAAATATCTATAAGCTTGCCATAAAGAATTTTTCCAACACCAAGGCTCTTATAATCCATATCTAAATAAATAGAAAGCTCAGCATTCCATTGATAAGCCGCCCTCTCCATATGTCTATGCGCATAAGCGTATCCAATTATCTCGTCCTTATATGTACAAACGATATACGGATACTCACTAGAAATATCCTCTATTCTCCCTCTAAACTCCTCCACCGAAGGTACATCGTACTCAAAAGTAATCGCAGTCTCTATGACATAAGGAGAATAAATCTCCAATAATCTCTCCGCATCTGACAATTTCGCCCTTCTAAATCCTAAATTTTCCAAAACTTCCTTTGTAGCTGTCATATTAATAACCTCCAAATCTCTCCTAAAAACAAATTTAATAATTTAAATATAGCACATTCACAATCACGGATAAAATAACATAGCCAGAATTTTATACAATATTCATATTTTTCAAATAATTTTTTTAACACGCCAAAACAACCTCTTTATACCACATATCCTCCTCCCCACCCACTGTAAATATATTAAAGATATTTGTGACAACTAATTAGGGGTACAAATCAATAAAATTATCATTATTCTTCCAAGCGTAGCTTATACCTATAACAACTCTACACACCTATTTTTTATCATCTCCTGAGTAAGATAAAGGTCCTCTGTAGCAAATTCCATAAATAAATCCTTTATTCGATTAAATTCCGTAAATTTTTTACTTATAAACAAAAATTTAAACCACGCTAAATAATTATTTAAATATTTTGTCGCAACTCCATTAAAATTTCTAAGCCATCTTTTTAGCTCCCAATGATACTTATAAACGTGATTTACTGTGTAAATTGAACTATTTGGCCTAGGTGATTGTCTTACTCTTATATTTAATTTTTCAGCAAGTGGTCTATACCATGAAGTCACATAAGCACAAAATATTACATTTTCACTCAATTTACCTTCAAAAAAGGACATCATATTTTGAGTTTTTACATTATTATTTATGCCCATATCATTGTCAACTATTCTTGTAAGTATATGTCCGTTTCTATCGATTGCTGTATTAATGCAAATTTGATTTTGTTTTGCATTTTTTGAAAATTTTATAGATCTTCCAAAATCCTTGTTAAATAAAAAGCTACCTCCTGGCAATCTATCCCTATCAAAGCTATAAAAATATTTCTTATTTTCAAAATTATTTTTTTTGCTAGAACCCTTGAAAGACTCATTTACATGACAAGTATCAACTTCAACTATACCTTCCAAGATCTCATTTTTTAAAAACAAATTAAGCACATCCAAAATTCTGTGACGCATAAAAAATGACGTTGGTATGCTTACATTTATTTCCTCTGCACATTTTTTAATAGTCCCACCTTCTATCATAAGTTGACAATATTTAAGCCATTTTTCTAAACTTAACCTTGTGTTAGAAAGCGGCGAAAAACTTCTTTCATCGAATGTAATTCTACATTTTTTGCAAATATACCTTTGACGACCATTCATCTTTCCATTTTTATTTAAATCTGTATGACCACATTTAGGGCATTTAAGACCTTTTTTAAAGCGACCTCTTAAAATTTCAGCCTTCGTATCCCTTTCGTCACTAAAACCTAAATTATATAATTTTTTTAATCTTTCTTGAATAAAAGATATTAACGAATCTAACTGCTTTCTTTCTAAATCCTGGATCATTAATTTCATTTTTTTTGAACTAAACATATCTGAATTCATTGGATTGAACATATTGAACCCCTTCCTTTTTAATCCTTTTATAAACTACAAATGTTTATATTGCTTAATTTTTGATATTTTCTAATTATAGTATTTCCTTATATTTGTTATTTTATTCCTATGTCACAAATTTCTTTAATATATTTACATGGGTTTTGATGCGAGGGGTTATGGGCTTTAATAGTGCTGCTACGCAGAAAGATGGGGAATATAAAAAGGACTAGCCTCAATGGCTAATCCTATTTTTATTAATCAAGTTCATGTAAGAATAATCCGCATCTTACTTTTGGTTCAAACCAAGTAGATTTTGCAGGCATTATTTTGTTTGCATCGGCAACTGCCATAAGCTCTGTAAGCTCTGTTGGGTACATCGCAAAGGCAACCTTCATGTCTTCGTTTACCCTTTTTTCAAGCTCGTCTATTCCCCTGATGCCTCCGACAAAGTCTATTCTTTTGTCTCTTCGAGGATCTTTTATTCCTAGGATATCGTCTAGGATGTTATCTTGTAGGATTGATATGTCTAATGATTTGACTTCATCAGGGTCGTTTATTGATTTATCATCAAATTTAATTTTATACCAATCTCCGTCTAAGAACATGCCTACAGTACCTTTTTGCTCTGGTTTGTATTGCTTGTTTTTTGCGACTCTTTCTATTTCAAATTTTTGAGCAATTTTATTTAAAAATTCTTCTTTAGTGTTTCCATTTAAGTCTTTTACGACTCTGTTGTAATCTAGAACCTCTAGATTGTTTTCTGGAGCTATCATAGCTATGTAGTAGTTGAATTCTTCATCGCCTGTGTAGTTTGGATTTTCCAATCTCTTTTCTTTTGCAACATTTACAGCAGATGCTGATCTGTGATGCCCATCTGCTATATATAGATATGGAATTTTATCAAATTCGCTCACAAGCTCATCTAAGTCTTGTTGTCTGTCGATTCGCCAGACTGTGTGGAATACACCGTCATCAGACATAAAGTCGTAAAGTGGCAATTCATTTTTTACGTAGAAGTCTACTAATTCATCTACCTTTTCTCTATTTTTGTAAGTTAAAAGAATTGTTCCTGTGTTTGCATTGCAATATTTTATATGCTTAGTTCTGTCTAATTCTTTGTCTGGTTTAGTGTATTCATGTATTTTTATTACTCCATTTATGCTGTCATCTACAGATACGCAAGCTACAAGGCCGATTTGATCTCTTCCATTCATTGTCTCTCTATAAATGTAGATGCAGTCTTGTTTTTCTTTTATTAAAATATCATTATTTCTGAAATTGTCTAGATTTTCTCTAGCCTTTAGATAAACAGCTTCATCGTGTTCATCTACTTTATCATCTAAATCTATTTCTGCTCTGTCAATGTGTATGAAAGAATATTTATTCTTTTCACCCATTTCCTTTGCTTCTTCCCTATTCATAACGTCATATGGTAATTCCGCTACCATATCTACATATTGTTTTGCTGGTCTAATTGCTTTAAAAGGTTTTATAACCGCCATCTCTTTATCCCCCTGATTTTTAGCTTCCCAAAATTTTATATTCCACTATTTTATGCTCTATTATAATGCAATTTGTTGTTGATCATAGTGAAAGTAGTCAACTATCATCTCAACTATTTCTTTACTAATTCTATCTTGAGCTTCAACTGTTGATGCACCTATATGGGGAGTTGGAGATACCATTGGATGATTAACTAGTTCTAGGTTTATTTTTGGTTCTTCTTCATATACGTCCATTGCTACTGCTTCTATTTTTCCTTCGTCTAAAGCGTCTATTAAGTCGTGTTCACATACTAAAGCGCCTCTAGCGTTGTTTATGAAGTATACGCCTTGTTTCATCATATCGAATTCTTTTTTAGTTATTAAGTAACCTTTTTCTGGATCGTAAGGTATGTGTATTGTTAAGAAATCAGCGTTTGCTAAAACTTCTTCAAAGCTACAGAATTTATATCTTGGATAGCCTTTCATTTCGCCTAATATATCGTAGTATATTATTTTCATGCCTATTGCACTCGCCATCTTAGCAACTTCTTTACCTATTCTTCCTAAACCTATTATTCCTAATGTTTTTCCAAATACTTCTGTTCCTATATAATTTTTCTTGTTCCATTGACCTTGTCTCATAGTTACGTTAGCTATGTTTACATATCTAGCTATTGTAAATAATTGACCTATTGTAAGTTCTGCTACTGATCTAGTACTTGCACATGGTGTGTTCATAACCTTTACGCCTCTCTTAGTTGCGTATTTAACGTCTATATTGTCTAGTCCTACACCACTTCTTATTATTAATTTAAGTCTTGCATTTCCTTCTAAGGCTTTATCTATTATCTCTTTAGTGATTCTATTTTTTGAACGAATAACTAATGCATCTACGTCTTGACACATTAATCCAAGTTCTTCACCATCATAAAATTTATCTATTACATCAAATCCTAATTCTTTTAAGTTTTCTATTTGGTCTAAATTCATTCCATCAGCTACTAATATTCTATACATTTTCTTACCTCCAAAATCCCTTTAATAATTCCGCTTTTTTAATATTCATAATAATTAATATTTTTATTATTTTCTTAAATTTTAATAATCTTTAAAATCCTAATATATCATCTATATTTTTTAATAAATCTTTTATATCTTCTTGTGTGTAATCTCCCATATGTGAAATTCTAAATGTTTTATCTTTTAATTCTCCGTATCCATTTGCTATTAAATATCCACGTTTTTGTAATTCTTCATTTAATTTAGATACGTCTATATTTTGGGTATTTTTTACTACTGTTAAAGTATTTGATAAGTGATTTTTATCTGTAAAGATTTCGAAGTGTTCCTCAGCCCAATTTCTAACGATTTTAGCCATGTCTTCATGTCTTTTAAATCTGTTTTCTAGGCCTTCTTCTAGGATTTTTCCTAATTGATAATCTAAAGCGAACATATGTGAAAGGGATGGAGTTGAAGGATATTGATAATTTTTCTTTTGAATGTATTCGTACATTGCAAGTAAATCAAAATAAACTCCTCGATTTGGTACTTTTTCGGCTCTTTCCTTAGCCTTTTGAGAAAATGTACAAATTGACATACCTGGTGGTAAACCAATTGCCTTTTGAACTGATGTTATGCAAATATCTATTCCAATTTCATCGACGGGGATTTTAATTCCTCCCGCTGAACTAACTGTGTCTACACAATAGACTACATCGTCGTATTTTTTTAGGACTTGACCAATATCTTCGATTGGATTTCTTATGCCTGTAGAAGTCTCATTATGAGTTACAGTTATTAAATCATATTTGCCAGTTGCAAGTACCTTATCAACCATTTCTGGCTCTATAGCCTGACCTAATTCTACTTTAAATAAATCTGTTGGAACACCATTTGTTATACCCATTTTGTGCCATCGATCTCCAAATGAACCACAGGAGAATACAGCTGCTCTCTTTGCTGTACAACATCTAATGGAGCCTTCCATTAAGCCAGTGCCGGAGGATGTTGATAATAATATTGTATTATTTGTGTAAAATAATTCTTGTGCTTTTTCAGTTATGCTTTTTTGAAGCTCTGATGCTTCTTTACTTCTATGGCTGATAACTGGTGTAGCCATCTTTTCTAGGACATCTTCACTAACATCTATAGGTCCTGGTATAAATAATTTCTTACTCATAATAAGCCTCCTTTCTTCTAAATTTAAAAGTTTATTTTTTATTATCAAAATAATAATTAACTTTATTTAATATCTATAGTATGTTTTTTTGCTTTATTTGTCAATAGATTTGTTAATTTAATCCATATAAATTTTTTTTAATGCTAAGTCATATTCAATATATTATATTTGATATATATAATATTATACGGGATAACGTTAACATTTTTTAAGTTTATCCATATATAAATTTGCCTTAATTTTATTTTTTTATTTGATTTTTATATTATGTCCATTTTCTAAAAACATATTCACTTTTTATAAGAAAATCTTTATCTTAAAAAACCATAATGTAGATTTTCTTGAAACACATTCACGGAAATTATATCTATCCACAATTTAAAAATGAATATAATTTAAGTACTTGGCGCAGCAAGTACGCTACTCTTTCCTATGTGTTATAAATTTCCATAAAAATTAATATTTACTAAATATAGTATATTTAAAGTATGTTATATTTATATTAAAAAGATTTTAAATTTACATATATTGGAGGTATCAAAAATGAAAGTAGCAGTGATGGCAGGAACTCCTGTGGACACACAAATGGGGGTTGACTTTTTAAAGGAAAAAGGAGTAGACACATACTCTTATCCAGTTTCAGAAAATCCAACAGAACAGCTATTATTTCAAACTCTTCCTATTGAAGAGAGAAAGGAAGCTCTTTTAGAATTAATAGCAAAAATTAAAAACGACGGCATGGACGCGATATTTGTTTACTGTAACTCATTGAGCTCAAGTATCGATTTCCACGAATTAGCTGATATATCTAAGATTTACATAGTTACACCATTAGATGTTTATGAATTTTTAGCAAATAAATACACTTATTTAGGACTTATCTGTGCCAACGGTCAATCAGCCGGCGGAATTGAAAAGATAATCGTAAATACAAATTCTAAATGCACAGTGGTAGGTTTAAACTCAATGACATTAGTTAATAATGTAGAGGAAAAAATTCCTCCTATGGAGCTTATAAAAAACAACCATTTAGAAGATATCATCAATTTCTTCGAGGGAATAAATGTGCAAGCGCTAATCTTAGGCTGCACTCATTTCCCATATTTTGAAAAGGAATTGAAGTCTATGACTAAGTTAGATATTATAAATCCAGCTGAAAAAATGTACGAATTTTTATGCGAAAATTTAAATAAATAAACTGAAAGGTGATAAAAATGAAATATAAAGTACTAAAAAAACAAAATAGCTCTAAAAGCTGTCTAGTATGTGGTGTGGAAAACGACCTAGGTCTAAAGGCTCGTTTCTACCAATTAGAAAACGGTGAGTTAGCCTCTATTTTTAATTCTAAGGAGTTTCACCAAAGCTACCCAGGTAGAGTTCACGGCGGCATATCTGCAGCGATTTTAGACGAAACTATCGGACGTGCTATCAGCATAAGCGATGAGACTATCTGGGGTGTTACTGGCTCTTTAGAAATTAGATATAAAAAACCAGTTCCTCTAGACTGCGAAATTATCACAGTAGCGAGAGTCACTAGAGATACTCGAAAATTATTCGAAGGCACAGGTGAAATAATCCTACCTAATGGAGAAATTGCAGTCACTGCATCTGCTAAATACGTAAAGATGCCTGTCGCTCAAATCACAGACGAATGCAATATGGCAGAAGAATGGATCGATATTCCTGACGACGATCCAGTTCAATATATAGAAATTCCTGGAAGATAATCCAAAGTGGCTGTCGCAAAATAAAACTTGCGATAGCCTCTAATATTTTTATACTTTTTTGCCTAAAATATTATTCTTTTATTGGATAAATTGTGTTATTATTTATTTAAAATATATAAATACAAAAGAGCAAAACCTGTGAATGGAGGGAATACAAATGAAAACATTCAATGTAGGATCTGGAACAGTAGTAGAAATAACTGAAACAAAAGTAAATATATCAGAAAGCATGCCTGGAAAAACAAAGTACAAAATGACTATTAAACGTTCAAGCATATCTGGATTAGTTCTTTATCCTGGTTATTTATTAATCTGTGCTCCTGGTCTGCCTGTTCCTGACGATTTTAGAACAATAAACAGTGCTGTAAATATGCAACACCATCCTAATTGTATCGTTGGTCCAGAAGAAGACTTGATAAAAATTTACGACTGTTTAAATGAAACAATTATAAATAAAAATAATCAAGCAATAAGATAAGATCAGTTTTTACTGCTCTTATTTTATAAATTTTAACCAAATATATATTTAAAAAATAAGGCGACTTTTATATATTATTCTATGCATATGATAATAGTATGCACTCTAAAAACTAACCGCAATCCATTTTTTATTAATTTTTTCAAATATGCTCATATTAACCCCTCTTTCTAACTCTTCTAAATATATTATAGTTTAAAATTCCATATATATTAAACTACATATAACTTATACAAGAAAAATCGCAACATAAAAAAAGAGAAACTGTAATAAATCTACAATTTCTCCCGATGTTCCTATTTACATTTAACAGATTTTACACTGCTATATGAGCTATATAGCTTTTTCCCATTCACATTCTTATAAGCTCTGACTTTATAATAATATGTTTTTCCTTTAGTCAAGCTACTATTTGTATAGCTTAAAGTAGAACCACTAGTAACAGTTTTTATTCTTGTATATGTACCACTTGAACTAGTTTTTCTGTAAATTTCGTATCCACTCGCACCTGTTATTTTGTTCCATGTTACTTTTATAGTTTTAGTACTTGGACTTGTAACTGTTATAGTAGGTCTAGATGGAGTAGTAGCGCTTGCAATCACACTAGAGTATTTTCCGTAATATTTTTTACCATTTACAGTTTTATATGCTCTCACCTTGTAATAGTAAGTACTTGTCTTTGAAGGTGATGTATTTTGGTAAGATGTACTAGTTGTTGTTTTCATCTTTGTGTATGTTCCACTTTTGCTTGTAGCTCTGTATACTTCATATCCAGAAACTGATGAAACCTTAGTCCATTTCAAAGTTATACTTGATGTAGTAGATGTAGTGTTTAATCCTGTAACTGTTTTTGGGATTATTTTAAATGTCACTGTCTTGCTACCTGTATAATCGTTAATTCCCTTGATTACTGCGCTCGCAGTTCCTATGTATTTGTTGTTTTTGTATGTTACCTTGTAGTCTTTATCCTTGACTAATTTTTTACCTTTGTATGTTATTGTAATAGTAGGTGTTTTGTAGCTACCTGTGTATATTTGATCTGGTATTTTAGAAATTGTTGTGTCGCTTATTTTTGTGTACCAGTCGAACTCCACTGGATTTTCTGGGTCATTTGATGTTGCGAAAACAAATGACGTACTAAAAGTCATCGAAATACTTATTATAGCTGCTAGAACTATACTTGTTAGTTTTTTCATTTTTATTTTCCCCCTTCTAAATACATTTTGGGGAAATTTACACTTCCCCAGTGTTTATTATTCCATCCAAAAGAGACCATTTTTCCATTTACTATATTGAAAGAAAAAGCGTCATCCACAAAATCTAGAACTCTTGGAATTCCCTTTGTAGTACCACTAAATACAATCAGCTTTGTAGAATACGTTCCCTGCTGCAAATTATTCAAATCTAAAACTAAATTATACGATTTGCTCTCGGATTTTTTTATATCACCTAAATTATCTGATATACTCGTTCCAACAGGAATATAATTGTAATTTAGAGTTAACCTGATAGATATGTCCTCCACATCTTCTAGAGCCTTGCAATTTAGAGTAAACTTGAGCTTTTCACCTTCATCAAATACAAATCCAGACTCATTGCCCGCCTGCACACTTTCTGCCAAAACTGTCGGCGTGAATCTCTTAGGTCTTTTAATTTGAGTCAAATCTACAAATGAACCATTCTTAGAAAAATCATCGTAGTACATTTGAATAGCTCTTTCAACCTCGCCATCGTATTTTATTCTGCCCTCTTCTATGAAGATACATCTGTTGCACATATCGCTAATTGTGCTCATATTGTGGCTTACGTATAGAATTGTCTTGCCTTGATTTCTGGCTAGGTCTTTCATCTTGTCTAGGCATTTTTTTTGAAACTTCATATCTCCAACAGCTAGAACCTCATCCATTATCAGTATTTCAGAGTTCAAATGAGCCGCCACTGAAAATGCAAGCTTGACATACATCCCAGATGAATACCTCTTAACAGGCGTATCTATAAACTCTCTTATCTCTGCAAACTCAACTATCTCGTCGAATTTCTCGTCGACCTCGTGCTTTTTCATTCCCAAAATTGCACCGTTTAAATATACATTTTCTCTGCCTGTAAGCTCTCTGTGAAATCCTGTCCCTACCTCTAGCATACTGGAAATTTTACCCTTTATATAGATATCTCCCTTAGTAGGTGAAGTTATCTGAGACAATAGCTTAAGCAGCGTCGACTTACCAGCACCATTTCTACCTATAATTCCCAAGATATCGCCTTCGTAAACCTCGAAATTTAAACCCTTCAAAGCCCAAAATTCTCCGTTTACTGCTTTCTTAGCACCGATTTTAGAATTAGGATCTTCTTTATTTAATTTTTTAGCTACATAGCTTTGAATTGTAGCCTGAAGCGTTCTTGCGCCTATTACACCTAGCTTATATTTCTTCTGTAAATTTTCAACCTTAATAACTGTATTTTTCATATGAATATCCCTCTACCTAGACAGTATCTATAAAATCCTTCTCGACTTTTTTAAATAAAAAAATCCCTATAGTCGCCACTACAATCGTCTCAACTACACTTATAATCAAAAACTTCACCGATATCTCCCCGCACCCCAAAAACAAATATCTAAATGTTTCCACAATAGGCGCCATAGGATTTAACATAAGCAAAGTGTATAGCTTTCCACCTATCTGAGAAGATGGATAAACTATAGGTGTAGCATACATCCATAGTTGAAGTCCAAAGCCGACTAATACATTCAAATCCCTGTACTTTGTAGTTAGAGAGGAAATTATCACCCCTACGCCAAGCGCCAAAGCGGCGACCTGAACTATCAAAAGAGGGAATAAAACCACCCTAGTATCCACAGCTATATTTGCTCCTTTATACTTAAAAAGAATTATAAACAGCACAAAAATCGCCAATTGCACCGTAAAATCTATCAGCTTAGTAAAAATAACCGATATCGGAAGCACCAACCTCGGAAAATACACCTTCCCAAAAATCGCCGCATTAGTCAAAAAAGTAGAGGATATCTGGCTCAAGCAAGCAGAAAAATAAACCCAAATTATATTACCAGCCATATAAAATATAAACTGTGGCACAGAATCTGTAGGTATACTAGCTATGTAGCCAAATATAATAGTGAACATCGTAGTTGTAAGAAGTGGGTTTATCACAATCCATAATGGTCCTAGTATAGTTTGCTTGTACATAGTAGTGAAATTTTTCTTTGTTAAAAGAAATATCAAGTCCTTGTACTCTAAAACTTCTTTTAAATTAAGTTTAAAAAAACTATCCTCAGATCTTATAATTTTCGTCCATTCCTGCTTATTTTCCATTATATCCTCCACTATTGTGTTTCCGTATTTTATGTAAGTTTGTCTCGTGTATATTATCTACTTCCATCCATCGCTCCATCCGTCACCGTCTTCGTCTTTTACTTCAGAATTATTTTTTGATGAGCTATCATTTTTGTTTGAAGAACTATTTTTCTTTTCTGAAGAACTGTCTTTTTTATCTGATTTAGATGAACTATCTTTTTTGTTGCTAGATTTAGTGTCTTCCCATGATGAATCGTATTCTACAGCATTATCTTCAGCCTTTGAATCATTAGATTTTTTTGTTGATGTTGATTGTTTTTTATCACTACTAGTGCTGCTATCTTTATCTTCATCTTTTGATTCTTCTTTTTCTTCTGTATTTTCTTTTTCTTCTGAAGTAGCTTCACTTGCATCTTGAGTTGATGTTTGTTCAGTCTTACTCTTAGTTTCATCTGAGTTTTTTGAGAATGGGTTGCATCCTACAACAGATATACTTAGCATTAATGCAATTAAAATTGTTATTATTTTTTTCATGATTTTTCTCCTTTTTGTGTAATGTTTAAGATACAATACCTATGAATGGGATTTCATAGATATTGTATCTTGTTTTAAATTAAATTATTATAATATTTTAATTTTTTGTAACCTAAGTAATTATATTCTTAGTTCCATGGCTTTTCTGGATTTATAATCCATCCACTAGGATCTATATAAGCAACGGATTCTTGTACTTCGAATTCTACTACTTCTATTTCAGGTTCTATAAATTCTTTTTTCATAAGAAAATTCTCCTTTCTCAAATTTTAAAAATCTTAAACTAGATTAATTTCTAGACATAGTCTCATATGACAGTTTAGCAGCCTCTTCACTTATATTACATCCCATTTTATAAATTTTGATTTTGCTAAAAATTTTGTCTATCATATTCAAAAGTAAATCCATATGTTTTTTATCCCTAGGCTTATAGCTTTGTGTTAAAAACAATGAAATTGCTTCTGGCTTAGATGTCTCTCTTATCCAGTTTTCATCACTTCTACATATAAATGTAATTGCCTTTAATTTAAACTTATCATTTACACTAATATCATTTTTTCCACTCCAAGGTGTACCGTAAACGTATAACTCATCATTTATTTCTCTTATGCACGGTTTATCGTCATTTATTATAACTGCTCTGTCCTTAAAATGTTCTAACCACAGAGAAGTATGAGTAGATTTACCTGTACCACTATGGGCAGAAAATAGATACGCTTTTCCATCTACTGCAACAGCTGATGAATGCAAAACGCAGCCATTATGTTCCAATATTTCACGGGCAAAACATGTACCATAAAAACCATGTATAAAATCCTGCATATTAAATTCTTCTACTGAATATGGAAATTTTTCTATATAACTTTCATACATTTCAGGAAATTCATTTTCTTCAATTCTCAATTTAAAATCAGGCTCTCCCTCATAATCATACAAATACTTTTCTGCTCGCTTTTCAGTTTTGTCTCCACTATTTTCCATAAGTATCTTCATATCTGCAATTTTATATTTTCCCATAACAACTCCTTTTTATAAACTATGCCTTATAAAAAGTCATAGCTTACAGTTCTTCCTTGTTTTGTAATTAATTAAATTTTTTACCAACCCCAACTTGAATTTGGATCAACTGGATTTTCTGGATCTTCACCATCAACAGCTATTCCTTGAGCAACTTCGAATTCAACAACTTCTACTTCTGGTTCTAAAAATTCTTTTTTCATTTTACTATTCCTCCTATTAAAATTAATATTTATATCACATGAATTATTTAAAAACTCAAGCATCCTATTTCGTTTAATTTAGAAATAAACTTTTCAACAGAAGCGCTCGCTTTTTCATAATCCACGTCATATTCTTCAGTTAGTCTTTTTATTAATTCCTCCTTAGTTATATCATCTTCTAACTGTCTCCATAAAAATGCAGCAGATTCATTTAAATTTATCATGGCATTCATATTTTCAGCAGAATCCCCTGTCGCAACAACAACATTTAGACCTGCTACTTCTTTCATGTAAAAATCATCGTTTATTTTCATTTTAACTCTCCCTTTGTTCCTATACTTTGATTGTACTCCATACATACAAATTTTGTTAGTATAATATTAGTAGTACTACTTTTTTATATTTTATAATACTTATACTATAAAATCATTATAAACCTAATTTATTCATAGTTTCAGATTGTTCTTCAACTTTACTTTTTCCAAACAATATACTACTCAAATATCCCATACTTTTCTTTCCTCTTGTAATCAAAATATAAAAAAGTCTATAAATCCACGTAAATAAAATTAAATATCTTCTATTTACCAAATATGAAAACTGCTTTTGCTTTATCAATTCCTCATATGAAGGAAAAATAAGCCTTTTACATATTTTCAAAGAGGATTTGAAATAGGAATTACTTTTATTCAAATCCTGTCTTACCATTCCGAGCTTGTAATTTGAAAGTTCAAATCCGAAAACTCCTCCTAATAAGACATTTTCTGTTATTTTTTCATAAAAATCACTTTCTAATTCAATAGGCTCTATAGGAATTTCACTATTAAACCATTTATTACATAGGGTAAAAATAATTTCTGTAAATGTAACTAGTTCCAATTTATTTAATTCACCCCAAATATAATTCCAATTCAAGTTTTTAGCGTATTTCTTAAGATAAAAGTCTATATCTAAAAACATTCTTACGCCACAGCCACATTCTGCAAAATGCTTTGCCATATGAACTAAAAGGAATATTAAATGATACTCATCATCTAATTTATATGTATTTTTATTTTTTAATAATGAATGTTCCCATGGATTTGAAAAATACTCACCATAGTCAATTCCCTGCTTGATTTCATCAGATACCATGCTAGTATGTACCTCTATGTATGAGATTTTTTTTCTATAATCCCATACCTCGCAATTTGTATAATTACCCTCATATCCTAATTCTTTTAGAACTCTATCTGATTTTTGTCTATCTTCTCTTCTTATCACAACATCTACATCAGACATTGATCTCAGTTCTGGTATAGGATAGCAATGCTTAATTTCATATCCTTTCAAGAATATATGATCTATATTTTCTTTTTCAAAAGCATTTAAAACTTTTTTTATATACATCTCTATTTGATCACTATTTCTAACTTGAATTAAAAAAGATTTTTTTAATGCTTTATATAATTCTTCTCTAGGTCTATAAACTTTGTCCATTTTATCTACACATGTAAATATAATGCCTAATAAGTTATTTATCTTTGCTAATCTAATAATTTCATCCCAATCTACATCAGCTTCAGGCTTTACAGGTTTATTATTTATAAAAGAATTTACTAATTGTATAAAAAAATTATAATTATAATTTAGCATATTCTTCTAATCCCCCCCATTTTTTATCTTTTTCTGATATTACAATCTCCATATCGTCTGATATAGGCCAAGATATATTTATAGTGCTATCATTATATATAATTCCACCTTCATCTTCTGGATGGTAAAAGTCAGTGCATTTATATACAAATTGTGCTTCATCAGACAATACTAAAAAACCATGTGCAAAGCCTTCTGGAATATAAAATTGTTTCTTATTTTCTTCAGATAATTCTACTCCTGCCCATTTTCCAAAAGTTTTTGAATCTTTTCTAATATCAACTGCTACATCGTAAACTGCACCTTTGATTACTCTGACTAATTTCCCTTGAGGATGTTTTTTTTGAAAATGAAGACCTCTCAAAACTCCTTTTTTACTTTTTGATTCGTTATCTTGTACAAATTTCATATCTAAGCCTAATTCTTCAAAATCGTTTTGGTTATAAGTCTCCATAAAATAACCTCTCTCATCGTAAAAAGCCTTAGGCTCTAATATATATAATCCATCTATTTCACATTTAGTAATTTTAAACTTCGACATATCGCCATCCCCTTATTATAAATAATTTAATTCTTGTAAATATCGATCTAAAGCATCTTGCCATGAAGGTAATTTCTTAAATCCATTTTGGACTAATTTTTCTTTGCTCAATCGACTATTTTTTGGTCTTTTAGCTGCTGTAATATATTCTTCTGAAGTTACAGGATTTACATCGATTTTTATATTTAGCTTTTTAAATATATCTAATGCAAATTCATACCATGAGCAAATTCCTTCATTAGTCGCATGGTATATTCCGTATTTTTCACTGTTTACCATACTTCTGACTAATTGTGCTAGATCGTATGTATATGTAGGAGAACCAATTTGATCAGCTACTACACTTATTGATTTTTTTTCTTTTCCAAGTCTTATCATTGTTTTTATGAAGTTATTTCCATTAACTCCAAATACCCACGATATTCTAATTATAAAAAATTTATCTAGATATTTTTGTACTGCTAATTCGCCTTCATATTTTGTTCTTCCATATACGTTTAGCTGTTTTTCTATTTTATCTTCAGGATTGAAGAAGCTATTTCCTTGACCATTAAATACATAGTCTGTGCTAAAATACATAAATTTTATATCTTTTTGACTGCATAATTTAGCTAAATTTTCTGTGGCAAATACATTTATATTTTCACACATGTCAGCCTCTGTTTCCGCCTTATCGACAGCAGTATAAGCAGCACAGTGGATAATCATTTCAGGGTTAACTTCCTCGATAACCTGTTTAACCTTTTCAAAATCAGTTATATCCATCGTTTCTCTAGTAGTTCCTATTATCTCATGATTATCTTCCTTTAAAACTCTAACTAGATCGTATCCCAATTGTCCATTTATTCCTGTAATTAAAATTTTCATTTTACTTACTCCTTACATAAACACATTTTCCACCATTGCTCATTATTTAAATACCAATTTACAGTTTGTTCTATACCTTGTTCAAATGTTACTTCTCTTTTAAATCCTAGCTCTGTCTCAATCTTATGATTATTTATAGCATATCGTCTATCGTGACCTAATCTATCTGGCACAAATTCGATTAAGTCCTCGCTTTTTCCTAATATATTTAGTATAGTTTTTACTACCTCTAAATTGCTTTTTTCACTATTTCCACCAACATTATAAATCTCGCCTATTTTTCCTTTATGTAAAATTAAATCAATCGCCCTACAATGGTCTTTCACATAAATCCAATCTCTAACATTTTTGCCATCTCCGTAAATTGGAAGCTTTTCGTCGTTTAATGCCTTCAGTGTTATAAGAGGTATTAATTTTTCTGGAAAATGATAAGGTCCATAGTTGTTAGAGCATCTTGAAATAGTAACAGGCAACCCATAAGTTCTAAAATACGCTAATACTAACAAATCTGCACTTGTTTTAGAAGCTGAATAAGGACTCGAAGGCTTCAAAGGGCTATCTTCACTAAAAGATAAGTCCTTTCTATCAAGAGGCAAATCACCATAAACCTCATCAGTTGATATTTGATGATATCTACCGACATCGTATTTTCTACAACACTCTAGTAGTACAGATGTCCCCATTATATTTGTTTCTAAAAACACATTTGGATTTGATATAGAGCGATCTACATGGCTTTCTGCAGCGAAATTCACAACTATATCAGGCTTTTCTTCTTTAAAAACTCTATCCATTTTTTCTGCATCGCATATATCTGCTTTTATAAATTTAAAATTTTTATTTTCTATTACACCTGATAATGTAGACATATTTCCTGCATAAGTCAATTTATCTATACAAATAATTGTGTAATCCTTGTATTTGTCCATCATATAATAAATAAAATTTGAACCTATAAATCCGGCTCCACCTGTTACAACTATCTTCACTGTCTTTCCTCCTTACAAATACCTATATTATTTAATATAAATATTTTCCATTTGCCACATTTTTTAAATGTTTCCCATAATCTGTCTTTTTATATAAATCTGCAAGCTTTAGCAATTGCTGCTTGTCTATCCAATTATTTTTGAATGCAATTTCTTCTATTGCGGCAATCTTTATTCCCTGTTTTTTTTCTACAATTCTAATAAATTCACTTGCTTCACTTAGAGAATCTATAGTTCCAGCATCAATCCATGCAAAGCCTCTGCCCAATGTTAAAACCTCTAGTTCATCTGACTCTAAATAAACTTTATTTACATCAGTTATTTCTAATTCTCCTCTTTCGGAAGGCTTTATTTTTTTAGCTATGTCCACGACTTTATTATCGTAAAAATAAAGTCCAGTTACACAATAATTAGATTTTGGATTTTGTGGCTTTTCCTCTATAGAGATAGCCTTACCATTTTCATCAAATTCAACTACTCCGAATCTTCTCGGATCGTCTACATAATATCCAAAAATAGTGGCCCCACTAGTTTGACTAGCTGCTTTTTTTAACATCTTAGTGAATCCATTACCGTAAAATATATTATCACCTAATATCATCGCACAAGAATCATCTCCTATAAATTCTTCACCTATTATAAATGCCTGCGCTAATCCTTCAGGTTTTTTCTGAATCTTATAGCTAATACTTATTCCATATTGGCTACCATCACCTAATAGAGTTTTAAATCTATCTATATCTTCACCTGTTGATATAATCAGAATTTCTCTTATTCCAGCTAACATCAATGTTGAAAGCGGATAATAAATCATAGGCTTATCATAAACGGGTAAAAGCTGTTTGCTAGTTACTTTTGTCAACGGGTATAAACGAGTACCACTTCCCCCCGCAAGTATTATACCTTTCAAAGAATCACTCCCTTCTAAATATAATTTACTGTCTTACAAATTTACTAAATATCATCATAGTTTCTTTTATTTCTTTTCTTTTTATAAATACATAAATTAGATAGAAACAAATATATATCACTAAGCAGAATATATTGTCTATAAACCAGCTAGAGCCTATAAAAATTAAAGTCAAAGCTGTTTCTAAAATTATATCTTTACAAATCGAAATATCCATTGTCTTAGTCAAGACAATCTCTCCCAATATACATCTAAATCCTAATAAAAATACTATAGATAAAATAGCTAATGTTAAATTGTTAAGTATAAATACACTAACTACTGTCAATACTATACTTAAAATAAGAGAAATAGCGTTTATTATCAACATGTATTTTTCTTTTCTAAATGATTTTAGATAAGTATTTACAAGCATAGACATTTTACTTTCGTATATACAAATAGGAAATAAAAGTGCCATATATCTCAAGCTATCAGCATATTGAGGAAGCCATGCCGATAAAATTAACTTCATCGGATAATAAAAAATTAACATCATATATAGAAATAACATCAATGTATTTCTAAGCATTGTATAAATTTTAGGAAGATTACTTTCTTCCTCCCTTCTCAATAATGGAAACATTATTACAGCCACTGCATTTATAAATGTCATAAGTAAGTTTGATATATTTAGAGTTAAGGATACTTTTCCAAATGTCTCTATATCCCAATTATTTTGAATTCCAAATCTAACCACTCCAATAATCAACATACTGGCTATATTAGCCAACATTAATTTTATTCCTATACTTATGTTGTCAAAAATTTCAAGAAATATATTTTTATCTATGCTTATTTTTCCAAATACTATATCCTTTGTTTGACCTATACATAAGATCAACGCTACTAATTTGGAAAATATATCTATATACAATATAAATTTATAATTATCAAAGCCCAAGAATAAAAAAAGTATTACTAATACAAAATAAATGAATCTATCCATTCTCGTATATTTAGCATATTCTTTTATTCTATTTGTAGATTGCAATATAAACAATAAATATGTTCTAAGTATTGTGATAACTCCACAAATAGTAGTAGCTACTAATATAAAACTCTTGTCCACATCCTTTATAAAGCGCACTGCAAATATAGATACTACAAAAGCTATAATTATTTCAAAAATATTTAATAGCCAAAATTGAGATACATATCTATTTTTATTTAGGTCGTCGTATTCCATACCACCTATTTTTAAATAAATTCCATCTATCCATCCAAAATGAAAAAAACCTACATATGATATAAAAAATATATACAATTGATAATATGAATACTCTGTTACCCCTAAAAATTTAGGCAGTATCAACGTCATTATCACAGATATTAACATAGTAAATATATTAGCAATAAATGTATATGTTATATTTTCTAAAATGCTTTTAAATTTAGTATTCAATCTGTCACCTACATTTCTCAAGATATTTTTTTATTCTCTACTTGTTTTTCACAGCTTTTCTTAGATGGTAAATATGATAAATATCCAATTAAAAAACAACCAATAAAATCTGTTTTGTTATTTATAATTCCTGTTGTTACATAAGTACTAAATAAAAATGCTATACACATACCCAAAAGTAATTTAGGTTCATATGGACTTAATTTATTTTCTTTATTGTTTTTTATTCTGATAATCATTTTTCTTATTCCAACTAAATAAACTGATGCATAAAGTACAACACCTGCAATTCCACATTTTATAAGCATCATATAGTATCCATTATGTAATATAGTAATACCACCTTCTGCAGTATCAACTCCAACTAATTCTGAAAATATTCCTACAGGTATTAATTTACCAAATCCATATCCGAATAGCTGTTCAAACCAATTTCCTTCAAAATATACATTCTGTGCTTTATAAATCTCATATCCTCTCCAATTATTAACTATCTCACTTGAATCACCCCAATTTATAGATGCATTTACTTCAGAAATACTTCTCATTATTTTATCAAAAAGAGTTTCCATTAAATCCGGCATAATTAAATTAGCTAATAAAAGTAAGATTATTACATATACTAATTTTCTTAACTCAAATATATTTTTCTTTATCATAGGAATAATAAATGGACATAATATAATAAATAAACAAATATAATTTGTTCTAGAAAAATCTATTATAAAAGATGAAATACAAATTGTTCTAAATAAATTAAGTTTAAATATCCCAAAATTACATTCATTTTTTATATAATCATTTGTAAATAAAAGTACAATTGCAATTAAAATAGTATATGCATTGATAATTTCTATATAATTTCTAAAAACATATATAGATGAAACCTGTAAAATCCTAGGCTCTTTAGCTATTTGAAGTAAATTTATTATAGAAGAAATAACAGCTATATAAACTATAATCTTGAAAATATCAAACTTTTCTCCATACTTATATTTAAATGTAACACCTGTCCAAATAAATACTATTGGATTTAGTACATAGAATATATCCCTAAGTATATTTCTCAGTGAATAATCATTCATATGCACAAGCGACATAAAAATTCCTAAGATTAAAATCATAAACAATACACCTATTACTTCTATATCCTTTACAACTATTTTATTTATAGATATAACTAAATATAAAAAATATGCACTTGTAATAAATAAAAGCATTCTATTTGCTGATTCACTTACTAAAAATATACCTGCAAATGATAATAATATAAATGCAATTGGTATATTTCCTATAAATTTTATTTTTTTCATTTCTAACCTCTTTAAATTCTCTTAGATTTTTATTTACAAATCTTTTCCAAAACTTTATATTCTAATAATGAAATTTTTGCAGCTATTTTTAATATATTTTCTCTAAATTTGCCAACCTTATTGTACTCTTTATTGTAATAAAGTTTAGAATCATAAAAAATTTTAATTGTATCTATTTTCTTAAAAGTTTTCTTTATAGATACAGAATGCATATGCTTATAAGAAATTCCTGTTATTAATCCACTTTTATAACCCTCATTTTGTAATTTCTTTGCTAAAATAATTTCTTCACAATATAAAAAGGTATTTTCATCATAATAACCTATATCCTTTATTACATCTGCTTTAATGCCCAAAAACGATCCTGGTATTACCTCAACCTGCATAATATCTTGTTTATAATCTACAATAAATCTCTTCTTATTTATCCTTCTTCCTATAAAAAAATAATCTAACAAGTCATACATATAACTTGGAATATTCCAATAAGGTGCTTTTACCTTGTCTCCATTTATATCCAGCATAACACCTGATAATACGGAATACTTAGAATTCGTTTTAAATTGTTTCTTTATTTCTAAAATTAAATCTTCTTCAAATTCTACATCTGGATTTGAAATAAATATAATATCACATTCATTATTTTCTACTAAATATCGAATTCCCAAATTATTTCCATATGCATATCCACCATTTTTATCTGATTTTATTAAAATAGTTTTACTATCTACATATTTATACAACTTTTCATAAGAATCATCTGTTGAACAATTATCAACTATTACTATTAAATCAATAGATTTATAATTTTTTATACTTTTGATAAGCTTAATTGTGGTACTATAATCGTTATAATTTAATATTACAAATCCTGTTTTTAAATTATCATTCATTGATTATTTAATCTCCCTTTTATTATAATTTCTAATTATATTATTAAATAAAAATCTAAAATGAATTTTACATGCTCTTCAATCAATAATGGTCTATAATTTTCTATAATATATCTATTCATATTAATTAATATCTCCCTCGACTCATATAGTTTTAAAATGCTTTGTTTTAATTCATTTTTATTCATATTTATAATAAATCCACTTTTATTATCTTCTACGATATCTTTTGCACCCACATTATCGCTTATTAAAACTGGTACTCCATAACTCAATGCTTCTAAAGTTACGAAACTAAAAGTTTCTTTACATAAGCTCGGAACTATTAATAAATCAGTCTTTTTAAAAATTTGATTCAAGTCATCATAGCTATAGTCTCCAATTACATTCATATAAGGTTCAACCTCAGGTGGAATTGAAGATATATTTAAAGAAAAATTATGATATCCTTCTAGATATATCTCATCTAAAACTTCCTTCAATAAAAAGAATCCTTTATACTCTGATACTTGACCTAAATAAGTGATTTTAAGTATATCTTTAAAGCTCTTTTCAACAATGTTGTCTTTAATATCTGAATGAGTTATAGATATAACACTACTATTTTTTATATTTAAAAATTTCTTATATATGTTTTCTGTATTAGTACTGTTAAAATGAAATTTATCTATTTTTTCAAACATATTAAAATAATACATTCTTAATTTTTTGTAATTTTCAACTTGATCTGTACTCAACGCATTCTCTTCAGAATATTCGAATTCATTAGCTTGAGTATTTGAGTTAAACTTTCTTCTAGATTTTTTTACTATCTTTGTATTTTTAACCAATCTATAAATTGGTGACTGTAAAAGCTTAATCTTATTTAAAGATAATGCGTTTTTATTACATTCCTCACAATTTAAACACTGGCAATCATTAGAATTTAGAAGTTCAAAACAAATTTTATTTTTATAAAGAAAAGTCACCTTTGGGCATAATCCAAAATAATCATGTGTTGTAAAAACAACCTTGATATTTAAATCCCTAGCTGCCTGTAAAAATTCTATATGAAGTCCCATCAATGTATGCAAATGTATTATATCTGGTTTCTGTGATTTTAAAAACTCATAATAAGTGCTTTTGTCACATGGCTTCATATAAGCATCAAATTCTTTAATTCCTCCCATCAATGAAACTGGTAGTGGATTTATTATTTCGAAGCTTTGAATATTATTTTGTGATTTTCTTTTCTTTATAACAGGATTTTCATTGTAAGATTTTATTTGACCTGGCCAAAGCAATAAAATCTGATGTCCCTGATTATACTCCTCTTCCATCAAATCGATAGAATACTTAGTAAGTCCTCCTGTTCTATAAGGCGGAAACCCTAGAGAATAATGAAGTATCTTCAAATAATTTTTCATATTTTTCTGTGATCATTGGCCAATTATAGTGATTTTTTATTCTATCCTTTGATTTTTTGGAATAATCTTCTATTTTTTCATCAGATAGACAATCTGCATGATTTATTAAATTACTTAAGCTGCCATCCTCTTTAGTCCAATAAATTCCAGCATCATCTGCTACCTCTCTATTAAATCCTACTCCAAATAATAAATTTAACTTTGTAGTTGCAAGTGCTTCAAGCAATGAAGGATTAGTACCTCCTACTTCATGCCCATGTATATAACCATAAGCATTTTCTCTGATTTTTAGCAAAAGCTCTTGATCATAAACAGTTCCTACAAATTTTATTCTTTTATCATTTTGAAAATTAGTTTTAGCTTTTAAATCTTCATAAAGCTTGTTATTTTCATAATTTGTTATTATAGCAAAATCCTTTTCTGTATTTGATTTCATAAATTCCTTAATCATAGTTTCATAATTATTTTCAGGAACAAATCTACCTACAGATAAATAATACTGTCCTTCTTCGAGTCCTTTTTCCTGATACCAATTATTTAGCTTTTCAGTATTTTCACTAGAAATATCCTTTTTGAATTCAGCTCCATATGCGATAAAATCTGTCTTTGGATTGTATTTTTTATATTCTTCTTTTATATATTTTTCTATATTTAAAGAATCACATATTACTAAATCTGCATATTTTACCATTATTTTTTCTGAATATTTTAGATATTTTCTTACCCAATAATTCCATTTTAAACGTTTATGCTCTAATCCATCTGGATTTATAAATAGCTTAACGTTTAATTTTCTTATTTTTTTCATATATACTGATAAAAATGGACCTATACTACATCCCAAAATATAAATAATTGGATTTTCTATATTGTTTTCTTCTATATACTTCAAACTAGTTTTTATTGACAAAAAATCATAATATATCGCTTGTGCTGAACCTATATTAGGAAGCTTAATATTAAAACATCTTGCATTATTATATTCAAATTCACTTTCATCTTCTGCTCTACAAGAAACGTGATATTTAATATTTTTTGAAGTTGAATTTTCTGTAAGTTTATCTACAAAGGTCTCAAATCCGCCGTATTTTGCTGGAATTCCTCTTGAGCCTAAAATAAATACATTTATCATTTTTAATTAATCTCCCTTATTTTGTTGAAATATTTTTAATACCAATAGTATTTTCTTCTAAATTCTTCTCAGATACTTCACTTCCATCTACAATCCCATCCTTACTGAACACAAGAAATATAGTCCTAAAAAAGCACTTCAAATCCATAACAAAACCAAAGTTCTCTACATACTCGCCATCGTATTTTGCCTTTGTTTCGTCATCTAATCTATCTCTTCCATTAACCTGTGCCCATCCTGTAAGTCCTGGCTTCACAGCATTTGCACCGTATTTTTCTCTTTCATTTATTAAATTATATTCTTCCAAAATTACAGGTCTAGGACCTATAATGCTCATCTGTCCAATTAAAATGTTTATAAGCTGTGGAAGTTCGTCTAAAGAAGTCTTTCTAAGTATGCTTCCTAATTTCGTTATGTACTTTTTCGAATCTCCTAAATCTTTAGTAGCCACATTTTTAGGTGCCAAAACATCCATAGTTCTAAATTTATAAATATTAAAAGTAGTTTTATTTATGCCGTATCTCTTTTGGCTAAATATAACTGGCCCCTTTGAATCCATTTTTATAGCTATAGATATAATTAAAAAAATAGGAAATAAAATTACAATACCGAGAAAAGCTACTAATATATCTAGCGTTCTTTTTACAAAAGCATAAAACTTAATTTCAACTCTATTTTTATTTTTAAAAGTTGATGTTTTATTCATTGTAACCTCCTCCTAATTAAATACTCCCCTCATTTAATAACCCTTTTATAATTTAATTTCCATATTATAAATTTATTTTTCATTTCATGCATTTTTAAGCTTTTTTAATTTTTAAACGTTTTTTTCTTTTAAATATATTCTTTTTACTTAATTTCTTTTTCTTTTTTTCTCCATAGTATTCACCATAATAGTATCCATAATCTGAGTTATGGCTTTCGTATTTATTTAATACTGCCCCTAAAATTTTTGCGTCTACATTCATTAACTTTTCCTTAGCTAATTTGGCAAAATCCATTTCTACTTCTCCAGAAGATATTACAAATACAACTCCATCACTTAGCTGTGAAAGTACACTTGCATCTGATACTATTCCTACAGGTGGTGAATCAATAAAAATATAATCATAATCTTCTCTTATTTCTTCTATAAATGATTTCATTCTATCTGTCACTAGTACTTCTCCAGGATTTGGAGGCATTATACCTGTTGTCAATAAGTCTAATTTTCCTTTTTGTAGGTGATAAATTACTTTATCTAAAGCTTTGTCTCCTTTTAAAACATCCATCATCCCTTTTGAATTACTCAGTTCAAATATCCTATGTAAGCTTGGATTTCTTAAATCTCCATCTATTAATAGTATTTTCTTATCCTGTAAACTAGAAAAACTAATAGCTAAGTTTGCAATAATTGTACTTTTTCCTTCATTTTGTTGAGTACTAGTTACTAAAATAACCTTTAACTTTTTATCTAAATTAGCATACTCAATATTAGTTCTAATACTTCTATAAGCCTCTACTATCGGTGATTTTCCATCTAATCTATCTATAGTTCTCATCATTACCTCCTAATAAACCAATTATTTTTGCTTTGGTATTATACCTAAAACAGGTATATCTAAATGTTCTTTAATATCTGATGAAGTTTTTATTTTTGTATCCATCAGAGATTGAACAATCGCTATGCATATACCTAAAAGAACGCCAAATGCACTTGCTAAAATAACATTTTTGATTTTATTTGGTTTTACTGGAGAACTAGAAACTATAGCCTTATCTATAACTTCTACACCACTTACCTTCATTATTCGTTGGATTTCTTTATCAAAAACAGCTGGAATCGTGTCACATATTTCTCTAGCAGTTTTAGGATCCTTATATAGAACATCTACTTTTATTATTTGGGTATTAGTTATATTAGTAACAGTTACACATGATGCTAGCTTTTTGTAGGAAATATCTAATCCTAACTGACTTATTGTTTTTCCAAGTACAGCTCTAGATGTTATTATCTCACTATATGTATAAGCTAGCTTTTGGACATAATTTATATCATCACTATTAGACAATTGCGTTTCTGAATTGCTATTTTCTTTATTAACAATTAAAGTAGTGCTTGATTGATACATAGGTGTAATAAAAAATACACTTACTACTCCACTTACTATACCAAAAATAAGTCCTATTAAAACTATCATCCATATTTTTCTTTTTATTATTTTAAATAGCTCTCTTAAATCAATTGTTTCTTCCACTTTTACCTCCCGTCTCAAAAATTGTCTTTTGAATTTTTTTATTTTAGAATTTATTTAAATTCTACATTTCTTTTACCGCATTTGTCAATATAATGTAAAATAGTTATATTTTCACAGTTACTTTTATCCTTTTTTATTGCTTTTTATCACTTTAAAACAAGCCTATATATGTATATATTAACATATAATGTCATGTTTTACATATTTTATGATCAAAAAATAACTGGCGATAATAAATTCTAAAATACAAATTTAACTTTTTAGTGTATATACTTTCATTTTATCCTTAAGCTTACATTTTTTCAGTAGTATTTTAGGAGTATAGAAAGTAGTACTACTTTTTTTAATAATTTCACTTTCTACATTTAAATCTAAATATCAACAATAACTTCAAAATAAAAGCACCACATAGAATTTATCTACATGATGCTTTTATATCACACAACTAATAATACTGTAATTTTATAATCCTAATAATTTATTTACACTTGTCGAACCATTTTTATAAGGTGAATAAACTGTATATTCATTTCCAGCCTTATCCCTATAAATAACATAAGAACTAGCTGTAATTTCTGCACTAAATTGTGCTCTCTTTATACCTACCAAAGTTCCTAAATATGTAACGTAATTTTCTTGTTCATTTTTATCATATAAAGTCTTCGCTACTGATTTAGCTACTTGAGCAGTTTCTAATGTCAATTTTTGATTACCTAATACACTTACTGGTATTATAAGTGTTCCTTTTTCTACTATTTCATCTCCATCGTCGTAAATCTTTGTACCAAATCTTATACCACTCTTATCATCTACTATTGTTTTAACTTGCGCTCCTAGCATTGTAACGTGAGCCCATTTTGCTATATACGTTATATTTTCTTCATATGTAGCATTATTTTGGTATCCAGTAGTTGTATTGTCGATATCTCTATACCATCCTACAAATGTATATCCTTCTTTAGTTGGTGCTTCTGGTGTATAATCTAAAGTTGCGTATTTATCTACTTCTTTAGTTATCACATCTTCACCATTATTTGGATTAAAAGTTACTGTTATTTTTTCTTCTCCTATTTCCTTAAATGGTATATCATATCTTTTTGCATATGTTTCAGCAGCTGAACCTGAATAACCATATATAGTTAGATTTTGACAATGATAAAAAGCAATATCTTCTATAGTTGTTACTTCCTTTGGAATAATTACTTTTTCTAAGCCTGTACAATATTCAAAAGCCTCACCTTCTATAGTTGTTACACTCTTTGGAAGATTTACACTTGATAAGCTTGTACAATTTTGAAAAGCATATTCTACTATGGTTGTAACTCCTTCTGGGATGGTTACGCTTGATAAATTTTTACAGTTATAAAAAACACCTTTTTCTATACTTGTTATTCCTTTTGGAATATCTATACTTTCTAAGTTTGCACATTCTTCAAAAGCATATTTTCCTATAGTTGTTACACTTTTCGGAAGATCTATACTTGACAAGCTTGTACAATTAGAAAAAGCATAAATTCCTATAATTTCTACTCCTTCTGGAAGATCTACATTTGATAAATTTGTGCAATTTTCAAAAGTAGCACATTCTATATTTGTTATTCCCTTTGGAATTTTTATATTTTTTAATTTTTGACAATTAGAAAAAACATAACTCTCTATAGTTGTAACACCTTCCGGGATATTTATACTTTCTAGATTTGTACAACCATAAAAAGCATAACTTTCTATACTTACTAATTCTTTTGGAAGATTTATGCTTGATAAATTTGTACAATTTTGAAAAGTTGCATAACCTATAGTTGTAATTTCTTCTGGTATGCTTATACTTTTTAAACCTGTACAATTTTGAAAAGCACATACTCCTATACTTGTTACTGTTTCTGGGATAACTATACTTGATAAACCTGTACAGCCTTCAAAAACATAACTATCTATACTTGTTACTGTCTCTGGAATAATTATATTTTTTAAACCAGTACAACCTCTAAACACAGAACTATTAATAGTTGTTATTTTTTCTGGTATATTTATATTTGATAAGCCTCTACAACCCCAAAATGCAAATTCTCCTATATCTTCAACATTTTCTGGTATAGTTATACTTTCTAGACTTTCACAAACTCCAAAAGCACTTTCTCCTATACTTGTTAATCCTTCTGGAAGGTTTACACTTTTTAAACCTCTACATTCCTCAAAAACACCATTTTCTATTCTTGTTATATCTTTTGGTATAGTTATACTTGATAATTTTCTACAATAATAAAAAGCAGATTTTCCTATACTTGTAACTGTGTCTGGAATAGTTATATTTTCCAAGTTCTCACAAAAACTAAATGCACTACCTCCTATAGTTTTCAATCCATTTAAAAGATTTATATTTTTTAAATTTGTACAGTCATAAAATGCATAGTCTCCTATAGTTTCTACATTTTTAGGAATAGTTATACTTTCTAAGCCTGTGCAATAGGCAAATGCAGAACCATCTATTTGTATTAGACTCTCAGGTAAATTTATATCTGATAAATTTGAACAATATCTAAAAGCCAATTGTCCTATGTTTGTCAATCCTTCTGGAAAAACCACATTTTTTAAGA
>NZ_JAXEWM010000005.1:0-13922 GCF_034113885.1 Intestinibacter sp.
AGCTATAGAACCAGAAAAGGATCAGCTTGAAGATAATTTAGACTGCGAAAAATTAGGTATTGCAGTTGAAAAGGATAAATAATAAAAAATAGGGAGGCTAGACTTTAGTTTTAAGTCGCCTCCCTATTTTTTTATTTGTTGTAGTAAATTCCTTGATAAGAATCTCTTTCTTTTAGAGTTTTATCTATATCGTTTAGAACCTCCCATTTTTTTAGGCTCCACATAGGACCTACTAGCTCGTCTCTTTTTCCATCTCCTGTCAGCCTGTGAATTACCATCTCAGGTGGAAGGATTTCTAGCTGGTCGCAAACTAGATTTATATAGTCGTCTCTATCCATAAGACAGAATTCATTTTTTTCTAGAGATTTTGCAAGTGCAGTGTTTTTTATGACGTGCAGTAGGTGGATTTTTACGCCGTGTACGTTCATATCGGCAACTGCCTTCGCTGTTTCCATCATCATGTCGTAGTCTTCACCAGGAAGTCCGTTTATAATGTGTACTACTACCTTTATATTTCTGTCCTGTAATTTTTTTAAGCCTTCTAAAAATGCTTTGTAGTCGTGGCCGCGGTTTATTATTTTTGATGTTTTGTCGTGTATAGTTTGAAGTCCTAATTCAACCCATAGGTTAGTTCTTTTATTTAATTCATCTAAATAATCTACCACATCGTCTTCTAGACAGTCAGGTCTTGTGGAAATAGAAAGACCTATTACATTTTCAAAAGTAAGTGCTTCCTCGTATTTTTGCTTTAATACCTCTAGTGGAGCGTAGGTATTTGTATAAGCTTGAAAATAAGCTATATATTTAGCATGAGGCCATTTCTTGTGCATCATAGCCTTTATTTCATCAAATTGCTCACTTAGAGGACTTGCTGGATTTCCAGCAAAATCACCAGAGCCGCTATTGCTGCAGTAGGTACATCCGCCTCGTGATATTTTCCCATCTAAATTTGGACAAGTAAAGCCTGCATTTAGAGAGACCTTAAATATTTTTTCTCCAAAATTATTTCTAAGGTAGTAGTTCCACGTGTGGTATCTTTTATTATCATCAAATGCATATTTAAATTTTGCCATCTTAAATCACCTTTTTCATAAATATTATTTAATTATATTAACATAAAAATTTTATAATTCATAGGAAATTATATTTTGTTTAACTGAGAACTAAATTTTCAAAATGAAATAAATGCAAATGTTTTATAAACCAATTATTTTTTTTCCACACTAAAGAGGAAATTAAGTGACTATATATGAAATTTAGAATTATATATAATAAAATTGTAAAATGGATAGGAAAAAATAATTTTGTTTACAAAAGTACAGCGTTTTTACAAATGTAAAAGTAAAATTACTATTAAATATTTATAAAACGGTAATTTTTACGAAACGTTTTCCTTATTTACATTTTTCGACTTTTTCTGAAAATTCAGATACAAAAATAAAATTTATATCATATTTTATAAAAAAATCTATTATATTTTTGTAGCAATTCAAATAATACATGTTATAATAAATATGAGATATGAAAACGTTAAGGAGGATTAAAACATGAGATTTTTTTTAGACACAGCTAATATTGATGAAATTAAGGCAGTAAACGATATGGGAGTTATAAGTGGAGTTACAACTAACCCATCTCTAATAGCTAAGGAAGGTAAGGATTTCAAAGAAACTATAAAAGAAATAGCATCTATAGTTGATGGTGCAATAAGTGGAGAAGTTAATAGCGATGATGCTGAAGGTATGATAAAAGAAGGTCGTGAAATAGCAGCAATTCATCCAAATATGGTAGTAAAAATACCAATGACAGCAGAAGGCTTAAAAGCAGTAAAGGTTTTAACTAAAGAAGGAATAAAAACTAACGTAACATTAGTATTCTCAGCAACTCAAGCATTACTTGCTGCAAGAGCAGGAGCAACATATGTATCTCCATTCTTAGGAAGATTAGATGATATATCTACACCAGGTATGGATTTAATAAGAACTATAGCTGAAATATTTGCAGTTCACGATATAGACACTCAAATAATAGCAGCTAGCGTTAGAAACCCAATACACGTTATAGACGCAGCACTTGCTGGAGCTGATATAGCAACTGTTCCAACAAAAGTTGTAGAACAAATGTTAAAACACCCATTAACAGACCAAGGTATAGAAAAATTCAAAAAAGATTGGGAAGCTACTTTCGGAAAATAAGAAAAAATAAAAAAAGTCAACTAGGTTTTATCACAACGTTTTAAAAATAAATGGAGGAAATATATGAATAATTTAGATGCAAAATGCGTAAATGCAATAAGAGTACTAGCTGGAGATGCTATACAAAAAGCTAACTCAGGACATCCAGGTTTACCACTTGGTTCTGCTAGTATGGCATACACTTTATGGACAAAAATGAACCACAATGGAAAAAATCCTGACTGGAAAAATAGAGATAGATTTGTATTATCTGCAGGACATGGATCAATGCTTGAATATTCATTATTACACTTATTCGGATATGGAATAACTGTAGACGATATAAAAGAATTCAGACAATGGGGAAGTAAAACTCCAGGACATCCAGAATATGGTCACACTAAAGGTGTAGAAATAACTACAGGACCTTTAGGACAAGGTATCTGTAATGCTGTAGGTTTTGCTATGGCTGAAGCAAAACTTGCTGACAAATTCAACAGAGATGGATTTAATGTAGTAGACCACTATACATATGCAATAACAGGTGACGGATGCTTAATGGAAGGTGTTTCTGCTGAAGCTTCTTCACTTGCAGGTACATTAGGACTTGGAAAATTAATATTACTTTACGATTCAAATAACATAACAATAGAAGGAAATACAGACGTAGCATTTACAGAAGACGTTGCTAAACGTTATGAAGCTTATGGATGGCAAGTATTAAAAGTAGAAGATGGAAACGACTTAGATGCTATAGCAAAAGCTATAGACGAAGCAAAAGCTGAAACAGCTAAACCTTCTATGATAATAGTAAAAACTCAAATAGGATACGGTTGCCCAGCTAAACAAGGTTCTGCTAAAGCTCACGGTGAACCACTAGGTGAAGACAACATAAAAGAAATGAAAGAATTAATGGGATGGGAAGCTGAACCATTCTTCGTACCACAAGATGTTTACGACAACATGGCAGGATACATAGCTAAAGGTGAAAAAGCTGAAGCTGAGTGGAACGAATTATTCGCTAAATACGAAGAAGCTTACCCAGAATTAGCTGCTGAATATAAAAAATGGCATGAATTAGACGTAACTGATGAATTATTAAATAGCCAAGATTTCTGGAAATTCGAAAAAGGATCTGCAACTAGACAATCATCAGGAGATGTTTTAAATAGATTAACTTCATTCATACCAAACTTAATGGGTGGATCTGCTGACTTAGCACCATCTAATAAGAGTGATATGAAAAACACTGGATTCTTCTCTAAAGAAGACAGAAGTGGACAAAATATACACTTTGGTGTAAGAGAACACGCAATGGCTGCTATATCTAACGCAATAGCTGCTCACGGTGGACTTAAAGCTTACTGTGCGACATTCTTCGTATTCAGTGACTATATGAAGGGTGCAATGAGATTATCTGCTCTAATGAATTTACCTGTAACTTACATATTAACTCATGATAGTATAGGTGTTGGAGAAGATGGACCTACTCATCAACCAATCGAACAATTAGCTGCACTTAGAAGTTTACCAAATATGACAGTATTTAGACCAGCTGACTCAAATGAAACTGCTGCTGCTTGGTTCTATGCTGTAACTAATAAGACTACACCAACTTCATTAGTTTTAACTAGACAAGGATTACCACTATACGATATAGATGGAAGAGTAGCTTTAAAAGGAGCTTATATATTAAAAGACTCTAAGAAAGATACTCCTGATGTAATACTTATGGCATCTGGATCTGAAGTAGAATTAATATTTAACGCTGCTGATGAATTAGCTAATAAAGGCGTTGACGCTAGAGTAGTAAGTATGCCTTCATTTGAATTATTCGAAGCTCAAGACGAAGCTTACAAAGAAAGCGTACTTCCAAAGGCTGTAAGAAACAGAGTGGCTGTAGAAGCTGCATCTTCTTTCGGATGGCATAAATACGTTGGTTTAGATGGTGCTATAATATCTCTAGATCACTTTGGAGCATCTGCACCAGCTGGAACATTATTCAAAGAATTTGGATTTACAGTAGAAAATGTAGTTGAAACTGCATTAAAGGTTGTAGGAAAATAATAACGAAATTAAATATTAAATTAAAAGTAGACTTGGATTTTGTCCAGGTCTATTTTTTCTAAATACATATAAGAGGGGAGATAATTAATACAATGAAAAAGAAGTATTTTTTCTTTGATATAGATGGGACACTTACTGATAGAACTACAAATGAAATAGTTCCATCGGCAAAAGTAGCTGTAAAAAAATTACAAGAGGCAGGTCATTTTGTATGCATAAATACGGGCAGAGCACATTACAAAGCAGAAAAACCGAGATTAGAATTTGGGTTTAACAACATGGTCTGTAGTGGAGGAAATGGAATCGTAATAAACGGAGAGTTAATTCAAAATACTCCTCTAGATAGAGAGAGCTGTATAGCTGTTTTAAACGAAGCTAAGGAAAAGGGAATAGGATATTTAATAGCTATAAACGATTCAATAGAGGTTTATTCAGATAATGATTTATTTAGAGAGCAAGTAGGTGAGAGAAAAGAGCCGACAACTTATTTTATCGATGAAAGCTTCGACTATAATAAAGTAGAAAAATTCTACAAGCTATATATATCTTTAGATGAAGAACAAGAAAAGAACTTCAAATCATTAGAGTTATTAGGTCATCTTCGCTTTGAAAAGGAATATCTTATAATCCAACCAGACAATAAAAAAGGCGGTATACTTAGAATGATGGAGGTCTTAAATGGAGATATAGAAGATGTCGTTGTATTCGGTGATGATTATAATGATCTAGATATGTTTGACAGTAGATGGACTTGTGTCGCTATGGGAAATGCCTGCGATGCACTTAAGGAGAAGGCTACTTATGTTGCTGAGAGAAATGTCGATGATGGAATTTATAAGATTTGTAGTGAGATGAACTGGTTTTAGAGAATAGGTTAATATTGATTGAATTTTGAATAGTAATGCCCTATATAGATTTAATGGTCTGTATAGGGCATTTTTTGATAGTATTACATCATTTTAATTGAATATTTTTACTAGAATTTTATCATAGATTTTTTAAAAGCAATAATATGTTTTAAAATATCAAAATGGCATGAATTTTGGGGAGATAAATGGAAAAAAATAGTATAAAATAATAATAAGAGTTATCAAATTATTTAATTCAAATTAAGTATTTTTTATCAATAGTTAAAACAAGTGGGGGAAAACAAATATGGATGTAAAAAGTAAATACCAAAAAATTTTTAAAGATTGTATATCTATTATGGAAAAATATGATATAGATACAACTTTTATAAAACAAGATTTAAATCAAATACCTAACTTTAGAGTTACTACACCTATTATAGGTGGATTTAGTACGGGTAAATCTTCTATGATAAACGCAATTCTAGGGAAAAAATTACTAAGTGTAAATATAACACCTGAAACTTCAATTCCAACAGAAATTTTTTATGGAGATAATAATGTAACATTAATTAATGGAGATAATAAAAAATCAGTAGATATCGATGAATTTAAAGAAATCGACTTATCGATAAATGATGTAGATTTAATTAAAATTCAGTATGAAAATGAATTTCTAAAGAAAATTAAAGATGTTGTGATTGTAGATATGCCTGGATTTGATTCAGGAATAGAGCTACATAATAAAGCCATTGATAAATACCTACCAAAGAGCTTAGCCTATATCATAACATTTAGTGCAGATGATCCAACAGTAAAAGAAAGTATAGTAAACTTTTTAAAAGAATTAAAACTATATGACATGCCAGTTTATATAGTAATCACTAAATGTGATAAGGTAACAGAAAATCAACTACAAAACGAGATAAAGTTACACATAAAGAAATCAGTTGAAAATTTACTTAATATAAATAATGTAAAAATAGCTTGTGTAAAATCAAAAAAGGATAGAAACACAAATGAAGTAGAAGAATTTTTATTAGAAATACAACAAAAATCAGACGAAATATTTGAAAAAGAATATTCTAATAAAATAAGAAAATATATAAGTGAAATTGAAACTTATATAAATAATAGATTAAAGAAAAATGATTTCTCAATAGAACAATTAGAAGAAGAGCAAAAAGATCTTGAAAATAAGTTACAAAAGACACAACAAAAGCTTTCAAGAGAAAGACAAAATTTCGATGGACAATTACAAAAATGTATAGAAGCAATAAGAAGAAAAATAGAAGCTGATTTATCTGCATCTTCTTCGTTTATGGAGACAGCTATATTAAATGGCAATGATATAAGCGACAAAGTAAATATGATTGTCAGAAAGGCTGTTACAACAGGAATAAAAACAGAATTTGAACCAAAACTTCAAAAATATTTAAGACATGTAGCCGATATCATAGATGTAAATACTTTGGTAGATACAACTGTAGAAGTAAATCAAGTTGAAGTTGCAACAGAAAATATGGTAAAGGATATAGTTTTAAAAGCTATACCAGTAGTTATAGCAACTATAGGTGGAGTTTTGGCGGGACCAATAGGAGCTGTAATAGGTGGAGCTTTAAGCGTCATTGTAGAAACTATTTTTGGACAAAAGCAAGAAGAGAGAAAACGCAGCTTAGCTAGACAAAAGGTACAAGAGGCTATACCACAAATATCAAGTCAAGCTATAGAACAGGTTGAAAAAGAATTGAGATTATATGTACAAGAAATCAATACAGAAATTGAAGCAGACCTAAATAAGAAAATAGAAATTACAAATAAAGCTATAGAAGATATTAAAATAGAAAAGAGAAACAAAAAAACAGATAAAGAGCAAACAGTAGCAGAGTTAAAAGCAGATTTAAAAGAAGTAGGTGATATATTAAATGAAATCAGATAATGATAATAGAGAATATTTAAAAATAAGAGATGAATTTAAAATATATACAAATATAATTAAACCTAACAACAATAGTCAGCTAAGTGTTGATTTGAGCAAAATTGAGAAAATAATAAACGAAAAATTGCCAAATACATTGAGTAAAAATGCACCTTATAATTTTCCTGAATTATTATTCGATTTAAAATACGAATATTCTAAATTTAGAGAATTTATATTATATGAACATCTAATAGGAAAAAACGTAATAGCTTTAGGTGGAGGATTTAGTAGTGGTAAATCTAGCTTTTTAAATTCTTTATTAGGTAAAAATATCTTACCATCAGCTATCGATCCATCTACATCTGTGCCAGCCTACATTGTAAATGGCAAAGAAACAAGCATTTATGGAGTAAATATATTTGATTCAAAGGTAGATATGGATATAAAAGACATAAAATTAATATCTCATGGATTCGGACAATTAGAAGATGAACAAGGTGAAGAAATACAGGGAGAAGTCACTCTAGGACATATATTAAACAGTATATTTTTGCAAACTCCACTGCAAAAATATGAAAACATAGCATTTTTAGACACTCCAGGATATTCTAAAGCAGATACTAAGGATTATTCAGCTAAAACAGATGAGAAGATAGCTAGAGCACAGCTTAACTCTAGTAACTATATACTTTGGTTCGTACAGGCTGATGCTGGAACTATAACTAATGAGGATATAAATTTCTTAAAGACACTTAGAGAGGATATACCTAAGCTTATTATAGTGAATAAGGCTGATAAATGTACAAGTGATAATCTTGGCAAGATTGTCAAGAAGATAAGGGAGACTCTTGATTTGAAAGGGATTAAGTATGTCGATGTACTTACTTATTCTAGGAGAAAGCCTAGTGAATTTGATAGCATTAGAATTAAGCAGTATATAGAATCATGGAATATAAAAGTTGAAAAATCTACATTTGCTAGAAATTTTAAAATATTATTTTTAAAATGTAAAGATTATTATGATGAGGTTATAGATAAAAATAGTAAAAAATTAAATGATTTAAATAGAATTATAACACTTTGTGATGATCAAGTTTTAGCAGATACAATTTCATATATGATTAAAGACACACAAAATAATATAAAATATATGAAGCAACTTATAGAAAAGTTAAAGGAATTAAAGGATGAATTTTTTACAGAAATAAAATATATATCTGATAAGGTTGGAATTGAAATGCCGGAGCCTTCTCAAATAAGCTTATCAAAAGAAGATATGAAAAATCCTCTTGGAGAATTGAAAAAATTAAATATTGTTGATAAAAAGAAAGAAAAACAGAAAATTTATAATCTTATGTTGAGAGAATTAATGGATATTAATCCAACTTATAATTCTAGCGAAGGTGGATACGAGTATAAAGATACTATTTTTAATTATATAAAAAGTAATATAAGTAACCAAGGTTTGCAGTTTTAATAGGAGATAATTTTATGAAGAAATTAGATGAAATAAGTATAAATGCCAAACAGTTATATGAGGATTTGAGAGATTTAGAGGAATCTACAAAAAAAGAAAATTTGAAAGATATTGATTTTGATTATTTTAGAGGTTTAGCAAAACAAAATGCATTTAAGGATCATATTTTAAAAGATGAGAGTGAATATATTCAGAAAAATTATTTATATTTAATGAGTTCATTATTAATGTTTAATAATAAAGAAGATATAAAAAATAGTCAGATTCTTTATATCAGTAGATTGATTGAAGGATTTTGTAATAAAAATTTAGATATAGAAAATATATATTCTCATACTATGATTATGAGTGGGGTACAAATTAGTGATTGTATAGAAATAATTAAAGATTACAAAGATGTATTTGTAGTGGATTCTTTAATTTGTGCAAATATAAAAGGTAGAGCTAATGATGAAGTATTAGAATATTTAAGTGAAATTTATTCTATTATGGGGATTAAATCTGATAAATTTAAAGATTTAATGAATTTATGTAATGTTATATTAGAGAATGATTCTTCAAAAATATTAGAAATAGAAATGAGAGATATTGGTAGATATAGACATCATATAAATAAAATGTTTAAAGAAAAAGTATTTTATGATCTTGAAGATATAGATGAAAATGAACAGGGAGATATAATATTATTGAATTATAGCTTAGATATGAAACTTAGAAATATAAAATCTAAGTTAAAAATTCTATATGCAGATTCTGAAAAACATTTTTATTGTGATGTATATAATGATAATGCAGAAAATATTGTAGCATATAATGATAAATTTAATATAGATATGAGTTATCATTTTAAAACAAAAAGTGTAGATAATATGGGATTAAGTGAAGGTTATATTAATTTAGATAAGTACATGTTAAAAAAAATAAGTTTTATAAATTGTGAGTTTAATGGAATTATAGGTATTAAATCAACTAATAAAGATATTAATTTTGTAAATTGTACAATAGAAAATATTAAAGAAAACTATATCTATTATAAAGATGAAAAAAACTTTATTCAGCATAAAATAATAGTACCAATTAATTTAAAAAATGCTAGTTTTATGAAATGTGATATAAAGAATTGTAAAATTTTAGACCGTCGTGATATAAAAGAGGATGATTATTCCATGATGATATTTGAAAAATGTATATTTAAAAAAGTTAATTTTATTAGTTGTGAAATGGGAGTTGGATATCATAGAACTGATATTCCGATATTAAAATTGTATGACTCTAAAATGGAAGAATGTACATTTATAGATAATATATGTTTATTACGTTATAAAATAATTAATATGAAAGATTCAGAAATAAATAAAGCTTTATTTAAAAAATGTATATTATTAAGAGCAATCTATGATTATTCTCTTATTAAGGCAAATAATAGTAAAATAACAAATAGTAAATTTGAAGATTGTTATGGTGAAAGTGAACAAGATTGGTATGGAGAAAAGAAAGTTACAGGATGTATATTTGATTTAGAAAATAGAAGTAAAGAAGAAAATAATAAGTTTATAAATTGTAAGTTCCGTGAAATAGTAAAAAGTTAATTTTTAAGGGTGATAATTTTATGAAAAAAATAGATGAAATAAATAAAAAAGTTAAAGAAATATATGAGGAATTAAAAGAGTTAGAAGAATCTATGAAGAATGAAAAAACTAAAGAAATAGACTTCAATTATTTTAGAGGTGCAGCTAAACAAAATGCTTTTAAAGATCATATATTAAAAGATGAAAATGAGTATATTCAAAAGAACTATTTGTATTTACTAAGTTCGTTGTTAATGTTCGATAATAAAGAAGATATAAAAAATAGTCAAATTATGTATATTAGTAGATTAATTGAAGGATTTTCTAATAAAAGTTTAGATATAGAAAATATATATTCTAATACTATGATTATGAATGGATCACAAATTAGCAATTGTATAGAAGTTATTAAAGAGTATATGGATGTATTTGTAGTAGATTCTTTAATTTGTGCAAATATAAAAGGCAAAGCTAATGATCAAATATTAGAATATTTAAGTGAAATTTATTTTATTATGGGATTTAAATTAGAGCAAATTAACGAATTAATGAATTTATGCAATGCTATATTAGAAAATAAACCCGAATATGTATTTAAAATAAAGAATAAAAATATTGAAAATTATAAACATCATATTAATAGAGTTTTTAAAGAAAAAGTATTTTATGATTTTGAAAAAATAAATCAAAATGATAAGGATGATGTAATATTACTTAACTATACTTTAGATATGACATGTAAAAATTTAAAATCTAAATTTGAAATACAACGTAAAGTTTGTGGAAACTTTCCATCAATGTATATTGTAGAAGAAAATGAAAAATTTAATATAAATATGAATTATTATTTTAATGTAAATAATATAGAGGATATTGGATTAAATGAAGGATATATAAATTTAGATAAATATCATTTCAATAGTATAAAATTTGTGAATTGTCATTTTAATGGGATTTTAGGAATTAAAGGAAATAGTAAAAATATAGAATTTATAAATTGCTGTTTTGAGAATATAAAAGTTAATTATATTTATCATTATAGAAAAGATGACACATATGAATATATGGCTATACATGATAGAATAACACCAATTGATTTAAGTAATACTTATTTTGAAAATTGTGAAATAAAAAATTGCAAATTTATAGATGAAAGGACGATATTGATAAATAAAGTTTATCATATAATGATTTTTAATAATTGTGAATTTAAAAATGTTAAATTTATTGATTGTATAATAGATTTAAAATATGATGAGGTTTCTATAGCGGAGGAATGTTCTATGTTAAAATTTTTAAAATCAAAGTTATATAATTGTGAATTTATAGATAATATATCTTTTAGATATGATTCTATGATTAAAATGAAAGATTCATATATCAATCAAAGTATATTTAAACAATGTAAATTATTAGATTCTAGATTTAATGATTATGCTATTAAATTGAATAATAGCAAAGTATTAAATAGTATATTTGAAGATTGTTGTTGTCGAAGCAGTAGAGATTGGAAAGGGAAAACAAGGATTATAGGATATATGTTTAAATTAGAAAATAAAAGTATAGAAGAAAATAATAAATTTATAAATTGTGAATTTGAAAAAATTAAATAGTAAATAGAGGTATAGTATGTTTAATATAAATGATAGAAAGTTTGATAATATAAATAAAAATTTATATAAAATTTGTAATAATTTAGATAAAAATATAATAAATTACGATATAACACCATTAAAACAAATAAAAAACAATTTTAAACTAAAAATAGACGAATTTTACAGAGAAGATAGAAAACTAAACATAGGAATTATAGGACAAGTTAAAGTAGGAAAATCATCATTTTTAAATACAGTTATATTTAATGGTAAGGAGATACTTCCTAAAGCCGCAACACCAAAGACAGCAACTCTTACAAAAATAGAATATAGCGATGAAAACTATATAGAAATAGAGTACTATACAGAATCTGAATGGAAAATAATTGAACGAGATGCAAAAGTAGACTCAAACTTAAATCAATATATGGTATCTAAAGAAATTATAAATATGGTGAAAAACAATAATATAGACCCATATACATACATAAAAAATAAAAATGAAAAAATAAAATTTGATTCATATGAAGATTTGATAGGAGAATTAAATACCTATATAGGAGAAGATGGAAAATTAACTCCATTAGTAAAAAGTGTAAAATTGTATATGAATAAAGAAGAGTTAAAAGAAATATCAATAGTAGATACTCCTGGATTAAATGACCCTATTATATCTAGAACTGATAAAACGAAGCAATTTATAGAAATGTGTGATGTAGTATTTTTTCTAAGTAAATCAGTACCTTTTTTAGAAGCACATGAAATGGAATTACTTACATCTCAACTTCCTCAAAAGGGTGTACAAAGGATAGTTCTTATAGCAAGTCAACAGGATAGTGCCATAATAGATACTTTATGGGATTGTGATACATTAGAAGAAGCATATATAGATGTGCAAAAAAGACTAAAAAAGAGAGCAAAAGATGAATTTAATAAGATAATCGATAGATATAAAACGGCAGTTAATAAAGAAAATATAATTAAAATTTTACAGGAATGTAAAGAACCTGTAATTGTATCATCTATGACATATAACATGTCTAAAAAACAAATAGAGAATTACAATGAAGAAGAACAAAATGTATATGAAAATTTAAATTATACAGATGAAATAGATAATGATTGGCTAAATAAAATAGGAAATATCGATGAAGTAAAAGCTATATTTGAAGAAGTAGTAGAAGAAAAAGAAAAAACACTAATACAAAAAGCAAATACATTTATACCTAATGTAAAAAATGAATTGAAAATAGAATTAAACAATATATTAGACACAGTCAATAAGAGAATAAATCTTTTAAGTGATAATGATAAAAATGAATTAGAAAATAAGAAAAAAAGTATGCAGCATCAAATTAACGATATAAAAGCTGAGTTAGAAGGTATATTTGGAGATTTAAATATAACAATGGAAAAAAATAGATTAGAAGGAGTAGGAGAGCTAAGGGAAATCAGCAGAGAATATTCAAATATAAGTGAAAAAACTGGTACTATAACACATGTGGAAACTTATAGGGTGTCTACATCTGTATGGTATAAACCGTCTACTTGGGGAACTAGCCGACCAGAAAGCTATTGTTACGAAGAACAATATTATTATTTAGATGCTTCTGATGCTCTTGAAAATATAAGAAACTTTGCAAATGAATCTATAACTACAATAGAAAAAACCTTCGATAAAGCAGTTAATCTATCAGATTTAAAGAGAAGGCTTTTAAATATAGTAGTAGATCAATTTGATACAGCAGATGAAAATTACGATGCTGGATATTTTAAGATGTTAGCTCAAAAGACAATAAACGATATTAATTTTCCAATTATAAAAATCGATGTACAAGATTATTTAAATGAAATATCTTCTAAGTTCTCAGGAGAAGTCACAAATTCATCTGATAAATCTAACTTAAAAATGATTCTAGGTAATACTATCAGTAAATTATTAGATGTGATTACAGATAAATTTTCAGATGAAGTTCAATCTATGAAGGCTAATTTAAATAATATAAAAGCGAGCTTTGTGGATAACCTATTAAAAAATATAGAAGATGAATTCAATATAATCTTACAACAATGCGAAAATAAAGAAGCTGAGATAAAAAATAATAAAGAATTTGTTAAATTAGTTGAAGGTATATTAAACGATGAGATGCTAAAGAATTTATAATAACAGAATTTTAGAAATTGGAGGAATATATGTTAGAGGGAAATAATTATACTGATTTATTATTAAAAGTAACATCAAACGACGATATTCAAGAGATACCGGAAGAAT
>NZ_JAXEWM010000006.1:0-5874 GCF_034113885.1 Intestinibacter sp.
GATATAAAGCCGAGCAACATACTGATTGATAAAAACGGCTGCGCAGTTTTGACCGACTTCGGGTCGTCGATAAATATAAATTCAGATGGCATCGGAAAATTAAAAAACGTCTACTACAAGCATATTGCACCTGAGCAGTGCTACAGCTCTAAGGTAGATGTCTATGTAGATATATACCAATTTGGAAATACTCTATATAGGATGTGCAATGGCGAAGAGGAGTACAATAGACAGGTAAAAAAAAGCAAGAATTTAAACGATTTAAAAATATCTATAGTAAATGGAAGTTTTCCAACTAGAAAAAAGTACTACCCCCATATACCAAGGCAATTGATTGAAATAACTGAAAAATGCTTGAGTTTAGATCCTGAAAAAAGATATAAAGAAGCGATAGATATTTTAAATGATATGGCAAAAGTAAACTCGAATTTAGATTGGATATATGAAAAATCAAATGGTATATACAGATGGGTAGATGGAGATAAGATTGTATCTATGTACAAGAAAAATGGAATCTGGACAGTCATATGCAAGCTCGATTGTGAGTTTGAGAAAAGTTTTGAGAAATTTTCTGATGGATTTAAGTATGTCAGAAAAATTTTAAAAGAGAATTGTTAAAAAAGAGGTTGTTGTCACCTTACAACAACCTCTTAAATATTCTATTGTTTTTTGCTTTTGATTTCCTTTTGAATTTTTTTAAGGGCTTTTTTAGATCCTCTAGCTATATCCTTTTCTAATTTTCTATCTTCAAAAGAAACGAATAAGCTGTTTAAATCGTAGCCTTCAGGATATAAATCCTTTGCCTTTAGATAAGGCTCAGTTCTTTTTACATTTACTGTTATAAACTCATCCTTATATAAAACCTCTAAATTATTAAATTTATCTATAGGAGTGTAGATAACACCGTAATCGTCTTTATCTAAAAGTTTTATTTTATCCCCGATTTCGTAATCGTAAACCTTGCTAGGTATGTTATCTACATCGCTTTGTTTTCTTATCCTTCTATCGTCGACTAATTTTATATCGTAATCCTTGTTGTTTATATAGTCGTTTGCCTTTTTAAGCACTTTATCTCTAATTCCCATTTTTTTAGAAATAAATAATGCATTACTGCTTTGAGAATGGCCGATAGTCAGCTTGTAAAGAGGTTCTAGAGTGTCTTTGTCAAACATCATACCTGCATTTTCAAAGTCAGGATGTAATTTGGCGTATTTTTTCAGCTCGCCGTAGTGGGTAGATGCTACTGTTATACATCCCATTTCGTATAGCTCTTCTAATACAGCGATTGCAAGTGCAGCACCTTCATTTGGTTCTGTTCCACTGCCTATTTCATCTAATAGGACGAGTGTTGATTTATTGCTTTTGTTTATTATAGAGGCTATATTTTGAATATGAGAAGAAAATGTACTAAGCGCATTTTCTATGCTTTGGTTGTCGCCTATATCTACAAATATATTTTCAAAAATAGATATATCAGTTCCTTGTTCAGCAGGTATATCAAATCCACATTGAGTCATAAGAGTCAGCACGCCGACTGTCTTTAATGCTACGGTCTTGCCACCTGCATTGGGACCTGTTATTATCAAGCTTCTGTAGTTTTTACCTATTTCAAAATCGAGTGGGATTATATCTCCTTTTAGTAGTGGATGCTTAGCTTTTTTTAGCTTTATATATCCAGTATTGTTTATTTTTGGTGTTATACAGCTGTTGTTTAAGCTGTATTTTGCCTTTGCGAAAATCATATCGTAGTTGGCTATGACCTCGATATTTATTTTTATCTCCTGGATTTTTTCGAAAATCAACTCAGTCAAATACGATAAAATCTTGTATTCCTCAATAGCCTCCTCTGATTTTAAAGAGATAAGCTCTGAGCTGAATTTAGATATATTTTCAGGCTCTATAAATACAGTGCTTCCCTTTGAGGAGGTGTCTAAGATGACGCCTTTTACCTCGTTTTTATAATTTGCTTTAATCGGGATTACATATCTTTCGTCCCTTTTACATATTAGAAATTCCTGTATATATTTTTTATTTGAGCTTGAAGTTAAGAATTTATTAAGTCTATCGTTTATCTTAGATTGACATATATCTATATTTCGGCGAATTTTCTTTAATTCACTAGAAGCGTTAGAGTCAATTTTATTTGATTTTATGCAGTAGTTGATTTCCTCTTCTATAGAGCTTAATTCTGTTATATTCAAGGCATAGGATGATAGAGTTTCTCCATAGAAGCTCATGTCATTCATGAAATTTTTGATTTTTTTGCAACCTCTCAAGAAAGCTTCGACCTTCATAAGCTCTTCTGGATTTAAAACCATTCCTTTTTCGACCTTATCTATTACACCATGTAAATTAAATACACCTTCTAGTGGAATATGGTTGCTGTTTTTTAATATATTTCTAGCTTCGTTGTTTTCGTTTAACATGTTTTTTACAGCACTGATATTCTTTTTAGGAGTCAATTTATCTATAAGCTCCTTTCCTAGAGAGCTAACACAGTATATTTTGACTAGCTCCTTTAAATCGTTTAGCTGTAATTTTTCAAAAGTTGTATCATTCATTTTCACTACCTCCTAGACAAAGATTTGATTTTTTCATTTTAGAGATTATCTTTCTGATGCTAGATTCTGACAAATTAAAAATACCTTGAATCTCCTCTAAGCTGTAGCCTTTGTTGTAAAGCTCAAAAATTTCTTTATTTCTAGAGTGAATGGCGTCTTTGGCACCGCTTTTTTCGCCCCAAGAAACTTTATTTCTCTGTATAGGAATGTAGATAATATCGCCTTGGATATATTTTTGTATTTGGCTTATCAATTCTTCTGGTAATATATTTTTTGCGTTTTTATATTTCAATTTAGTTGTCTCCTTTATTTATAAGTTATTTTTCGATAACTTAGCAAATAAGGAGTTAAATCGTTGTAACCCCTTATTTACTAAGAAGCACAACTTCCAGTTCACCGTAATTATTTTTTTTCAAAAAACATTCTCCTTTTTATTATTTATATTTTAAATTTACATATACATTATTTCACATAACGATATTATATTCAATGCAAAAAACGATTATAATCGAATTTTCCTAAAATTGTTTTCATGCATTTTATTACCAAATAAATGTATTTCATGTCGCAAAAAATGTTATTTCATGACAATCAAAATACTATCTATATATATAAGTATTATTATATAAGTACAAAAGGAAATAATTATACATTATATTTAAACTTTATGTTTAATAAAAAAAATATATTTGGGAGGGATTTGTTATGATTAGCTTTTTCGGAGCAATAATAGTTTTAATTCTAGGTTATTTTGTTTATGGTAAGTTTGTTGAAAGAGTATTTGGAATAGATGACTCTTTGCAAACTCCAGCACTATCAATGGAAGATGGTGTAGATTATGTTCCTATGAATTGGAAGAAGATATTCTTAATTCAATTCTTGAACATAGCAGGCTTAGGACCTATATTTGGTGCAATACAAGGTGCATTATTTGGACCAGCAGCCTTTTTATGGATTGTATTTGGTACAATATTTGCAGGTGGTGTACATGATTTCTTATCTGGTTACTTATCACTTAAAAACAAAGGTGTATCAGCATCAGAGCTTGTTGGTATATATCTAGGTGAAGGTGCTAGAAAAATAATGGTAGTATTTAGTGTAGTTTTACTAGTACTTGTAGGTGTAGTATTTGTAACAGGACCTGCTGGACTTTTAAATACTTTAACTAATGTAAATACACAAATCTGGGTTGCAGTAATATTTGTATATTACATATTGGCAACTGTACTTCCAGTAGATAAGATTATAGGTAAGATATATCCATTATTTGGTGCAGCACTTATATTAATGGCAGTTGGTATAGCAGGTGGATTGATTGTCAAAGGTTATCAAATACCAGAAATAACTTTACAAAACTTCCATCCAGATGGAAAACCATTATTCCCATACTTATTTATAACTATAGCATGTGGTGCTATATCAGGATTCCATGCTACACAATCACCACTTATGGCTAGATGTGTAGAACACGAAAGAGAAATAAGACCAGTATTCTATGGTGCGATGGTTGCAGAAGGTATAATCGCTTTAATATGGGCAGCAGCTGCAATGGCATTCTTCCACGGTGAACCTCAATTACAAGCAATTTATGGAGGTACTCCAGCAGTAGGTGTAAATGAAATGTCAATAACTCTACTTGGACCAGTAGGTGCAGTACTTGCAGTATTAGGTGTTGTAGCTTGTCCTATAACATCTGGTGATACAGCATTCAGAAGTGCAAGACTTACAATAGCTGACTCATTCAATATAAAACAAGATAAATTGAGCTCTAGATTTATGATAGCAATACCACTATTTGCAGTAGGTGTAGCTCTTACATTTATAGATTTCAACATAATTTGGAGATATTTCTCATGGGCTAACCAAACATTAGCGATGATAATGTTGTGGACAGGAAGTATGTTCTTACTTAAAAACAACAAGAACTACATGGTAACAGTAGCTCCAGCGATATATATGACAGCTGTAACATTCAGTTATATAATGCAAGCACCAGAAGGATTTAGATTACCAGCACAAGTAGGTAACATAATCGGTGTTGCAGTAGCAGTATTATTTGCAGTAGCATTCTTTGTAAAAGCAAATAAAGAAAAACACGTAGAACATAATAAAGCAGCTTAGTTTCAGATAAAAAAGAGATACGAAAGATAGATTTTAAGATCTATTTTAAGTATCTCTTTTTTTTAGCGTATATGTTTTAATACAAAGTCAGATGAATCTTTGAAGAAAGTGTCTAGTTCTTCTTCTGTAAGCAGTTCGTTTTGAGGAAATTCATTTATCTGATCCTTGTAATTATCAAAAATCCACTTTTCTGTAGCTTCGATATCTTTAGGCGTAATCGTGTAATTTCCATCATCTGTTTTAATTGTTATATCTTCTTTAGGGAAGATAAATTTGCTTTTTACTCCCAATGATTTTGCAATTATATTGAAGTTTTTGTGCTTGAATTTAATACAGTCCTCTTTAGTCCCGTTAAATACGCCGTTTACTGTCTTCATCCCTGTTATTATATTTTTATCATTGTAAATAAAATAGTCGTTTTTAAGCATGCCATTTAGATAGTAGTCCAATAATAAATGGCAGTAAATTCCTGTTGATACGATATCGTCTTTATTCCAATATACTTTTCTGTATTTTTCAAGATCAGGCAGACATAATTCATTTTCGTAAATATAATAATGAGAGAACCTAGATTCAACTGTATCCTTCATAGGTATTAAATACCCTGATTTTATATCTGGAATTAAGTTTGCTAATATAAATAGATTTTCTTCTTCTTCGTTTAATTTTAAAACATTTGAAATATCTGTAGCTAATTTAATATGAAAACTCCAAGCTGGCATAATCAAAAGTCCTTTCTATATATGTTATTACATTATGTATTATAAAATAAATGGTAGAAATTGCAACCTTAAGTATTCGATTTTATAAATAAAAATATAAAAGATTTAAAATAAATCCCTTGACTTAAAGTTAACTTCATAGAGTAAAGTTATATTAGAGGGGGAATCGATTATGAAATATAGAACATTAGGAAGAACAAATATAAAAGTAAGTGAAGTAGGACTTGGCGGAGAAGGATTTGAGAAAAAAACTCAAGAAGAAGTAACTAAAATGATAGATACAGCAATCAAAGAAGGCATAAACTATATAGATATATACAACTCAAATCCGGAAGTCAGAAGCTACGTAGGAAATGCACTAAAAAAATATCCTAGAGAAAGCTTTGTAATAGAAGGTCACCTATGTACAACTTGGGAAGATAATCAATACAAGCGTACTAGAAATATAGATGAAGTAAAAGAAGCTTATA
>NZ_JAXEWM010000007.1:0-6077 GCF_034113885.1 Intestinibacter sp.
ATAAAGACAAATTAATTGCTGAGGAGGATGTTTATGACAAATTCAATAGAGACAAAAAATATAAATATTTCTTATGGAAATGTAGATATAGTAGAAAACCTAAATTTAGAAATACCAAAAGGAAAAATTACTACGATTATAGGTGCAAATGGCTGCGGTAAATCGACGATTCTAAAGACGATAGCTAGGATTTTAACTGCAAAAAGTGGAGATATATATATAAATTCTAAAAACATAAAGAAACAAAGTACTAAGGAGATTGCAAAAAATATGGCTGTTTTACCTCAGAGTCCACAGGCGCCGAATGGATTGACGGTAGAGGAACTGATCGCCTATGGAAGATTTCCACATAAAAGTGGTTTTAGATCAGATAAAAAAGAAGATAAAGAGATAGTTGACTGGGCGTTAAAAGCTACAGGAATATATGAATTTAAAAACAGAAAAATAGAGGATTTATCTGGAGGTCAAAGACAGAGAGCTTGGATAGCTATGGCTTTAGCACAAAAGACGGATATACTGCTTTTAGATGAACCGACAACTTATCTAGATTTAGCTCATCAATTAGAGGTATTGGAGGTGCTAGACGAATTAAACAAAAAATACAACACTACAATAGTAATGGTAATACACGAGCTAAATAATGCAGCTAGATTTGCACACCATATGATAGGCATAAAAAAGGGGAAAATTTGCTGTGAGGGAACTCCAGAAGAGGTCATGACAAAGGAAAATCTAAGAGAGCTTTTTAATATAGATAGCGAGATAGTAGAAGATCCTAGAACTAAAAAGCCAGTTTGTATAACTTACGATATGGTTAGGTAGGAGTGTTATTATGGACAATTTAGCGAAGGACAATATAAGTAAATTACTATTTAAATACTCTATACCAGCTATATTGGCTATGCTCGTGACTTGCTTGTACAACACAGTCGACAGGGCTTTTATAGGTTCGATGGAGGGAGTAGGAGCATATGCTATATCTGGTCTTGGAGTTACGATGCCTGTGTTTACTCTAATAGGAGCGTTTGGAATTGCTGTGTCGGTTGGAGGTAGCACGAATATATCTATAGAATTAGGTCGAGGCGAGATAAAACAAGCTGAGAGAATTTTAGGAAGCACATTTGCACTTGAAATTCTAGGTGGGATTGTATCTATGATGGTATGCATTGTGTTTATAGATCAAATTTTATATATATTTGGGGCAAGCGATAATACTATTATTTATGCAAAGGAATACATGGCGACAATGCTTATGGGCTCTATTATAAATTTAGCTGGATTTAGCTTGAATGCAGCTATAAGGGCTGACGGCAGACCTAAGCTTGCTGCTACAATTATGATAACTTGCTCTTTGCTTAATTTGGTTTTCGACCCGATGTTTATATTTTATTTCGGATTTGGAATAAAGGGTGCGGCAATAGGGACTGTTATATGTCAGTTTATCAATTTTGCATGGACGACTTACTATTTTACTAGAGGAAAATCAAATATAAAGTTAAGGTTGGAAAATGTAAGATTGGACAGAAAGGTTATAGTAGCTATTTTGACTGTGGCGGCTACACCATTTTGTATGGAAATTGTGACTGGATTTATACATCTAGTTACAAATAAATTCTTGCATGCATATGGTGGAGACTTGGCAATAGGAGCGATGACTGCTATTACATCGATATCGTTGATGTTTTATATGCCTATATTTGGGCTGAGTCAGGGTATGCAGACCTTGATAGCTTACAATTACGGTGCTAAAGAATTTGCTAGAGCTAAAAATATATTGATGCAGGGGTTATTTACAGCGGTTGTGTTTTTAACTTTAGGACTTTTATTAATTAAAATTTATCCAGATATGTTTGTCGGTATATTTACGAAGGATATAGAATTACAGGAAATTTGTCTAAGTGGTATGAATATATATTTAGCTACTATGCCGTTAGTTGGAATTTGTATACTTGGACCGATATATTTCCAGTCGATAGGAAGAGTTAAGTGTTCTATATTTTTGACTTTGCTAAGACAAGTTATATTATTTATTCCAATTATAAGTGTAGTATCAAAAGCTATGGGAATGAAGGGTGTTTGGTTAAGCCAACCTATAGCCGATATTTCGGCAGCTTTGATAATAAGCGTGTTTTTAGCCAAAGAAATTAGGGGAGAAGCTACATTAAATTACAAAAATGATTATAATATTAAATAAGGTATGAAATTGTCTAGATAAACGTAAAATATATTTATTGGGATAATTTTGGGGAGTAAATAATTTTTTCGGAGGAAAACATATGAAGTTAAAAATTATCGATAAGGAATTTGCAATATGTCAAGTTGAGAAAATTTCAGATATTAATTTTGATGATGAGTTTTTATTTATAGGTAAAACAGACAATGAGTTTTCTCTAGTTTGCCAAAGTGAGTCTATTCCAAAGGCTGCTTTGAAGTTAGACGATGGCTGGGTTGGATTTAGAATAGAGGGAACACTAGATTTTTCGTTGATAGGTATTATATCTAAGATATCAAAGATATTAGCTGATAGTAAAATAGGAATATTTACTGTTTCTACATACGATACAGATTATATTTTAGTTAAAAAACAAAGTATACAAAAAGCAAAAACTACTCTTAGAGATAACGGATATATTATAGATTAATAATAAAAATTAAAAAACTTAATTATAATTAAGGTTAATTTAAGGAAAGAGGATTATTATATAACCATAGTAAATGATAAAGCTAGTTAATTTCTAGAAAGTTATTTAAACTTAAATAGCTAACTTAAAATAATTTTTTTGATGATTTTTTTAGTAATAACTCCCCGAGAAAAGGATGTGGCGGCGCATCCTTTTTTCATGTCTAAATTTAAAAAATAAATTAATCTAAATTAAGAAAATTTTAATGTATATGTATATAAAAGGGTTTATAATAAGAAAAGAATTAGACAATGGAGGGATGCTGATGAGACTTTTTCAAGTTTTTAATTTGGCAAAGGAATATTTGATATTAGGCGTAATGGGCCTAGTTTTTATTGGAGTAGTATATTTGATATTTTTTAGAAAAATACTAAAAAATCATATCGAATTTGATATAAAAAGAGTAGTAGTATTTTGCATGCTGTTTTGTTATGTAATAGTAGTTATCGGTGCCACTATATTTGTGAGACCTGGTGTGTATGAGCATGCGAATTTACATTTATTTAGTTCATATATAGAAGCGTGGAATAATTATTCAAAAGCTTATTGGAGAAACATAATATTGAATATATTGATGTTTGTTCCGCTTGGTTTTTTACTTCCGATTTTTAATGATAGATTTAAGAAATTTTATTGGAGCTTGAGTTTATCATTTTTATTTACTCTTGGAATAGAGCTTACTCAGTACATAACTAAAAGAGGGATTTTTGAAGTCGACGATATATTAAATAATTTTTTAGGCTCTGTAATAGGTTATTGTTTGATTATGTCGATTTTATTAGTCGTTTCTAAGGAAGAGGTTAAATGGAGATTTATAAAATTAGCTCTATGTATATTGCCGATTGTTTTGATGGTAGGAGCAGGATTTAAGATAAAAAATGATTATAATACACAAAAATTTGGGAATCTAAGCTGCAGTTACAACTACATATACGATATGTCAAATGTAAGCTTAACTAGTGATGTAGAGCTAAACGACGGAAATATCGATAAGAAAAAGGTATATACTTCTAATAAACGTAATTACGGCGAATACAATATTATAAGCCAAAAGGAAGCATATGATAGATTGAAATCAGGTAAATTTAATTCTTATGAATTGTACAACATAAATTCTATAATAGTTAGAAGTGTAAAATTGCAATATAAGATGGATAGCAAGGGATTTTATCAACCTGTATATCAGTTTGAATGCACGATAGATGGTCAGGGAAGACCTATATTCATACCAGCATTAGAAGATTTTAATTAAAAGGGATAGCAATATAATTGTATATCCCTTTTAACATTTTAATCTAAAATAGCAATGGCTCTAACTGAGGCTCCATCAGAGTTTTCGTATTTTAAAGGAAGTGCGCAAAATGTAAATAATTGATTTCCTACAGAGTCTAAATTACAGAGATTTTCTATTATTACTAGATTGTTTTTTAAAATCTTGTGGTGCATAGGTAATTTTTCCTCTGCAATAGGCTCAATTGAAATAACATCGAGACCAATTCCTTTTTTACCTTTTTTTATTAAATAATCAGCTACTTCTTCATCTATAACAGGGAAGTTTCCGAAGTATTTTTGTTCATCCCAGTATTTTTCCCAGCCAGTTTTAAATATTACATATTCTGCTTCATCAATTATATCTTTATATTTATCTATATAAGAAATTCCTATAGTATCGCCCTCTTTTAAATCAGAACAGTCGACTATTAAAGCCTTTCCGACAAATTTATCAGCAGGAAATTTATCTAAAGTTATTCCTTCATCTCTAACATGGTATGGAGCATCCATATGAGTTCCAGTATGAGAATACATAGTAAGTAAAGTCTCTCTAAATCCGTCCTTTTCCAAAGTACTTGCAGGATCTAATTTAGGCTGATCTGTCCCAGGAAATACAGGCATATCTGATTTGATAGTATGAGTTAAATCTATAACCTTCATTGTAATCACCTCGAAATAATATAATTTAATAAAATTATATCATATATAAGTATTTACATATTTTAAAAAGAACATTACTTTGGTCTAAAATTTACTATAATTATAAGATAAAGGTGATTATTTAACATATAATTTAAAGAATATAATTATTTAAAAAGGAGAGCGATTTGCTTGTTAAAAGATAATGTTGTAAAAAGGGGAAATGAAATTTTAGATTATTTAATAGATATAAGAAGGGATATCCACAGAACTCCTGAGTTGGCTATGGAGGAGTTTGTGACAAAGAATAAAATAAAAAAATATTTAGATGAAATAGGCATAGATTACATGGAGTTTGAACACCATAGAGGAATTATGGCGTATATATACACTAAAAACGCAAAGGCTACTATAGGAATTAGAGCTGATATAGATGCACTTCCAATAGAAGAAAAAAAGGAAAGCACATATAAATCACAAAATAAGGGAGTAATGCACGCGTGTGGTCACGATGCGCATACGACTATGTTAATCGGTGCCTGCAAAATGCTATACGAGATGAAGGATGAATTAAACGTAAATGTAAAATTTTTCTTCGAGCCTGCCGAGGAAAAGGGTGGAGGAGCTAAGTATTTTATTGATGATGGCCTTATGGAAAATCCACATGTAGATTTCATGTTTGGAGCACATGTTCAAGCGTACTTAGAGGTCGGAAAAATAGAATCTAAGTACGATACTTTAAACGCGAGCAGTAATTCAGTTTTAATCGAGGTAAATGGAAAGAGAGGCCATGGAGCTTATCCACAAAATGGTATAGACGCTCTAGTTGCAGCGGCGCAGATAATAACATCACTTCAGAGCATCGTTAGTAGAAATTTAGCTCCACACGAGATGGGAGTTTTGACTTTAGGCAAAATCGAAGGTGGAGATGCCGGAAATGTAATCTGTGATCACGTGGAGATACAGGGTACACTTAGAACTTTAAACAAACAGGAAAGAGATTTTATGGTAAAAAGAGCTACTGAAATAGTTGAAAATACAGCAGCTGCATATAGATGTGAGGCGAAATTTATGTTGAGAGCGAGAAGAGGATATGATGCGCTTATAAACGACAGAGAAATGGTCGATATCGTTAAGTCAAATGCAGAGGAATTTTTGGGAGAGGATAGCTTTGTGTATAAGGACTATCCATCTATGGGAGCAGAGGATTTTTCTCTATTCCTCGAAAACTGTAAGGGTGCGTTTTTTCATGTCGGCTGTGGAAATAAAGAAAAGGGCATAACTTCTCTTATACATACGGCTGATTTTGATATAGACGAGAGATGTCTTAGCGTAGGAACAATTATGCATGTGTTAAATGTACTTCATTTTAACTAGATAAAAAATAGAGGAGCAGTATTTAGCTTTAGCTCCTCTATTCTTCATTTTTGAAAATTAATTGTATAAGGAATTATATCATATGTTAAACAGTATTTTGTAATTCTG
>NZ_JAXEWM010000008.1:0-5147 GCF_034113885.1 Intestinibacter sp.
ATCTATGTTAGCGAAATCTACAGCTTCTCCTAATTGATATCTGTCAAATAATGTTTTTGTTATTGCAGCTGTTAATGTAGTTTTACCGTGGTCAACGTGACCGATTGTTCCTATATTAACATGTGGTTTAGTTCTTTCATATTTAGCCTTTGCCATTTTGAATTACCTCCTAAATAATTTAATATGATTAAAGTGTTTACAATAAGCATTTTACTATTAATTATTTCTGTTTTCAAGATGTTTTTCTAATTTTCTCTTAACTCTTTGTAGTGCATTATCAATGGATTTAACATCTCTATTAAGTATGTTAGCAATATATTGATATGACTTGCCACTTAAATACAGTCCTAATACTTCTAATTCCAAGTCGCTTAATAATTCATTCATCTTATCTTCGATATTTTTTAGTTCTTCTTTGCTTATTATTAATTCTTCTGGATCAGTTACTATACTTGTTGCTATTATGTCCAAAAGCGTCCTATCTGATTCCTCATCATAGATAGGTTTATTCAATGATACATATGAATTTAGAGGTATATGTTTTTGTCTTGTTGCAGTTTTAATAGCAGTTATTATCTGTCTAGTTATGCATATTTCAGCAAAGCATTTAAAGGAATTTGTCTTTGTTCCATCAAAATCCCTGACAGCTTTATATAAACCAATCATACCCTCTTGAATTATATCTTCTTTATCAGCTCCTACTAAAAAATATGACTTAGCTTTTGCTTTTACAAAATTTTTATATTTAGATATAATGTATTCTAATGCTATTTTATCCCCTTTATTCGCTTTTAATACTATATTATATTCATCTTGTTGACTATTATCCAAATTCTCATAATAGTTATAATCTCTATCATTATCTTTAGCCAGTAACATGAAATCTCCCCCATTTACAAGTTTCCTATAGTTATATTATAGCTCAACAAATCCAGTATTTTCAATGCTTTCTACGAATGTTCTCAAGTTTCGACAAAGTTGTATCATCTAATCTATCTTCCAAGAAATTTCGCTGAATTTTTTTCGTATTATCTCGCTGTTTTTCTTTTATTTTCGTCAAAGTTTCGTCAAGATAAATTTTTAATTCCCTTGCAGAAATTCTAGTTGCACCTTTTCCTAAAATAATTTGTTGCTCTGCATAATCACTAGTAGCCACTTGAATTTTATCGTATTTAGATAATGTACTTATAAATTTTTCTATATAACTGTCCGCAGTTTGATGTTCTTTTGTGTATACAATAGTTATATATTTTCTTCTTTCAACCTTTTCCCTGCTATTTTTTACGTTGTAAGCATCGAAAACAACGATTGCTTTTTTGCCATTATATTGCGCAAACTCAATTATATAGTGTATTAACCTCTCTCTTGCAGCATCTAAATCTTCGCTTGCCAATGTCTTTAATTCTTCCCAATCATTTATGATATTGTAACCATCTACAATTAAATACGATTTATGTTTTTTCTTAGCCATTAATCCTTCTTCATTCTTTGTCTAAAAATTTCATATAACAATATTCCGCCTGCAACTGACGCATTTAGAGATGATACATTTCCTATCATCGGCATCTTAACTACAAAATCACAATTTTGTTTAACTAATCTAGACACCCCAAATCCTTCACTACCAATTACTAATCCTATTGGACCTGTTAAATTTTGTTCATAGAAAACCTCTCCATCCATGTCTGCTGCTGCTATCCAAAGACCTTCTTTTTTTAATTGCTTTATAGTATTTACTATATTGGTTACTTTACATACTGGAACATATTCAACTGCTCCTGCTGAAGCTTTTGCTACTACAGAAGTAATATGAACTGATCTTCTCTTTGGTATGATTACACCGTGAGCTCCAACCGCATCTGCTGTTCTTATTATCGTACCAAGATTATGGGGATCTGTTATTTCATCTAGTATAATAAAAAATGGATCTTCACCCTTTTTATTTGCTATTTCCAATAAATCACTTAGCTCATAATACTTGTAATCACTTACTACTGCTATTACACCTTGATGTGAATGACTTGTACTTATTTCATCTAATTTGTGTTTATCAACATATTGTATAACTATGTTCTTTTCTTTAGCCATACCTATTATTTTTTTGATAGACCCTTCCTTAGATGAATTTGATATCATTATCTTATCTATTGCCCTATCACTTCTCAAAGCCTCTATGATAGGATTTCTACCTTCTATATTTGCCAATAATTTCACCGCCTATAAATTATTAAATTTTTCTCTTATTTCTTTTATTTTTCCACATGACATGTTACCTTCTGGACATGGTCCATTTAAGCAGCTTGGCCCTACATTACTAAATAAAGTAGGAGCTACCTCTCTTACTAATTTTAGCATTTGTGTAGCTAATTCTCTAATCTCCCATTGTGCCCTTTCGCAGCATCTATGATGGAAGAAATTATACAAACTTCTGGCATTTATTGTAAATACCATTTTTGTCTCACAGGCATTTGGAAATACATATCTCGCATCCTCTATAGATTTTTTCTCAGCTTGTGATTTAGCTTTCTTCTCACTTACTCCCTTGTCTAGTAAGTCTTGATAATGCTTTTTAAATAATATTTCTACTAGTTTATCATAGTCTTCTTGGCATTTGTTCATTGATTCTATGAATATTTTTTTAGCTTCTTCGTTTTTTTCTATTTCAGGTGGAATTATATATTCAAACTGGTCAAGCTTTACATAACGTTGTGATTGTTGTGAAAAACTTGCGATTCGGTGTCTCACTATTTGGTGAGAACAGCTTCTTGATATTCCTTCAATTCCAAATGTAAATGTAACGTGCTCGATTGGCGATTCATGGCCAATACTTACTAGCATATTTAAAAATTTATTTATACTTTCTGGAGTTAAATTTTGTTCTATTTCATCTACACCAACTTGAGAATAACATAGCTTAGCAGCCATAGATATTACTTTTTCCGGTTCTGGTGTATGTGCTAATAATTTTACTTTCATAATAAAATCCTCCTATTTTTTTATTTATAAACTTAATATATAAAGATTTTTTAATTTATATGTGAACTTTCTTTATATTTTCGCAAAAAAACTTTATAAAATGCAATTTCATATAAAATAGCTTCACCAATTAATTATACACTAAAAATACATTATAAAAAAACACCACTTTCTTACAAAACTTTAAAGCATGCTTAAAAGTGGTGTTTTTAATTATATTTCTCGTTCTATAATTTCTATACTTTTTTGGACTATATATTCTAGTCTCTCTCTATCTTCACTTAGATACAAATATCCTATCAAGGCTTCAAAGCCTGTCGCACATTTGTAATCAATAATATCTGCATTTTTAGGTGATGTATGAGGCTTTTGATTTCTACCTCTTTTGAAAATCCTGATCTCTTCTTCTGTCAGTTCATCCTGTAATTCATGTATTATTGTCGCTTGTGCCTTAGCTTTAGAATATTGTATAGCTGATTTGTGAAGATCATTTACTTTTCTGTTGATATTTTGTCTTATTAGATGCTCTCTAATATAAGATTCATAAACTGTATCTCCTAAATATGCTAAAACTAAAGGTGACATAGTTATTAATTCAGTTTTGTCCATTTTTATGCTCTTTTCCATTTTACGCCTTGTCTTGTGTCTTCAAGGACGATACCCTTATCTAATAGTTGTTGTCTGATTTCATCAGCTAATTGGAAGTTTTTAGCCTTCTTAGCTTCTGTTCTTTGTGCTATTAATTTTTCTATTTCTTCGTCTAGCATTTCTTCTTTTTTGTCATTTACTATGTTTAAAACACCAGTTAATTCATTGAATTCAGCTAATACCTTTTGAGCAAATTCCTTTGAAGAATTTTCAGTTATGTTGCTGTTCATGAATTTAGCTAATTCGAATATTGCACTTACTGCATCTGCTGTATTGACATCGTCATCCATAGCATCTATGAATTTTTGTCTAAATCCAGCTAATTCATCTTGTAGCTTAGCTTCATCTTCTGTCATCTTAGTATCCCCAAGATTGCTTATTATAAACTCAGCTCTTTCTTTAGCATTGTATAATCTTTCAAGACCTGCTTTAGATTGATTTAATATTTCGTCGCTGAAGTTAATTGGGTTTCTGTAATGAGTAGATAGCATGAAGAATCTAACTACAGCTAAATCGTAAACTTCTGATATTTCTCTAACTGTAAAGAAGTTTCCTAATGATTTACTCATTTTTTCGTTATTTACGTTTATATATTCATTGTGTAACCAGTAGTTAGAGAAATTCTTTCCACTTCTAGCTTCACTTTGTGCTATTTCATTTTCATGGTGAGGGAATTTTAAGTCTTGTCCACCAGCATGTATGTCTATAGTTTCCCCTAAATATCTATTAGACATAACAGAGCATTCTATATGCCATCCTGGTCTACCTTCGCCCCAAGGACTAGCCCAGCCTGGTTCTCCTTCTTTTTTAGCTTTCCATAAAACAAAATCCATTGGATGTCTCTTTTGATCGTTTACTTCTATTCTTGCTCCAGCTTCTAGCTCTTCTTGTTTTATACCAGAAAGCTTACCATAGTCTTTGAATTTTTTAGTGTCGAAATAAACATCTCCATTAACTGCATAAGCATATCCTTTGTCTTCTAGTTCTTTTACGAAAGCTATTATTTGTTCTATGTTGTTTGTTACTTGAGGATGCACGTCTGCTCTTTTGATTCCTAATCCGTCTGCATCTATAAAATATTCTTTTATGTATTTAGTAGCAACTTCTTCTGGTGTAATGTTTTCTTCATGACTTCTTTTTATTATTTTATCATCTACATCTGTGAAGTTTTGAACATATGTAACATCATATCCTCTGTATTCTAAATATCTTCTCAATGTATCAAATATTATAAAAGGTCTAGCATTTCCTATATGTATAAAGTTGTATACTGTAGGACCACAAACATACATTTTCACCTTGCCTTCTTCAATTGGTACGAATTCTTCTTTTTTACGTGATAATGTATTATATAATTTCACGATAATCACCTCTCCTCTTCTTAGATTTGTTAGTCTTTTATGTATTTAATTAATATTTCATATATTTTTTTCTTTAATTTTTTATATAGTTTCAACTGTTTACTATAATATTATACCTTATTACACAATTTTAACAACATATATAAATGTATTTTTTATTAT
>NZ_JAXEWM010000009.1:0-5787 GCF_034113885.1 Intestinibacter sp.
TTAAAAAATATATTTTTTATTATAATTATAAGTAAAATTATTAAATACAAAAAAACTATGTAGCTTAGAAAAAAAAATCTAAACTACATAGCTTTTTTTATTTATTATTAAAAAAGCTTTTTAGTATTTCTAGATATAGCTGACCTAGATGGGATAGAGTTATATCCTTATGCATGATTATTCCGATATTTATAACTTCATCTACATTGAGAGGAATAGATATGATATTTCTTCCATTTAAAAAGTACGAAGGATATATGCCAGAAGATATTGTATATCCATTTAGTCCGACCATGAAGTCAAATATAGCTGCTCTATCACTGATTTTTATGCTTTTTTTAACGCTTCGAGTGCTGAGTATTTCCTCTGAAAAATAAAATGAATTATATACTCCCTGTTCAAATGAAAGGCAAGGATATTCATCTAGATCTTCCAAAGAAACGAGTTTTTTATTTGCTAGGGGATGATTTTCGCTTATAAATATATGTGGCTTTGCTTCTATTAAGGATACAAATTTTAAGTTGCTTTCACGGATAAGCTTTTGGAGTACAGTTTTGTTGTAGTTGCTTAAATATATAATTCCGAGTTCGCTGCGAAGGTTTTTTACATCGTCTATAATTTCGAATGTTTTAGTTTCTCTTATCGTAAATTCATACTGATCTCCACCAAATTTTTGAACTAAGGATATAAAGGCATTTGCGGCAAATCCATAGTGCTGAGTCGATATACAAAAATGCTGCTTTGAGGATTTATTTCCTATGTATTTTTCCTCTAGCATTTCGTATTGCTGTATAACCTGTCTTGCATATCCTATAAATTCGTATCCTTCGTTTGTAAGTGTCATACCCCTGTTAGTTCTGACAAAAATAGTAATTTTTAATTCCTGTTCAAGCTCCTTTATAGAATTAGATAGACTTGGTTGAGAGATAAGTAAGCTTTTAGCTGCTTCATTTATTGAACCTTTGTCAGCTACAGCTAATACATATTTTAATTGTTGTAGAGTAATAATAATCACCAACCTTTATTAAATATAAAAATACCTTATATTGTAAATTATAATATAAATTAGAGGATTTCTTAATATATTGTAATAAATAAAAATATTATAAGATGATATACTTATTAATAAGAAAATATATATTTTAAAGGTGAACACTAATGTTTGGATACATAAGAATAAATAAAATGGATTTGACATTTAGAGAGTTTGATTATTACAAAGGATATTACTGTGGTTTATGTAAATATCTAAAGGAGAATCACGGAGAAATTTCTAGGCTCTCATTAAATTACGACATTACATTTTTAATATTAATTCTCAGCGCTCTTTATAAGGTTAAGTCAACTATTACAGAGGAGAGATGTATAGCAAATCCATTAAAGAAAAAAATGAGAATAGTAAATGAAATTACAGAATATGCAGCTAGTATGAATATACTTTTATCGTATTACAAATTAGAAGACAACTTATATGACGATAGAGGTATAAAGGATAAATTGGCGTATAATCTTTATAAGACAAAATTAAAGCGAGCATACGAAAAATACCCTGAAAAGTCAGAATATATAAAAGGTCAATTAGAAGCCTTAAGAAAATTAGAAGGTGAAAAATCAAATAGTATAGATAGAGTATCTAATACATTTGGAAATTTAATGGGTGAAATTTTCGCATTAAAACACGATCAATACGAAGAAAATTTGAGAATGATAGGCTTTAATTTAGGCAAATATATTTATATATTAGATGCATATGAGGATTTGGATGAAGATTACAAAAAGGGTAGATACAATCCATTTATAGATTATATAGATAAAAAGGAACAGCTAAAAAATAAAGTGGATAGATTGATAAGTATGTCTCTAGGAATGGTCGCCAAAAATATAGAGGATTTAAATTTAGAATTTAACAAATCTATTATCGATAACATAATCTATTCTGGAGTTTACTTGAGATATAAAAATATATTAGAAAAAGGATGTGAAAGTAATGTACAGTAACGTATATCAAGGTAATTTTAGCGATATAAGATCTTTAATAGGGAAAAAAGAATTTCAAAAGGCTTATGATTTACTTCAAAAAATAAGCGATAAATGTAGTGAATGGTACTATCTAACTGGATTGTCAGCTATGAAAATCGGATATTATGATGAAGGTGAAGAGTACATTACAAAAGCTGCTACTATGGAACCTACTAACGAAGAATACAGCCATGCATATAATCAATACAATCAATATAGAAATGACTACAATCGCAATTCATATAACTACAATAGAAGAAATAGAAATGACTTAGATGGATGCTGTTGTTGCTGTTGTGGCGATGATTGTTGTGATACAATATGCCAATTATGGTGTGCAGATCAATGTTGTGAATGTTTTGGAGGAGACTTCATAAGCTGTTGCTAGGAAGTAATTTAAATAATATGGGAGAGTGAGTATATGAGCAGAAAAATTGCATATTCAGGAATACTGTTGGCAGTAGATGTTCTTTTGTTTGCTATGCTAAATGTGCTTCAAACAAATACTCTTTTTCTATTAGGATTAGCATCTCTTCCGATTGCCGTTATTATTATGAACTGGGGTCCTAAGACGGGAGCGGTATTTTATATTGCATCTGTTGTATTAGGATTTATAGTGATTAGTAATAAAGCTCATTGGATTATATATGTTTTCACATTTGGAGTATACGGCTTGATTAAGTATCTAGTTGAGCAAGATAGACCTGTTTATGTAGAATATATTTTAAAATTGATTTATGCCAATGTAGTTTTGGCGATAGTTTATTTTATCGTGAGACAATTTGTATATGTACCTAAACAATGGTATTTAATACTATTGTTTGAAGTAGTATTTTTAGTTTATGATTATGCATATTCTTTATTTATAGATTATTATAACCAAAAGCTAAAGAATATGATTAATAGATAGAAATTAATTAAAAAAGCTGTTATTTTGAGAGATTCATGTGTTTGACAGAAAAGCCTCATGTAATAAATTTGGGTTTTATTATAGGAGGCTTTATTTCTATTATTCTTGTTTAGAATTTCTATATTCATGAGGAGTCAAACCAGTTTTTTTTCTAAATATTTGTATATAATGGCTGACATTATTGAATCCAACTCTTTCAGCGATATCTAATATAGAACTGTTACTTCCTTTTAGTAGTTTCATACTTTCGTTAATTCTATAGTTGATTAAATAATCATAAGGAGACATTTTAACAGATTTTTTGAAAAATCTACAACATTCTCCTTTGCTTACAAACACTGAATCAGCGATATCTTGTAGTGTTATTTTTTGACCATAATTCCTATGGATAAAAGATAGTACATCTTTAACCCTTTGTTCATTAATAGGTTTAGGCTCAGTTTTTTTAGAAAATATATCGTTTTCATTTTCAACTAATAAAAGCCAAAAATTTAACAAACTAATATATATTTTTAATTCATATCCCTTTTGCTTTATTACATCGGCGTTTATAATATCACCTATATGCCCTAAGATATCCTTTTCCCATTGGCTATTACCATAAAATTCAATTGAATTTAAGTTTTCTGCTGTAAGTACTGGTTCAATATATTTTTGTTCGATTATGCTTCCTGGGAACATTTTTAATAACTTAGCGTCGAAGTTTATAGAATGATAGATGCAATCTTCATCGCCTACACTTTTGGCCATATGAATTCTTTGAGTATTTATGAATATAGCTTGGCCATTTTTTAAAATGTATGATTTTTCTCCAACTATAAATTCTACAGAACCTTTAGTAACTATTGATATTTGTAGTTCATCGTGCCAGTGAAGCTTAACATAACCTTTAGATAGTTTTCTAATTTCGCTAAAACTAACTTCGAATGGAAACGAATACATTTTTTCAATACTTATATCTTCTAAATTATCATTTAAAACCATTTCCTTAGAACGCATTAAAATTCCTCCTTATATGTTAATATATTGATATTTTTTAGTTAATATACTTATAGAAATAATAATATCTAGACGATATAATTATAAATGAAAATAAGAAGTTAAGCAAATAAAACTAACCAAATAAAATAGAAATTATCCATAGCTTTTGAGCTAAAAAAATAATATACCAAACCTAACGAAGGGACCCCTCCAAAAAAATGACCAGGGTCCTTTTTTCATATCTAAAAAAATATGATATACTAATTAAAAGATTTGTAAATTATTAAAAATTATTATATAAGCTATAAATTATAAAATTTTTTTAGATAAGGAGATGGCAAATTTGAAGATTTCAACTAAAGGAAGATATGCACTGCGCTTAATGATTGATTTAGCTATAAATGATGAAGGAAAATGTATAAGAATAAGAGATATCGCTAAAAGACAAGAAATATCTGATAAATACCTAGAACAAATAATATCAATACTTAATAGAGCTGGGTTTATAAAAAGTATAAGAGGTCCTCAAGGAGGACATAGACTTGCTAGACATCCAAAAGAATATACAGTAGGTATGATTTTGAGATTGACAGAAGGAAGCTTGAGTCCGGTTGCTTGTTTAGATGATGAGATAAACCAATGTAGTAGGCAAGCTCAATGCGCAACTTTAGAATTATGGAAAAAACTAGACAAAGCTATAAGCGATGTTGTAGACAATATAACTCTCGAAGACTTAGTTCAATGGCAACTAAATAAAAATAATAATTATATTATTTAAATTTTTAATTGTGAAAACTGCTTGAAATAGCCAATATTTTAGGCAGTTTTATTTTTTTGGAAAAAATTATATATTTCCTATTGACATAGTATGGAATATCGATTATTATTAAATCATACCAAATAGGTAGGAATTGGAAATTAAAAAATTGAGATAAATAATATAATTGCAGGGGGTAAGAAATATGACAAACAAAATAAGTAGAAAAGATAGAAATTTAAAATTTGAAACATTACAACTTCACGTAGGACAAGAATCACCAGATCCAGTTACAGACGCAAGAGCAGTACCAATATATCAGACATCTTCATATGTTTTTAGAAATTGCGACCATGCAGCAGCTAGATTCGGATTAAGCGATGCAGGTAATATATACGGAAGATTAACTAACCCAACAGAGGATGTATTTGAACAAAGAATAGCAGCACTTGAAGGAGGGGTTGCAGCATTAGCAGTAGCATCAGGAGCAGCAGCATTAGCATATACATTCCAAAACTTAGCTCAAAATGGAGATCACATAGTTGCAGCTAATAATATTTACGGAGGTACATACAATTACTTAGCACATACATTCCCAGAATATGGAGTGCAAACAACATTCGTAGATCCAGCAGATAAAAAAGCTATAGAAGATGCAATACAAGAAAACACAAAAGCAGTATTTATAGAAACATTAGGAAATCCTAATTCAGATGTAGTAGATATAGAAGAAATTGCGAAAATAGCACATGCTCATAAGATACCACTAGTAATAGACAATACTTTTGGTACACCTTATCTTATAAGACCGATAGAATATGGTGCAGATATCGTAGTTCATTCAGCTACTAAATTTATAGGAGGTCATGGAACTACTATAGGTGGAGTAATAGTAGATGGTGGTAAATTTGACTGGGAAGCATCAGGAAAATTCCCAAGCTTAGTTGATCCTAACCCAAGTTATCATGGAGTAAGCTTCACAAAGGCAGTTGGACCAGCAGCTTTCGTAACAAAAATAAGAGCGATATTACTTAGAGATACAGGTGCTACACTTTCACCTTTCCATGCATTCTTCTTCTTACAAGGATTAGAAACATTATCATTAAGAGTTGAAAGACAT
>NZ_JAXEWM010000010.1:0-6736 GCF_034113885.1 Intestinibacter sp.
CAGAAGAACAATTACTTATAACTTTAGGTGTTAAAGATAAGGGACCTACAACACAAATAAAAGCTTTAAAAAATGAATTAAAATATTTAGATAACCAATACAAAACTACTTCAAATGGTTCAAAAAATTTTGAAAAAACAACAGAAGGTTTAAGAACTAAAATAGAATACCTTGGCAAAAAAATTGAAGCAACAAAAACAAAACTTGATGTGTATAAAAAGCAAATGCAACAAGCACAAGAAGGAGTTGCTAAGAAAAGAGAAGAAATAGAAAAACTTAATCAAGCTGAAGGTGATAATTCTGCAGCAATCAGTAAAGCAAATAAAGACCTTGAAAAATATCAACAGAAGATGATTGAAGCACAAAGAAATATAAACCTTACAGAAACAGAATTACGTAACCTAGAAACAGAATTGGAGAATACTAATAATGCTTTAAATAATCAAGCTATAGTAAATTATCAAGCTAAAATGGCAGCTCTTAGTAGTCAACTTGAAAAAACAGGAGCTACATTAAAAACTCTTGGAACGACAATTAGTGCATTAGGTACAAAAATGATGGCATTAGCAAGTCCGATTTTAGCACTTTCTGCATATTCTGCAAAAGTTGGAATGGATTTTGAAGAGGGCATGAGTAAAGTTGAAGCTATTTCAGGAGCAACTGCTGAGGAAATGAAAAAATTAACAGAAAAAGCAAAAGAAATGGGAGTTCAAACTAAATTTAGTGCAACTGAAGCTTCAGAAGCTTTCAAGTATATGGCCATGGCAGGTTGGGATGCTAAACAAATGATGGATGGTATAGAGGGTATAATGAATTTAGCAGCTGCCTCAGGTGAAGATTTAGCATTAGTAAGTGATATTTGTACAGATGCATTAACGGCTTTTGGACTTAAAGCAAGTGATTCTGCACATTTTGCAGATGTTTTAGCAAAAGCAAGTAGTAGTGCAAACACAAATGTAAGTATGCTTGGTGAAAGTTTTAGTTATGTTGCACCAGTTGCTGGTAGTTTAGGGTTTTCTGTAGAAGATACAAGTATAGCATTAGGATTAATGGCAAATGCAAGTGTAAAGAGCAGTCAAGCAGGTACAGCACTAAGAACAGCATTAATTAATTTAGCTAAACCTACAAGTAATATGAAAAAAGCAATGGATAATTGTGGATTATCAATTACTAAATCTGATGGTTCCATGAAGTCTTTAAAAGAAATAATAGATATGTTACGAAGTGAAATGAAATCCATGGATGATGATACAAAATTAGCAGTCTTAGGTTTTGATAACATGGAAAATGTAACAGAATTAGCAAGTGAAGCAATGGAAGATTTGAGTGAAGAAGAAATAGCACAAGCAGCAGCTTTAGATGCAGGAATGGAGTATATAGAAGGATGGTCAGAGGCACAATTAGATGCTGCATTAGCTCTTTCATATTCCAAGAAAGAATTAAAAGCAATGTCCCTTGAAGAAAAACAATATGCTGTGGCTACAGAACAAGGTACAAGATTAACTGAAGGATTAACATCTGCACAACAGGCCTCAAGAGCAGCACAAGTTTTTGGAAAAGAAGCTATGGCGGGCATGCTTACCATTATAAATGCTTCTGAAGAAGATTACAATAACTTAACGAATGCCATCTATAACTGTGATGGTGCAGCAAAAGATATGGCAGAGACAATGTTGGATAACACCAAAGGGAATTTAACACTTTTCAAATCTAAACTCGAAGGGTTAGGAATACAATTAAGTGCATATATATTACCTCACATTAATAATTTAATTGATAAGTTATCACAATTAGTTGAGTGGTTTGGGAATTTATCTGAAAGCACACAAAGAAATATCTTAAAATTTGGAGCATACACATTTGGGATTGGAGCTGCATTAAAGGTTACAGGAAAATTTGTAAGTGGTGTTGGTGGATTAGTGTCCACTGGAGCAAAGTTAATAAAATTTATGTCTAGCAGTGCCTTAGTTACAAAAGCATTAGGGAAAAACTTATCTGCAACAGCAGGAACAGCAGGTGCTTTAAAAGCTGGAGTAGGTGCATTAGCCAAAGCATTTCTACCTTTAGAAATGGGAGTAGTAGCAGCAGGTACTGCTATTTATGCAGTGAAAGAACATTCTAAAGCAATGAATAATACTGTTTTGAAATCAAGTGAAGAGATGGGAGTGCTTGAAAGAGCATTTACTAAAATGGCAGGTGGAACAGTATATACAAGAAAAGAACTTGAACAAATGGGATTAGTTCAAGAAAAATTAAGTGATACTATGTCAAATGAATTTAAAGATGCTGTTAATCAAGCTACTTCTAATGTTCAAAATTTTAATTTTGAATTAAAAAAGATAAGAATTGATAGAGTTATCACACCAGAGGAAATTGATGGCTTAAAGAATAGAGTGAGTGAACTATGTAATTCAGCTATAAGTACCATAGATTCTAAGTGTAGTGAAATCCAAGAAAGTTTAGGGAAAGCTTTTAATTCAGATAGTGTATTGGATGATGATGAAACTAAGATACTAGAATATTATGCAAATTGGGGAGACACGAACAAAGCCGAAGTAACAAGAATGCAAGGGGAAATTAATGAAATTCTTAGAAAAGTTAGGGATGAAGGATATGTCCTTACTTCAGATGATGAAGCTAAAATAAAAAATTACTATGCAGAAATACAAAGAATTGAATTAGAGTTCCAGGCAAGCAATAATGAAGAAATTTTATTTGAAAAAAATAAATTTTTAAATAGAGCTAATAATTTAGACGCAGAAAGTGCATCTAAAATGCTTAAGGAAAGAAGAAAATACTATGAAGAGGAAAGAGCAGAAAAATTAGCACAATATGATACTTTAATTAATGATTTGACTCAAAATTTAGATACTATGGATACTGAGACTAGAGCAAGTGCAGAAAGAAAAATAGAATCTTTAAAACAGCAAAAGCAAGAGCAGTCTGAATTATTACAACAATATTACAATGAAGAGTATGAGGCTTTAATTAATCAAAATAAAAACTTAGAAGAGGAAATAGATAGATACAGTGGTGAAATTTTAGCAAGAAAAGATAAACAAAATGCTGAAGAACTTGAGAAATTGATGTCTCACTATGTTGGGATTAATGAAATTACAGAAAGTGGAATGACAAGGTTATATAATACTACAACACAAGCATATGAAAATGTATATGTCTGCGTAGATGATGTTACAGGTAAAATTGTAGGGTTAACTACTTTTTACGCTAATGAAACTGACATTTCAGCAAATAAAGTAACTGGAGCAACTAAAAGAATAGAAAATAGTATGAATGGATTAAGTCAAGCCGCTCAAAATGACTATAATAACATATCACGAGCACTTACTGACACTAAAAATACGCATATTGATTCAGCTAACCAAATAGTAAATGCCGATGGTAGAGTAGTAGGAAGTTTAAGAGAAGTTCAAACAACTTTCGGTGGAGTAAAAAGTGGAATAATTGATATAAATGGAACTCCAGTTAAAATATATGTCGATAAGGATGGAGTTATAACTAATGCAAATCAAATTAAAAATGCACTTGATGAAGCAGCAAGAGACAGAACAGCAAATATAAGAGTTCATTACTATTCCGATGGTCGTGGAAATGTAATTGTGAATGATAAAGTTGTTAATGGCTCTTTTGATGGTTATGCATCAGGAACTAAAAGTGCTACAAGAGGAGTGCATCTTGTAGGAGAAGAAGGACCAGAGCTTATATACTTTTCAGGTGGAGAAACAGTATTAGATGCAGAAAAAACAAAAAATATAATAACTAGTGGTGGATATTTTAATTCAGAAACTATGGAAAGTAATGAGCTTATAAACAATTACAATAATTCTTATTCATCTACTATAAATAATTATAATAGTAATTTAGATATGAATATTATGGCTAACATTGTTGCAAATGCAGTAGCAGAAGCTATTAAAGGTTTATCGATTAATATGAATGCACAAAAAGTTGCTAAAATAGTAGATAACATAAACGGTAGTACAGGAGCAATTAATAGGAGGCTAAATGGATGTTAGGACAAATAGAGTTTAATGGAATTAGGAGCTATGATGATTTTAACTTTGTTATTTCTGATATAAAGATAGGTGAACCGACTCCAAATACTATTTTTGCTTCAGTCCCTTTTCAAAATGGTGTTTACGACTTTTCTGCAATAGGAGGAGAAATAACTTATAGTACTAGAACAATACAAGTTACTTTTTTGCTAAATAAATATGAAGTATTTCAAGAAAGGATAAATAGTATATATAGCATATTTAAGAATAAACTTTATTCAGATACTTTTAAACCTTTAAAAGTGAGTTGGTTGGATGGAACATTTTCAGCTAGAGTTTCAAGTATTTCAGATATTAACCTTTTAGAAGAAGATAGAACTATAGAAGTAATTTTTATAGCCCAACCATTTAGGACTTTTGAAGAATATGAAGGAACAGATATATGGGATAATTTCAATTTTGAAACTGATTATGTACAATATAATTCTTATGATGTTGAAGACAAAAAAGAAATAGTTTTATATAATTTAAGCTCTATAAGAGCTAATCCTTATATTATTTGTAATGCTTCAGGAATGTCATTAATTTATAAAAATAAAGAATATGTACTTCAAGGGGGGAGTAATAAACCTATAAGATTAGAAAAAGGTAAAAACACAATAACAGTAAAGGGAACAGGAAACATAACATTTCTTTGGAAAAGAGAGGTGATATAGTGTACACAATATTAATAGATGGAAATATAGTAGAAGCAACAGAAAGAAAATTAACTCATAGTGAAAATGTTGCTAGTACTCTTACTTTTAATTTACTACCAAATAGTTCTTATTTTAATAGTATTGAAAGGTTTATAACTAAAGTTAAGGTTCTTGATGATGATATGGAAGAATTTGAAGGATGGATTGTTGATTGTGAAGAATGCATGACTAGTGCTGGAGAGTTTTCAAAAAAGATAACAGCTTTAAGTGTAATGGACTATCTTAACAGAATTTCAACTGGAAAGTGGGATATTCATCCCGGAAAATACACTCCTGAAGAAACAGAAGAGGAATTAAATCCTTTTATAATTTATGAAGATATGAATATAACAAAAACATTGCAATTAGCATTAAATACATATAATGCTAGTACTACAGAAGACAAAAAAATATACTTAGGAAATGTGACAGCAGAAGATACGGTATATATTCAAAGCAATAGATCGAAAGTACTTAGTTTAATACAAGAACTTGCAAGTAAGAAAGAAGCTTTCATTGATATCAGAAAAACAAATGAAAAATATTATCTAGATTTCTTAAAAGAAGTAAAGATAAATGATAATGAGATTGAATTAGGAGTAAATATGAGTTCTATTTCAAATAGCAGTACACTAGAATCTATAATAACTAGAATAATCCCAGTTGGAGCTGATGGACTTACAATAAAAAGTGTCAATAACGATGTTGAATATGTACAAGATGATGATTTGGTAAAAAAATATGGAGTAATTGATAAAGTAATTCAATGGGAAGATGTGACAATTCCTAAAAATTTGAAAGAAAAAGCAATAAAGAAATTAAAAACAATTAATGATGAGAGCTTTTCAATAGAAGTTGGTAGTTTAGATTTAAGCTATATAAATAGTAATTTTAAGAGATTTAAAAAGTCTCAAATGTGTAATATATATAATCCTATACTTAATATTTCTAAAAAATATAGAATTATAGAAATTAATATAGATATGGATAATCCATATCAAACAGAACTTACCTTTTCTAATAAGCCATGTTCAACTATTAATAGCATTACTGATATTGAAAGAGAAGTTGATGCTACACAATTAAATGCAGAAGTATTGAAAGATAGAGTATCAAGAAAAATAAGCAAGGGAGATTTTTCAACTTTATTTGAACAAACAACAAAAGAATTTAATTTTGTAATTGGCAATAATAAAACTAGCGTAACAATAGATAAAGATGGATTAACAGTAAGAAATGGAGCAATTGCAATTAAAAATTCTAAAGAGGAAACAGTTATGTGGGTTGATTCAGAAGGACATTTAACAACAAATGCTTTAAATGTTGTTGGTGATGGCCTGAATACTATAAACTTTAAAGGAAATGGAACAAAGGCTATAAACTTTAAATCTGAAGATGCAAAAAGTTTATTTCTTAATTTCTTACGAGGAACAGATACTAATAGTAGAATTGGAGTTTATGCAGAGGATTCACTTAGTGAACGTAGTTATCAATTATTTATTGAGCCTGGGTCAACCACGAGTGATAATATGCCAATGGTAATTATTAGAGGAGCTAATAGCACTAAAGAGGAAAATGAGGCATCAGAACTCCAAGTTCATGGAAGAATACGAGCAGTGGGAAAACTCTTAATTGGGTATGGAAGTACAGAAAGAGATGTTGGAGACATTCTTTCAGATTATGCGAAGAGATTACAAGCTTTAGAATCAAAATAAGTTGAGAGGAGAAAAAAATGGCAACAATTAAAGATTGTTTAAATAAAATTAAAACAGCAATATATGGCAGAGAAGTAAGGCAAAGCATAGTTGATTCAATTGAACAATGCTATAAAGATGCAACAGGACATCCAGAGAGAATCTCAGCAGGAGTAAATGAAATTAAAGAAATGGACGAAAAAGCGAACTTACTAAGTGCAAGAATGGATACTTTTACAACTCTTACTGAAGGTAGCACAACTGGAGATGCTGAACTAACAGATATTCG
>NZ_JAXEWM010000011.1:0-15069 GCF_034113885.1 Intestinibacter sp.
AGAAGTACTTCCACAATTTACAATACACCCAAAACAATTATTTTGATCATTATAATACGCTTCAATATCTTCATTTCCTAATTTATTAGCTATTTTTGTATTTATATTATAAAGTTTTTCTCTACATTTTGGTTTTAAAAATTCTGCTTTATTTAAAACAATCGCCTTTAAATTTTTTTCTCCCATTAACTTTCCAAGTCCATCTTTTCCACATGATTTATTTCCAAGAATTATTCTAGAAAAATCAACACCATGACATGCAGCAATTCCTACTTGAGCTATTTCTATATCTTCTTTATTTAAATCTTTTTTTATTTTATTTTCTGTACTTTCTTTATCCAAAAAATAAATTTCTTCGGCACTTTTTATAAAAACATTTTCATTATTTATGTAAATATAAACCGGCTCTTTTGATTTTCCTTTGATAAGTAGATAATCATAGCCATTACATTTTAAATAATGTGCAAAATAACCTCCTGCTTTAGAATTACTATTTTGGGAATAAATATCAAGTCTATTTAATCCTAAAATACCATATCCACATAAACTTGGTGCTTTAAAAACCAAATCATCATCTTCAGCTATTAAATTTTGGTTATCTTCTATATTTTTAATCAATACTTGATTAATCATCAAATCAACAACAGCAACTTTTTTCAATGTTCATCATCCTTTATACAAAATATTAATATGTCTAAACACTATGGGCAAGATATAATTCCTTCAGACCAAAGGCAAGCCCCACATGTAGGTTTTGGATTTCCGAAGCAATCTTCTATATTTTCTTTCCAGTTTTCACATCCTCCACATACTACACATGGAGAAAAACTAAATTCTTCAACTCTTTTTCTAAAATCAGTATATTCTTTAGAATTCCAAATTTCTTCTAATGGCGAATTATTTACATTTCCAAAGGAATGATGATATACCTTTCGCTTTTCAGTAAATAAATAAGTTTCACTGCTATGTAACAGTGGCATACAAGGTGATATATTCCCATCATTTTTTACAAATGTACAAGATTCATCTACAAACTTGCATGCATGTGCTTTTCTAGATATTCTATTATTACTAACACTTAAACTAGAAACTTGAGATGTTAAAAGTTTGATTAATGTTTTTTCAACAGAATTCATATTCCAATCCATGATAGGTATATTTATTTCTGGAAGAATATTAAACATAGATTCTGAACTAGTATCAACTCCAAGTGATCTAGAATATAAAATATCACTTGTAGAGGCTTCATCTGATGGCAATAAGTTGGAAACGTTAACCTTACTTACACCGTTAATAGCGCAGAATAAAGGCATTTTTTGTAATTGATCGATATTACTTTTCATCGCTACGAAAGCTAAACCTAATTTTACATTATTTTTTGAGTGTTTAGTTTCTGCATTATATTCCCTAACTCTATTAAAAGACTTGATATTATTTATAACTTTTTTTAATTTACTATTTACTCTTATTTTTTCATAATCTTCTTCTTCTAAAGAATCTATAGAAATCCAAAGCATAGTAAGTCCAGCGTCTATTAAATTTTCAGACATTTCTTCAGTAAGTAAAGTCCCGTTAGTAAGTAACTCTACCTTCTCTACTTTATTCGATGCTATTTTTATCATTTCTATTATATTAGGGTGATGAAGTGGTTCTCCCATACCACTAAAAAATACAGTTTCTACAGTATCCGGCATAGTATCAATTGCTTTTTTATAAGTTTCTAAATCCATATCTGAGAGCTTTTCATCTATCCATGTATTTCTAAAGCACATTTTACAATTTAAATTGCATTTAGAAGTAGGTTCAATATATAGTTTTTTTAATTCGTTTATCATATAAATCCTCCTTATATAACAATCCTGGCTCTATTGATTAAATAATGTATTATTAACAATAAATAATTCATTATTTAATCAATAGAGCGATGAAAATCACCGCTCTATGAAGTAAAATTAAAATATTTATTATTCTTTAAAATTATTCACCTATAACAAAATATAAAGCTTCGCCATATTTGTCTTTTCCATATTCTCTTATTGTGTCTTTCATTTCATCACTTGCATAAAATTCAACTAATTTATCTGTTATAGCTTTTGTTTCATCATCTATGTCTTTTATTCTTACTACACTATATACATTTTTTAAAGTTTCATCTTCACCTATAACTATTTCTAAATCTAAATCATCTTTATTAGATAAATAAGTAGCTTTATCTGTTATAACGTATCCACCCATTTCACTTGCCATTTTTACAGTTTCAGCTTGACCTTTTCCTGATTCATTGTAATTAGAAAAATCAGGTGTTTCTATTCCAGCTTCTTTCCATATACTTAATTCTTTAACATGAGTTCCTGATTGATCTCCTCTAGATAAGAACACTAAATCATTATCAGCTATATATTTAAATGCATCTACTACACCTAATTCAGATATTTTTTCATTGTGTTCTCCACCTTTTGGTCCAAGTACAACAAAATAGTTATACATTATTTCAGTTCTATCTACTCCATATCCTTCTTTTATAAATTCTTCTTCTTTAGATTTAGCATGAACAAATAGTATATCAGCATCTCCTGATTTTCCTAGTTCAATAGCTTCACCTGTTCCTCTTGGTACAACATTAACTTTAACTCCATTTTCTTCTTCAAATGTCTTTAAAGTATCAGCAAGAAATCCTGTTTCATCTAAACTATATGTTGAAGCCATTATTATTTCTTTTACATCAGAATCTTTAGCTTCAGAACTTGCACTACTACTAGAACTAGATGATGAACATCCAACTGCTGTTAAACCTAAAACTAGTGTTAACACTAACCCCATAATTTTTTTTATGTTTTTCATATAATTACTCCTCCTTATAAATTAATTAAACATTTCTCAAATAATAAAATTTTTGATACACAATTATTTTTGTTCATCAAATGTATAGAATAAAGCTTCTCCGTATTCATCTACACCGTATTCAGCAATTTCTTTTTGAACTTCATCTGATTGATAGTATTCTAAAAGTTTATTTGTCATTTCTTCCATTTCTGGATCTAGATTAGCTATTCTAACTATAGAATAAACATTTTTTAAACTTTCATCAGCTTGTTTAACTATTTCTAAATCTAATTTATCTTTACTTGCTAAGAATGTACCTATATCAGTTAAGCAATAAGCTCCCATTTCACTTGCCATTTGTAATGTAGCTCCCATACCTTTTCCTGCTTCATTGTAATTAGAGAATTCAGGTGTTTCTATTCCAGCTTCTTTCCATATGCTTAATTCTTTAGTATGAGTTCCTGATTCATCACCTCTAGAAACGAAAGTTAAATCGTTGTCAGCTATATATTTAAATACATCTGGAGCACTTAAATCTTTCATTTCTGCATTATCTTTTGCATCTTTTGGTCCTACTATTACGAAATAGTTATACATTATTTCATTTCTGTCTACTCCGTATCCACCTTTTATAAAGTCTTCTTCTTTAGCTTTAGCATGTACGAATAATATATCAGCATCTCCTGATTTTCCTAATTCTAAAGCTTCACCTGTTCCTTTAGCTACAACGTTAACTTTTACATTATTAGCTTCTTCAAAGCCTTTTAATGTTTCTGCTAAAAATCCTGTGTCATCTAAGCTTGTTGTAGTAACTAAAGTTACTTCTTCAACCGCCTTGTTTTCTTTTTGCTCTTCACTTGCTGAAGAACTTGAACTTTGTGATGTTTGATTAGATGAGCATGCTACCATGCTTATGCTTAGCACTGCTGCTAGCATAACGGTTAGAAATTTTTTGATCATTTCTATTCCCCCTTTATATAATATATAAAAAATTTATTTTTAAAATTTCTATCATAAGTTTTTACTATAAAATTATCTTGTATATATAATATTTTAAATAAAGATAGAAATTTTAAAATCTTATTAAAATAATTTTAAAGCTTTATTGTCATTTACATAGATGAGAATAACTTATTTTTGAAAAATTCATCTTTTTTATATTTTCCTATTAGTTTTAAGTTTTCCATAAAAACTATTTCATCACTAATTCTATTTCCTTGTACAAAATCATGAGTAATTAATATTACTGAACGATTCATATTTCTTAATTCTCTTAGTTTTTTTTCTACTAGTTCTATAGTTTTAAAATCCATGCTCGCCATAGGTTCATCTAAAAGAATATATTCCTTATTCATAATTAAAGTCCTAATAAATTGTGCTTTTGCCTGTTCTCCACCTGATAATTTTTTTATATTTGTATCCAATCTATGCTCTAAATTAAATTCTTTTATTAAAGATTCTAATTCTGTTTTTCCCAATAAATCTTTATTTTTACTGTATTTATATAAATAGTCGAAATTATCTCTTAATGTTCCTGTTAAAAAATACGCTTTTTGAGGATTATAACTAATATATTTATATACAATTTCTTGGTCAAACCCTTTTCCCTCTATGTCTATACTTCCTTCATCAAAATCGATAATATTATATAAAATCTTAAATAAAGTGCTTTTTCCACTTCCATTGTGGCCTAAAACAGAATATATTTTCCCTTTTTCAAAAGTTAATTCATCTATTTCTAATGGATTTTGATATTTTATATTTTTTTTAATATTTTTAATATATATCATTTATGCCCTCCTCTACCTATCTCTATCTATAGATCTTTTTGCAATCTTCTAATAATAAAAGTTGATGCAAATGAAATCGTAAGTAGTATTGCTGCTATTATAAGAGAATTACCAAAATTCCCCATCGATGTAGATTGAGAAATATAAGTAGTCATTACTCTAGTTTTTCCTCTTATATTTCCACCAACTAACATTACTGCCCCTACTTCTGAAATTCCTCTTCCAAAAACAGTTATTAATATAGTAGTTAGATAAGATTTTAATTCTTTAAAAAATATCCATTTTTGCTGAAATTTTTCTACTTGTAATATTTTACATGTAATTAAAATATCTTCTCCACATTTATTTAATGCATCGACAATTAAACTAATTGACATAGGTATTAAAAGAAGAACTTGTGCTATTATCATAGCTGGACAAGTAAATAACAGTTCAAAGCTACCTAAAGGTCCTTTTTTTGACAACATAAGAAACACTACAAGACCCATTACTACTGGTGGAGTACTCATAAGTGCATTTACTATTAACATAAGTTGTTTTTTTAATTTAAAATCTTTTAAATAAATAATTATACTTAAAATGATACCCAACAACATTGCTATTAATGTAGCAGTCACTGTTACATAAAGAGATCTTCCCACAATTTGTACAACTTCCCAGATTTCCATATTAAATTCCTTTCTAAAAAATATATCTTTTTAATTCATATATTATTAGCGGTTAAAATTAATAAAATAATCCTCGGAGCATATACAACTGTAGGTATTTGAGAATAAGATTTGATGTTTGAAATTATTTGAATGTATAGAAATAATATATTTCTGTTATTTTGAAATTGTGCATTAATAAAATAATTCTCAACAAATACAATTGCAGAAATTTGAAAATTTCGATTAATATTATCTCCTTTCCTAAAAAAACATAAACGTTTTTCTTTCTTGCACGGGAGGCATATACATTTCTATATATACCCAATGTTTTATAATTCATAGGCAAATGCCCTTAGAAATATAAAATCGGAGAATTAAATTATTAATTATTCTTCTACCAATTATATAATATCATATTTTATCTACTTTTGTCAATTTTATAACATTGATGGTAGTATTTAGGTATTTTATGTAATAAGTATACTAGTTTTTAATACATATCGAAAAAAAGAGCGAACTTATAAAGTTCGCTCTTCCTCTATTTATTTAATTATAATTATTAACAAATATGTAAATCTAATCTATTATCTATAAATATTAGAATACTTTGTTTAATATTTCGATTATTTCTTCTTTAGTAGCTTGTTTTGGATTTGTAGCACCACAAGCATCTTTTAATGCGTTAGTAGCTAATATATCGAAGTCTTCTTTCTTAGCTCCTAATTCTTCAAATCCTTTAGGTATTTCTACGTCAGCAGATAATTCTTTGATTGCAGCTATAGCAGCAGCAGCACCTTCAGCATCGCTCATACCAGCAACGTCTACACCCATAAATTCAGCAACGTCTTTTAATCTATCAGGAACAACTTGAGCGTTGTATTCTTGAACAGCTGGAAGTAATATAGCATTACATACACCATGTGGTAAGTTATAGAATCCACCGAATTGGTGAGCTATAGCATGAACATATCCTAATGAAGCATTGTTGAATGCCATACCAGCTAAGAATTCAGCGTAAGCCATTTTATCTCTAGCTACCATATCGTTACCATCTTTAACAGCAGCTCTTAAGTATCCTTGGATTAATTTTATAGCTTTTTCAGCACAAGCATCAGTTACTGGAGTAGCAGCAGTAGAAACGTAAGCTTCAACAGCATGAGTTAAAGCGTCCATACCAGTTGCAGCAGTTAATCCTTTAGGCATACTTACCATTAAGTTAGGATCGTTTACAGCTAATACTGGGTTAGTATGTTCGTCAACTATTGCCATTTTAACGTGTCTTTCTTCGTCAGTTATTATACAGAATACTGTCATTTCAGAAGCAGTACCAGCAGTAGTATTTATAGCTATTAATGGAGTTTGAGGTTTAGCAGATTTGTTAACACCTTCATAATCTTTTATGTTTCCACCATTTGCATCAACTAAAGCTATACCTTTAGCACAGTCATGAGGAGAACCTCCACCAAATGACATTACAAAGTCACAACCTTCAGCTTGTAAAACTTTAACACCTTCCATAACTGCAGTTACAGTTGGGTTAGGAACTGAACCAGGATAAACAACATAACCTATACCATTAGCATCTAGGTTATCTAATATTCCTTTTAATTCAGGACTTGCAGCAGATCTTTTACCACAAACTATTAAAGCTTTTTTAAATCCTCTTGCTTTGATTTCAGCTGGAAGACTATCTGCGCATCCAGGTCCCATTAAACTTACATTTGGCATATAAAATTTGTACATTCTAATTTCCCCCTTAGTTATATATATTTGTAGCAATACACACTATTGTGTATCTTACTAATTACATACATAAATCTATATTTTGTAAATATAATATCTCAAAAGTATAGTAGTTCAACGTTTTCCCCAAAACTATAAAACTACAACTCTATCATATCTACAAAACCATATCTTTATTTTGTATAAGTGCTACCTTATACTTTAATTATATTGACCTATTATATGAATTGTCAACTTTTATTTTTTAAAATTTATAATATTCTAATAATATACAAAATACATAAAAATCATACAAAAATACATATCAATATAAAATGTCAAAAAATAGAATAAAACATATTTTTTACACTATAATTTATAAATTTAAGCATAAAATCACATTATAAATCTATAATATTATACGAATTTTCTAACAAATCTATCAATAAAACTCTATTTCGATATAATTCGCCTTTATTAAGTAATAATTTTATAACCTCACTAACCTGAATAGACGCAATGTTAGCCGGCGTAAAAGAAGGATTACCTAATTTTTTTTCTGCACCATTAGATGATTTCTTGTAAATTTTATTCAAAGTATCATCTCCTGGAAATACAGTACAAACTTGACCATACCATCCTCCAATAGCTCCATGAACCATCGGTATGTTCATTTTTTTACAAGCTTCTTGTAACACAAATCTCATTTGAATACTATCTAAGGCATCTACTACTACATCGTGATCTTTTATTATATCGCAGCTATTTTCCTCACTAAAAGCACCATCGATTACAGAAATTTTGACATCAGAATTTATTTCGTTTACTCTCTTTTTAGCTTCATCAGTCTTTCGATTTCCTATAACCTTTTCAGTACTCAAAATTTGTCTATTTAAGTTAGTTTCATCAAATGCATCCATATCAACAGCAGTAATGCTTCCAATACCAATTCTTGCAAGCATTTCAATAATATATCCACCAATACCTCCGCATCCTATGACACAAACACGAAAATCTTGTAATTTATTATTTTCTTTTTCTGTTAACGTAGTGACATTTCTTGTATATCTTTTTTTCACCATAAAATCAACCTCCACCTACAGGAGGAAATAGAGAGACTACATCATTTTCTTTCAAAGCTCTATCACTTGGTCCATCGATTCCGTTTAAAAGCATTATTGCAACTTCTTCTTCATCAATTTTTACAATATCTAGAACATCTAAAATTGTGCTGTTATCTTCTAATTCCATAATTTGCTTTTTTTCTCTACCTTCTCTAAATGTCGCAAAAAGTCGAACTTCTACCTTCATACTTTCACCTCTCTTTACAAAAAGATATATATATATTTTATAGTAGCACAAAGTACCACTATATATAATATATTTTTTAAGTATACGACACTATTAAAATAAATAGTATCGTATACTTAAAGTTATTTTACTTATATAAAGCGGTTGGCAATATTAATTTAGAAAATTTCTATCTAAATTGTTCTAATATTTCATTGTATTCTTCTAATCCTAATTTCTTTAATGTTGCTTCAGTTGGTATACTGTTTTCATCCCAACCTCTAACAGCATAGTATTCTGGTAATAATACATCTAATTTATGAACATGACCTTCAGATGGTCCACCTGGGATTGGATCTTCTAATAATCTCTTAGGTAATGTATCTTGAGATTTATCTATTCCAGCTCTTAGGTTGAATATTTTTTCTAATGTCCATATTCTATCTCCAGCTTCTAATATAGATTCTGCAGTGTAAGTGTCACCACATACTGCATTGTATATATCAGCATAGTCAGGAGCACCTAGACCAAATGTAGTGAATATACACATACCCATAGAGTCTATTACAGCAGTTAAATCATGGAATACTTTTGCATAAGCAGGTTTTCCTTCTAATGCAAATCTATCTAATTTTTCTGGAACACCAAGTATTTCAGGGCTTATCATGTAACCTTTGATATGGCATCCACCTCTGTTATTTACTGCATAAGTTATACCATGTCCTTGAACACCTCTTGGGTCATAAGCTGGTAATTCTTGTTTTTTAACAGTCATAGAATATTGGATAGCATCTTCTCCATAAGATTCACATAATCTATAAGAACCTAGTGCTAATTTATCACCAAATCCTTCTCTTTTACCCATTTTTTCAGTCCATTTAACCATAGCATCAACATCTCCCCATTTTAGAGATAATCCGTCAGCTGCTATTTCTTCGTCTTTAATATATCCTTTTTCATATAATTCCATAGCTGCAGCTAAAGTTGCACCAGCAGAAATTGTATCTAGACCATATTCATTACAAAGCATATTAGCTTCATTTACTGCATCTAAGTCATAGATATCACAGTCTGAACCAAATGACCATAATGTTTCATATTCTGGTCCACCACATTCAGTACCATCTTTTAATTTTACCCATCTACCACAAGCTATAGGACATCTGTGGCAAGGATTTTTTCTTACTAAGCAGTTAGCTGTCATAGCTTCACCACTTATATCGTCAGCTTTTGGTGTATATGATTCTTGGAAGTTTTTAACTGGATGAACACCATTTTCATTTATTATGTTAACAAGTATAGCAGTTCCGTAAGTTGGAAGTCCATCACCTGCAACTGGGTCATTCTTAAGTATATTAACTTTTTCTTTATTTACTGCAGATGCTTTTTCTTTATCTGGTAATTCAACGCTTCCACTACCTTTAACAACTATAGCTTTTAAGTTTTTAGAACCTTGAACAGCTCCTACTCCACCTCTACCAGCAGCTCTATCTACATCATTCATTATAGCTGCTATAGGAGATAATTTTTCTCCAGCTGGAGCTATACATAATACGTTAGAACCTGGATGAGCTTCTTTTAATTTTGCATCAGTTTCTGAAGATACCATTCCCCAATAAGGAGTTGCATCTTTGATTTCTATTTTATCATCTTCTATATAAAGATATACAGGTTTATCTGCTTTACCTTCTATAATAGCCATATCATATCCACAGTTTTTAAATTTAACTCCCCATTTACCACCAGAGTTTGATATTGCTATTGTTCCTGTAAGTGGTGATTTAGTTACTACCATATATCTACCACTAGTAGGCATTGGAGCAGCAGTTACTGGACCTGTAGCTATTACTAATTTATTTTCTGGGCTTAATGGATCTACTTTAGGATCTACTTCGTCCATAAAATATTTTACACCTAATCCTCTAGCACCTATAAATTTCTTAGCTATATCTTCTTTTAAAGCTTCAGTGCTTATTTTTCCATCTGTTAAGTTTATTCTTAAAACTTTTCCAACATAACCATACATATTCATAATCCCCCTTTATGTTTAGCTACTAAAATAAAAAACACCATTTGAATGAAGTAATATCCATCCAAATGGTGGTGTTTTTTATTTAATCCCTTGGAATGCGAGTAATATTACTTCATAATACTATCTCCTTTCCAACGGGAGGCATATAAATTTCTAAATATACCCTACGGCCTCATTTTCCATAGCATAGACCTTAGGAAATATGAGATCGGAGAAATTTATTGAATTTTATTAATTATCTTAATTAAATATTATCATCATAATTTTATATTGTCAACAACGTTTTCCTATTTTTTCCTCAAATGATCTCAAAAATTATTTTGTCGAAACTTTTTATTTTTATATTTTATTATATTTTTCTTTTTTTAAATAAGCACCTATATTTCTCCAAAATAAACTATTATTTTACAAATTAAAATACCACTTAGTATAAAATAAATCTATACCAAGTGGTTAAATTAGTTTATAATCAAATTATTTTCTAGCACATTCACTAGCATTTCCTTTTAATATATCTAATCCATGATCCAAAGAATCCACGATAAAATCTAAATTTTCCTTAACAGCCTTTGGGCTTCCTGGTAAATTTATAATTAGAGTATTTTTTCTTATAACAGAAACTGCTCTTGAAAGCATAGTTCTCTTAGTTATTTGCATGCTATATGCTCTCATAGCTTCTGGTATTCCTGGAACTAGTTTATCAGCTATTGATAATGTAGCTTCTGGAGTATTATCTCTTGCAGAAAATCCTGTTCCCCCTGTAGTCAATATCAAATCTGCTATGTCATTATCACATATGTATTTCATTTCATTTGCAAGAGTTTCCTTATCATCTGGCAATACTTTATAATGAACAACTTCATAGTTATAGCTTGAAACTATTTCTTTTATTTTTGCTCCACTTTCGTCTATTCTTTCTCCCTTTGAGCCCTTATCACTGGCTGTTATTATTGCAACTCTATACATATTATTTTTCTCCTTTTATTACTATTTCGTCTCCAGCTTTTATTGTTCCGCCTTTGATTACTTTTGCAAATATACCATTTGTAGGCATTATACATGTTCCCATTTTTTTATGTATTGCACAATGGCTGTGGCATTCTTTACCTATTTGAGTTATTTCTAATACTACACCATTGCATTCAAATATAGTTCCAACTGGTATAGTTTTTAAATCATATCCTTCAACAATAAGGTTTTCACCAAATGCACCATGATCAACTCCTGCTCCTAAAGCATTAAATTCTTGTACTCTTTCATATGATAATAAGCTTACTTGTCTATGCCATTTTCCAGCATGAGCATCTCCTTCTATACCATAGTCTGGAACTAAAGTTATTTCATCAACGGCTTTCTTTTGAACACCCTTTTTTTCACTGGTACATACTGCTATTATTTTTCCCATTGTAAATATCCTCCTCATAATTATGATTAACAAATTTTATATTTTATCCACCTATTTCGACCATATTTTTTTCTTCAACATCTACGCTATCGTATTTAAAAAACTCGTGGTGTATAGGTTTATTGTATATAGCTTTATAAATTTTATCTTGTAATTCATCATCGCTGATTCCATTTCTCAAAGGCTCTCTCAAATCTATACCTTTATTATAATGTAAGCATAATTTTAAAAATCCATTAGAAGTTAATCTAACTCTGTTACATTCTTCACAAAATTCATTGCTAATAGCACTTATAAATCCTATGCAACCTTTAAAATCTTTATTTTTGTAGTATCTCGCCGGACCATTTCCAAGTTTTTCTTTTACTACTTCAAATTCTCCAAATTCATCTTCAAGCATTTTTAAAATTTCTTCATTTGGTATACCTGTGAATTGTTTACCGCATCCTATAGGCATCAATTCTATAAATCTAACTTGAATATTATCGTCCTTCGCAAGTCTAGCTATATCACAAAGTTCATCGTAATTATGCTCCTTAATAACTAGACAGTTAATTTTAGTTTTAATTCCTAATTTAACAGATTTCTTTATACCATTTATAACATCATCCATTTTATCTCTTCTAGTTATTTTTGCGAAATTCTCTCTGTTCAATGTATCTAAGCTTACATTTATGGCACTTACTCCTGCATCCTTTAAATCTTCTACCATTTCATTAAGTAATACACCATTGCTAGTCATTGTAATTTCATCGATTCCATCTATATCATTAATCTCTCTAATTAATTCTACTATACCTTTTCTAACTAGAGGCTCTCCTCCAGTAATTTTTATTTTTTTAATTCCTAATTTAGCTACAACCTTACATATTTTTATAATTTCATCAAAAGAAAGAATATCTTCATGTTTTATTTCAGGAACACCTTCCTCTGGCATACAATAAGTACATCTTAAATTACACCTATCAGTAACTGATATTCTTAAATATTCAATATTTCTATTTAATTTATCAATCATCGTTATTTCCTCCATTTTTAATGATTAATATATGGAAACTTTCAAATTTGTATAAACCTATTGTTTCATATTAACCTTTATATTATTTTCCAAATAGGTATTCACCGCTTTTTCCACCTGTTTTCTTAACAAGGTGAACATTTGATATTACCATACCTTTATTAATTGCTTTACACATATCGTATATAGTTAAAAGAGCTACATTTACACCAGTTAAGGCTTCCATTTCGACTCCTGTTTTTCCAGCAAGCTTAACTGTACATATAGCAGTTACACTTTTTTCTTCTTCATTTAATTCAAAATCTATTTTTGATTTTGTAAGCATTAATGGATGACACATAGGTATTAATTCTGATGTTTTTTTAGTAGCCATAATTCCTGCAACTCTAGCTACACCAAGAACATCACCTTTTGCGATACTTCCTTCCTTTATTCTTTTAAAAGTTTCTTCATTTACAAAAATTGTACCTGTCGCAATAGCTTCACGTTGTGTTATATTTTTTTCTGTAACGTCTACCATTATGGCATTACCTTTTTCATCAAAATGATTTAATTCATTCCCCATATCCCTTAACTCCTTTATTATAGTTTTAAATTTAATTTAAAATATTGTATAATTTTAAAATTTTATTTTTCGATAATTAATAAATTCAACATATATATATTTTACTCTTTAATTACATGATATCACAATTTTATATATTATATAACATATGTTTTACATATTACGCATTCTAATACTTTGTTTTTAAAAACAAAAAGTCTATTTAATTCATTTTTTACTTACATTTTGAATTAAATAGACTCTTTACTTTATTAATTTATTATCATTATTATAGATTTGTTTATATTTAGATTTGATTGGATATGTTTTTACAGAAATGAAAAAATTATAAATACACCACTTTACAAGTAATTAATTTTAAAAAATTTTAAAATAAAAATAACTGAGCATCCATTTTGTTTTATTATATAAGTAACCACACAAAATAATAAAATAAGGAGCTCAGTTATATGCGTATTAATAATAAATCTACTTTTAAAACTATAAAAAAATATTTATCATCTTATAGAAACATTTTTTATAAGCGTAGCTTCGAAATATTTATTCTTATAATTATTTCTATCATAACTACACAAAAAATTCAATCTATAAAATTTATTTATGAGAAATTTATATCTAAATTTTGGAATAAATCTATGAACAGTTTTTATTTTTTCCTAAAAAACAAAAATTATTCATTAGAAGAAATGATGAGAACAACTACTAAAATAGCTATTTCATTAATATCTTCTAAATATAGAAAAAGTACTACAGTTTATTTATTAATAGATGATACTTTACAACCAAAATTTGGAGAAAAGTTTGAAAGCAGATATAAATTCTTTGATCATGCTAAACACAACGGAAGTTTGTATATGAATGGTCATCAAATAGTATCAATTGCTATGACTATTCCAATATATAAAAATAATGAAATTAATTATTTAACTATACCGCTAGGTTATAAATTGTATGATAAGGATTTTACAAAATTAGAATTATCCAAAATTTTAATACGCAATGTAATGCCTGAACTAACTGAATTTCAAGTAATAGCTTCATGTGATAGTTGGTATACAAAAAAGAATTTTTTAAACATATTATCAGAATATGATAATTTGAAAATCATTGGTGGATTACGAAGTGATACTGTTTTATATGATTTGAAAACAAATCCTACAGGTAAAAGAGGTAGACCAAGAAAAAAAGGTGATAGATTAAATTATAGAAATTTTGATTTTAAAAAACAAAATAATTTTTTTGTAGCAACAAAGAAATGTATGACAAATTTATATGATAAACCTGTATTTATAACTGTTACGACTACAGATATAAATAAATTTACTTCTGTTAGAATGTATTTAAGTACTGTAGAAATTGATGATATAAATACTAAATATAATAGAAAGCCAAAACAAGAAAGTTTAAATTTATATGAAATTTACAATGTAAGATGGAATATTGAAGTAATGTTTTATCAACAAAAAAATTTTTGGTCATTTGGAGAATATATGATTAGAAATAAAATTGCGATTGAAAAATATTTTAATTTAATAGGCGTAGCCTATTCGGCTGTGATTCTAATTCCATTTATAAATAAAAATTTTCAAAAGTTGCAATTTTGTAGTCCACAAGAAATAAAATATACCTTCGGTGAAAACATAAAGAAGGAATTAATTTTTAGCAAGTTGTTGAAAATAGAGGAAATTAAAGAAAATCTATCTCACATAAGCTATTTGCGCCCATTTAAAGGTTTAGATGACTTAGCAAGTTAGATTTTCTTATAAAGTGGTGT
>NZ_JAXEWM010000012.1:0-47223 GCF_034113885.1 Intestinibacter sp.
GTCTAATATACTATTTATTATAGAAGGATTTAATTTGTCTAAAATCCTGATAAATTTAAAAATTTTAGTAAAGAAGGTGTTGAGATGAGCGCTGAAATATATAAAAAAGTATTAGAAGATTTGAACAAAGGTGAGGAAGTAGCCATTGTAACAAAATACAATTTAAAAAGTAAGAAAATTGAAAAAAATGCATATAGATTCGATGAATTAGATGGAGAAATTCTGGAATATGCAAATGAAGCTAAGAAAAAAAGCCTGATTAAAAACGTTCAAATCGATGAAGATCAAAATATGCTTATTGAGGTTTTTAAAAGAGAAAGTAGGCTAATTGTACTAGGTGCAGGACACGTAGGTTATCATCTTTGTCAGTTTGCATCTAAAATCGGTTTTAATGTGACTGTTGCAGACGACAGACCTTATTTTGCTAATAAAGAAAGATTTGGCGAAAATATAAATGTAGTATGCGATACATTTGAAAATATATTTAAGATTTTAAATATAAATGAAGACGATTTCGTTGTAATAGTAACAAGAGGTCATAGATACGATAAATTCTGTCTACAACATATTTTACCTCTAGATGAATTAAAATATCTAGGCATGATAGGATCAAGAAGAAGAGTAAAAATGATGAAACAGGAATTAATAGAAGAAGGATATTCAAAGGAAAAGCTAGCAAATATTTACACTCCAATAGGCTTAGAGATAGGAGCTGTAACTCCTGAAGAAATAGCGATTTCTATATTAGCTGAGCTCATAAAAGTAAAGAGACTTGGAGGCGTTAGAGATGAAAATAAATCATCAAAACCAAATAATTCTTCAGAAATAAATAAAGAGGTCATAGAAGCCTTAGCTACAATTGAAAACCAAAAGATGACGCTTGTAACTGTAATATCTACAAAGGGATCTACTCCTAGAAAGGCTGGAAGCAAGATGATAGTATATGATAGTGGTTACATAATCGGTACAATCGGCGGAGGCTGTTCAGAGGCTAAAATAATAGTAGATGCAGCCAATATGGCAGGAAGCGACGACTTTAAGGTAGAGCTTATAGATATGAGAGGAGAAGCCGCTGAAGAGGAAGGTATGGTCTGTGGAGGAATAATGACTGTGTTATTAGAAGGAATTTAATTTATTATCCATAGTAGTTTTAATAGATGCTACTATGGATTTTTTAGTTAGATTTTGATTTTAAAATGGTCAAAAAAGAAAAAACATCAAAAAAAATTAAAAAAATTGTTACAAAAAAATTACAAAAATGAAAAAAGCTACACCTATTGAAAATGCTAACTTTAGTCAATTTTTAATGCAAATGAAAATTTACAAAAAAGTAACAACAATGTAACTTTTTTCAAAAAAGGGGTTTTACAAAGTTACTAAAATGTAATATTATATAAATATAATTTAAATTTAGGGGGAAAATTTATGATTAAAAAATTTGCGAAAACTACGGCTATGATAGGTGCACTTATAGTTATGTTAGGAGTAACAACTCCAATTGATGCTGCAAGTTGCGAAAAGGGTACAGTTACAGCAAGTTCCTTAAATGTAAGAAGCGGTGCTTCTACAAGTTATAAAAAAATAGGCTCATTAAAAAAAGGAAATACAATTAATATATACGATGTAAAAGACGGCTGGTACAAAATAAAATACGATGGAGCAAATGGATGGGTAAGTCAAAAATACATATCTAAAACTTCACAAGCTCCATCTACTACAACTAAAAAAGGAACAGTTACAGCCAATTCACTAAATGTGAGAAGTGGAGCTTCTACAAGCTACAAAAAAATAGGCTCAATTAAAAAAGGAACAAAAGTTACTATATATCAAACAAAAAACGGATGGTATAAAATAAGATATAATGGAAGCTACGGATGGGTAAGCAAAAAATACGTATCTACAGCAACAACATCTTCAAGTCAAGAAACTGTAAAAGGATATACAGTTAAGAAATCTCTTAAAGTAAGAGCCGTTGCTTATACAGGTGGTGGATATACAGCACTTGGAACAAAAGCTAGATATGGAGTTATAGCAGTAGATCCAAAGGTAATACCATACAGAACAAAAGTTTACATAAAAGAGCTTGACAAAGTCTTCGTAGCAGAAGATTGTGGCGGAGGAATAAAAGGAAATATAATAGATATATATATGAATAGCGAATCACAATGTAGAAATTGGGGTTCTAGAAATATAACAATACAAATATTAAAATAGCCAAGTTAGGTGTGCTTTTAAGCACACCTTTTTCGTTTTAAAATAAAAAATTTAATTTTAATGAAAATTTTATAAAATTAAAATAAAATTATGAAATTGTGATAAAATATATATATAGCTTATATAATAAAAAGCTAATTTTTCCTATGCATTATAATGAAGGGGTGATTTTATGGGAATAATATCAAATAATTTTGTTAGAGATTTGGAAGACGGAGTTTTAAGAAATATCTTAAAATACGTAAAATCGGATACTACATTGGCTATGGAGATTAGAAAGGATTGTATAAATATTTACTATAGAGGTGGAAGCCTCCTAAAAATAAAAGAAGCAGGCGAAAATTTATATAATGGTTATTTCGATAAGAATTATATAAAATCAGAAAATAGCCAAGGTGTAGTAGTTGAATGTATCACTGGAATCGACAGCGTATCTAAGGCAAATAAATTAATAGACTATATACCTAAAATCAAACAACAAATGGATCTATGGATGAAGATAGAAATGCCTGATGGTGGTGAGAGAGAATACAAGCATATAGTCGCTAAAGAAAATAATTACGGTCTTATAGGCAAGGAAAGCGATTATTTTATAGGTGACATAGAATACAGAGGATGTCTCAATAATTACTTATTCGATATGATAGGTGTTAAATGGGGCATAGACAATACAAATACTAATAATTTAGATTTGGCATTGTTTAAGATGTACTATGGAGATAACCATTTAAAGACACCAGAAGCAATTTTAAGCAATTTAAAAGACATAATAGACTTCTTATATAATGAAGAGTATCTAAACCACTTAAAAGACGATTTAAAAGAAATATACAAGGTTAAAACATTACTAGGTCTTTTATATCCATATGAAGAATTAAAAATTGATTTTTCAGATAAGATAGAAATTGTATACATATTTGGAAATCAAAGTAATGTAGACGGCAAGCTAAAGGACACATTGCTAAAGATAAAGAATTCTGAAGAATACAAAAAAATATCTGATATAGCTAGCATAAAAATAGCGACATCATCTTTTATGGGATACGGTCTATACGAAAAGAATATGATCGATATCGATAAGGCTATTGAATTATTGTAATTTAGATTTATATTAGTAACAAAATTTACAGCTAAGTCATAATATATATAAAATGATTTTGATTATTCAAATCATAGGAGTTGAGTATATATTATGAAAAAGATTACAGATCCTATAACAGATGTAGGTAAGGAGCTTATAAACGGCGTCGGTTCTATAGGTAAAGAGGTCATAAATGGCGTTGGAACAATAGGCAAGGACGTATTAAATGGAGTTGGCTCTGTTGCCAAGGAAACTATAGAAACAGGAAAAAATGTAGGAAAAGCAGTAAAGAATAATATAAAAAAATAAATATTTTATTATAATCAAAAAAGAGAAATGAAAATCAATTCACTTCTCTTTTTTAATTAATTTATTTTATATATTCATTTCCGTTTATTATCAAAGAAGTTGGAGAGTCGTTTTTCAAAATCAAATCATAATTGACTTTTCCTTCATTTGGAACATTGAAATATCCTCTAGCGTATACTAGATTCCCGTTTCTATGTAGCTCAGATACAGTCACACTGTAACCGCTAGATGTGTATTTACCGACTACTCTTTTTACTATTGATTTATAAGTTGAGCTTTCAGTAGCTCTTATTTGAGAGCTTTCAGCTATAAATGTATTAGAAGGAGTTTGACTAAATGTTTTTTGCTTCATAGCTGTTGTAGCAAACATAAGTAAAAACAAAGTCACAATTACTATTAAAAAAACCTTTTTCTTGATTTTATCAATATTTAGATTATTTTCTTTTTTAGTGTGATTTTTCTTGAATTTTAGTCGTTTATAGCTTGAAAATGAAATAATCTTATCGTTTTTTTCTCTAATTTTTTTGTTGTTAGCATGGAAACAATTACTGTCTTTATTATTTTCGAACTCTTTTTTCTTTTCTATGAAGAGTATTGTTTTATTTGCATTAGAGTTTCTCATCCTGTTGCCCCCTTATATCCCCTTTTTTATATGATACTATATTTTATATTAAATACACAATAAAAAAGTCTCCATTTTTAAATCTTGTTAAATAAATGCAGACTTTTTTAAAATTATTTGACTTCTTTTTTGGAAATACTTGTTTTCACAAGAACTGAAGGTATTTTACCGAGCTTGCCAGTTAAAGTGTTTATTTCATCCAGTTCTCCTACCACGACGATACTTATAACTGATATATTTTCAACCTCGCAAGGTATACCCATTCTACCTCTTATGATGTGCTTATATTTTGATAAGATAGAATTAAATTGTTGTTGACTTATGTCTGGTTCTTCAAGTATCGCACTGATAACTGCTACTCTTTTCATTTAACGTCCCCTCCTAACTCCTTTCAGATTAGAGTGTCTTTTGACTGATATATGTAAATTGTAGTATTAAAATTATAAAAAGTCTATAAGTAAAATAACACAAAATTTTATACTTATAGAAAAAAAACAAAAAACTATTGAAATCGAACTAATGTTTGATGTATAATCTAATTATAGAACACGTGTTTGGATTGTAGGATAAATAATAGTAATATTTTCAAATATAATTAATATAATGTAATAAATTTTAATTGAGGAGTGATTAAAATGACTGTAGCATACGAAAGAAAATTAGAAGAAATAACTTATTTAAATTTACAAAAGGGTGAAGTTACATTGATGCAATTAAATGAATTATACAATAAATTTGGATTTATATTTATAGGTAGCGCTGGTAAATTTAAAGGAATAAAGAAGGAAAAGAAACACTAAAAATCGTATATTATTAAAATAAAACCCTATTTATAATAGATGAAAAGCATTGTAAATAGGGTTTATTTTTGGGAATTTATATAAAAATTTGTTTTTTTAGCAAAATTTTAGTAACAAAATAGTTACATTTAATTTATTTTATTGTTTTAATTTAGCAATTAAAATATAATCTAATAGTATATAGAAATGGGGTGAATTAAAAAAATGAGTGAAAATACAACTGTAGAAGAAAAAAATGATAAAGGTTTTTTCAAAAATAAAAGGAATGTATTTTTAATAGCGGCGGCAATAATAATTGTTTTTGTATGTGGTTTAAACTATTTTACATCAAAGTATTTGTATAATGGTAAAATAGGACAAAATATTTATATAGAAGATGTAGAGGTGTCTAATCTTACAAAAAAGGAAGCTTTAGATATTGTAAATGCTAAATATCCTATGAAGGATTTAACTTTATCTTATGATAATAAAAATTATACAATAACACCTGAGGATGTAGATTTATCATACAATACAAAAGAAGTTGTAGATAACGCTTATAATCTAACTAGAGAGAATTCATATTTTTCAAATGTAATGAGCTACATAAATGCAAAATTTAGTGGTAAGGATTACACTATAAAAGCATCTTATGATGATAAAAAATTAGACAAAAAAATTAAAAATGTAGCTAAACAAATAAATAAAAAATATGTAAATGCTTCAATTACAGTTTCATCTGGAATAGTTGTACATGAATCAAAAACAGGTCTTAAATTCGATAATGAAGCTAATAAAAAATCTATTGAAAAGGCATATGCTGATAAATCTTATGAAAAAATAGATTTAAAGGTAGATGTTACACAGCCTAAGATAAAAACTGAGGATATAGATTGTATAGACTCTATGCTTGCATCTTATTCGACTACTTTTAATGCTTATCAATATGAAAGATCTTATAATATAGCTTTAGCTCTAGCAAGATGCAACGGTACTATAGTAATGCCAGGAGAAACTTTCTCTTATAATGATTCTACAGGAGCAAGAGTACTTAGCAATGGATTTAAAAGTGCTTCAGTTATACTAAGAGGTGAATATCAAGATGCTCCAGGTGGAGGAGTTTGCCAAGGTTCTACTACTTTATTTAATGCAGTATTATTATCAGGGCTTGAAATAAAAGAAGTTCATAACCATAGTAAAACATCGTCGTATGTATCTAGAGGTAGAGATGCTATGGTAAACGATGGAGGTAGTGATTTCCAATTTACTAATAATTTCGATCATCCAGTTTACGTATCTTGTTATGCAGGTGGAGGAACTGCTAGTGCTAGTATATATGGATGCTCTGAAGATAGAGTAGGAGTAAGTATAAAAACTACTCATTTTACATATAATGGTCTTCCAGGTGCTAAAACTTACAGAACAATAACTAAAAACGGAAAATCAAAGACAACTCATATATATACAGCTGTTTATCAAGAATAGATTTTTAACTTAAATAAAAAGGCAAACTCATTTTGGGTTTGTCTTTTTTGTGATATAATATGTTGAAGTTAATTTTGAAGGCGGTAGATAAAGTGTTGATTATAGATGATAGATATGAAATTTTAGATTGTGAAGAGAAAGGATTAGAGATAGATAAGCTCTACAAAGCGAAGGATTTGCAGCTAGACTCATTTGTATATATAAAAATACTTGAAAATAATAGAAATATAAAGGATGATTTTATACCAGATTTAATAGATGAATCTACTATGATTTTATCGATTGATTCAAAGCATATAGCTAAAATTTTAGATATTGGAGATTACAAATCTGGATATTATATAGTCAGTGAGTATTTTGAAGGTATAGAGCTATATGATTTTATAAATAATTCTAGTTTAAGAATAAAGGATATACTTTTTATAAGTAAACAAATCATAGGAGCAATGAAAAATTGTGATGAAAAAAAAATGTACCATGGAGGTCTTAGATTAGATAATATTTTAGTAGATGATGAATTTAATATAAAAATCTATGATTTAGGTATAACTAAATCAAATGGCGGGGTGAATATAAGGATGAATGACAATATTTCGTTTTTATGTCCACATCAATTAAATATAAATTATACAGATAGAGAGAGCGACTTTTTTTCTATAGGGATTATACTATATTACTGTGTATTTAAAGAAATGCCATTTAAAATAGGGAATACAGATTTACAAATGCTTAAAAATATAGATAGAGGCATTGATTTAGATAAGGATAAAATCACAGTTTTAAATGAGGGGATAGTACATATTATAAAAAAATTGTTGGATAGAAAAGACAAATATCAAAGCTACAATGAGATTTTGATAGATTTAACAGAATTGATGTATGTAAAAGCAGATATTGCTAAAAATAATGATATAGATTTAAATAAAGATATTGCTTATAAAAATACTAAAAAGAATAATTCTTTTTTTATAAAATTTATATCTATAATTATGTGCATTATTATTTTAATAATGATAATCTTATAATGTATAAGCATTTTACAGTCTTATAAATATTTGACTAGAAAGGAACGGAGAAATGAAAATAAATTGGAACAGTAAGTACAATACTATAGCGGCATATACCTTAATTGTAATATGCTTGAGTACTATATTTTACTTTTTTGCATCACAGATGGGCTCATTTAGTGCTAAAATAGGTTACCTGATTTCTATAATGAATCCATTTATTATTGGATTTGTATTGGCGTACCTATTGAACTTTATACTAAAATTTTACGAAGAAAGACTTTTGACAAATATAGGATCATTTAACAAAATTAAACAAAAGAGAAAGAGATTTATAAGTATAGCACTTACATATTTGACATTTGGTGTACTATTTTACTTATGCATACACTTTGTATTGCCACAGCTTACTGAAAGTATAGTAGGTATAATAAATCAAATTCCTGCATATATGGACGACGCTAGAAATCTTACTCAGGATATAATCAAGGATTTACATGTAAACGACCAAATGGCTAAATTTATGGAAAATAAATTAAATGAAATAGCTACAAAGGCAATAACCTTTATAAGCGAAATAATGCCTTTAATAGCAGATATAATAATGAAGCTATTATCTAGTATTTGGAATATAGTATTAGGGCTTATAGTGTCTGTATATCTATTATTAGATAAGGAAAAATTCTACGCTATATCTAAAAAAATAGTATGTGCAATGTTTAGCAAAAAAACTGCCGACAGAATTTTTGAATTGACATACAGAAGTAATAATACTTTTGGCAGATTTTTAAGTGGTAAAATTATAGATTCTGCTATAATAGGAGTTCTTAGTTTTATTCTGTTTACAATAGCTAAGATGCCTTATGTAGTGTTGATATCTGTAATAATAGGTATTACAAATATAATACCATTTTTTGGACCATTTATAGGGGCGGTTCCATGCTTCGTTCTTATACTTTTCGAATCACCTATGAAGGCTTTGATATTTTTGGCGCTTATATTCTTGATACAACAAATTGACGGAAATATAATAGGTCCTAAAATTTTAGGAGATTCTATAGGTATTTCAGCATTCTGGATATTATTCTCAATATTAGTAGCAGGAGAAATATTTGGATTTATGGGCATGGTAGTAGGTGTACCATTATTCGCAGTTATATACTCTATAATAAAGGAAAATGTAGAGCATAGATTAAAAGAAAAGAATCTACCGACAGAGACGAAGGATTATATGTAGATTGTAAAAGAACTCGTATATAGAGGAAATTTTCCCTATGCGAGTTCTTTTTTTCATATAAAAATGGTCAATATTATTGTTAAAATCTGTAAAAAAGGTATAATTAAATAATATGAATGTAATATTGGAGGTGATAAATTTGACGATAGAGGAAAGTATAAGTAAATTAAAAATTAATTTAATAAGAAAAAGACCTTTTTACGGTGTAATTTTAATGAAATTGAACGAGCTTAGAGAGAGTGATTCGACAGATATTGTCTGTACAGATGGCAGTACAATTTTTTATAATAGAGAATATATGGAAAGTTTAACAGAGAGTGAAAGAAATTTTTATCTACTACATCAACTTTATCACTGTATTTTTATGCATCCGACAAGAATGGTAAACAAAGACAGTAAAATAGCAAATATAGCTGCAGATTATTTAGTAAACTACTATATAAGTATGGAAAAGGAAGAGTTTAGAAGAAATCAGATCATGATTTCACCTCCAAAGGACGCCTTGATGGTAGAGAGTAGAGAGGATAAAGAGATGTTAGAAAAATTATCCTTTGAGCAGCTATACGAAATAATATATAAGCAGAGTAAAAAGCAAAAGGACGATACCAAAATTGACGATAACAGCAGCGGTCAAAATGGCGGTGGATTTGGCAGAAATATAGATTTTAAAAATGTAAAAGAAGATATAATGAGACCTAAAAATGTTCAAAAGACATCGTCAAATATGAGAAGAATAATACAAGAGAGTATAATCACAAATAAAATGCAGGGAAATAAGTCGATGGGAGATATGCCCGGAAACCTACTTAGAAGGATAGAGGAATTGATAGGCTCTAGACTTCCATGGCATAAATATTTGAGAAGATATTTAAGCAATATAGCTTCTGACGACTTATCTTTTGATACTCCAGATAAAAATCATATATACAGAGATTTGATACTTCCAGGAGTTTACGAGGATGAGGAAAAGCTAGAGGATATACTGTTTGTAATAGATACATCTGGTTCTATTTCTGACGATGATTTAAAAAATTTCATGGCTCAAGCATACGATGTGTGCAACGACTTTAATGCCACAGGGAAGGTAATATTTTTTGATAGCATAGTACAAGATGTATTTGAAATAGATAAGGACAATTTTAAAAAGGCAAGACCTGTTGGAGGAGAAGGCACAAATGTCGATAGTGCACTCGGCTATATAAGAGATGAAAAATTAAAATATATATGTGCTATAGTTCTTACCGATGGATATTTTCCGAGACCAAACATTTTAATAAGAAATGTGATTTGGTGTCTTACAGAAGACGGCACTACTGAAAATATAGAAGGTTATAAGGGATCTAAAATAATAAAAATGTAAGAAAATCTTTATTTTAAAGATCTATAATGTAGATTTTCTTGAAACACATTTACGAAAATTATATTTACTCATAATTTTTAAAGGAATATAATTTTCTATGTGTTATAAAAATTTAAATAAAGGGGTTATTATAATATGTCTACTATAAATATAGAACAATTTGAAAAAATAGTTGAATTTAATATCGATAATAATATAAAGAGAGCTATTCTAGGACTTGGGTCTTCAGGTATAGGAAAATCTGCTGTAATAAAACAAATAGCAGATAGAAAAGGTATGGGTTTAATAGATTTAAGACTTTTACTATATACAGAAACAGATTTAAAGGGGATTCCATTCCCTAATGAAGATAAAACTAGAACAAAATGGCTGCCAAATGATATCTTACCAAATGTCCAAAAGGACGGAGAAAAGGGAATTCTTTTAATTGAAGAGCTTACATCAGCTCCTAAGAGAGTTCAAGCTGCAGCGTATCAATTAATTCAAGATAGAAGATTGGGAGAATATGTGCTTCCAGATGGATGGTTTATCGTGGCTCTAGGTAATAGAGAGGACGACAACGGGGTATTCGTTCAAATGCCATCACCTCTTGCGAATAGATTCGAAATTCACGATATAGGATACGATCTAGATATATGGAAGAAGAATTTCGCTTATAAAACTGGTATAAATCCTTTTGTAATAAGCTACTTAAACTTCAAACCAGGTGCTCTACACAACTTTGTGCCAGACAGCACATCTATGATATTCGCTTCCCCTAGAACATGGCATGCAGTAAGCGATATATTAAACGCAAATGTGTTTGATTTTGATGATGATATATTGAGATACAAAATCGAAGGTAATGTAGGCGAAATAGAATGCAATAGCTTCTTGCAATTCTGCAAGTTAAAGGATGAGCTAGTAAGTGTAGACGATATACTAAGCGGTGTTGAGGTTGAGGTTCCATCAGAACACGATAAGATATATCTACTAATAGGTAGTGTAATATCTAGATTAGAGGCTTTAAGACAAATAGATGACGTTGACGATGTAGATGAAGAGCTACTAGATAAATTTTCAAATGCAATTAATTTCTTCTTAAAGTTAAAGCCAGAATTTACTGTTTTAGCGCTCAAAGATTTAGTTTCATTGAATAAGAAGCTAGTTAAGGGATTGTTTATAGAGGAATTAGATAACGACGATATAATAGATTTTATTACAGAAAACGATTATATATTTGAATAATTTAGAAGGTGGATTATGGATAAAAAAGAACATATTGAAAGTGTAATTTTGGATTTTAGTACTACATTAAATACCTTGTTCGATGAATATGAATTAGATATAACTTTGCCTATTGAAAAATGTATTTCAACTGTGAGTATTAAAGATATTGTGCCTACACAGGAGGATACAATTTTTAATCAGTTAGATAGTATTTATCATAGACGAATAAAGGAATTGTTTTATACATTAAAAAAAGTAAATAGACTGGGGGCTCCAAAGATTTATTATTACAAAAATAATGATATAAAGGTTACATCTTCTTTAGTAGATGATTATAGATTAAATGGTGAGATAGATAATTTATATACTTTTAAGACTACTTATTTATATAGACTAAAGGAGTTTTTAGAAGAGCTATCTCCTGTTAAATACATACAGTATTTAGTCGACATCGAGGGGCTTATTTTAGAATTAGGAGAGCCTAAATTGACTATAGATGGGGCTAGTATGACTTTGAGATATCCATTTGATGTAGAAAATATAGACGAAACTGTAGAGCTTATAAAAAACGCCTTTGGAGATTACAAAATGGAGGCTTTATCTTGTGTAGTAATTTTAAGAGAAAGTGACAACGACATCTACGTTCCAGGAAAATATGAAAATTACTATTTCCCAGAATGCTTTAAGAAGGCGTTAGAGGACTTAGAAATTATAAGCCTATTTAAAGCAAAGACAGTTGAAATTATAATAGATGGAAAATTTGAAACTCTATATTATTTCAGTGCTTACGAATATATGAACAATAAAACAAACAGACCTTATTGCTATATATATATCAAAGACAATAGACTTTTCGACTTGGAGAAATCGAAGATAATTAATAAGTTATTAAAATTACAGGATAATTTGGAAGTAGGAATTTAAAATGGTCAATACAGAGAGTTTAATTAAGAGAATATACGAAAAAATCGAACAATTAAAAGAGAAAAATATATTAGTTGAAGTAAAAATGCCTATAGATGAAAAGGACAAATTTTCTACATATAGTACTCATGAGTTGAGTTCTGTTTATTATAAAGTCATTTATGCTCCTAAAAATATAGTTTTATATGAAGACGAGTATTATATAAACTTTTTTTTAAACTATTTAATAAACTTAAATACAAAAAGCGATAAGATAAATTATCTTTTAGAAAATATAACAGAGGATACATATGTGAGCTTGGGAATGGTAGACTACAATAGTTATTTTCATTTTACTAAGGATAAGGTGATAATAAATATAGATACTTTTTCTGAGTCTACAGAAAAATTTAAAAATCTTATAAATATATACAATAAAGATCCGAGAACTTTTATAAGAAATGTTGTAAAAAATTCTCTTACAAATGAGTTCAACGATCTTATGAGAAAAGGAAAGATGAGATTTTTTAATTCTACTATTTTTAATGTAAAGGTAAAGGGTAAAAAATACGCAGTATTTACAACATCTAATGCACAAGAAAAAATAATGTACATATTAGATGAAGACAACAACTACATCGACATATTCGATGATAGATATGCAAAAATACTTAAAAAATTATCTTTGATAAACAGCCTTTAAAATTAAGATAGGGAGGAATGTTATGTACTATATAAATAAAACTTTTTTGTACTCTAAAAAAAATATCGCTGGATTTGAGATATTAGATAACGAAAATAAGGACTTTAGAATTTTGTTACATGTAGATGAAGCTATTGATTTTATAAAAAAACAGGGAAATAGAATTTACAATGCAGTAGTTTATGAAAAGGGAAAAGACAATTTTGGAAGAGCTATCTACGATATAAAGGCAGATGGAGAGCATTTAAAGGATTTAAAGGATAGAAATATTATTTTTAATTTGGCTATAATATTTAATGATAGAAACACTTATTATGAAGAGTATAAAGATCTTTTTATGAAATATTTATGTGTTATAAATTTCTAATGATGAATAAAAATGCGATAAATGGGAGAGAATATTTTTATAAGATGTATAGCGTGAAGGCTATTGTCTTTATAAAGATATTCTTTTTTTGTTGCTAAAATCGAATGAGGGTCTAATTTTATGAATTGTAACTGGAAATCTAAGAATGGTAAAGTCTGCAATAGATATGCGAGGTCTGGATGTTTTTGCGTTTTTCATAAGAAAAATAAAACTAAAAGAGAAAATATACTTTTTAAACACTATTTGAAGAAGGAAAGGATTGAGGAGTTTACAGGATTTTTATTTGAGGATGATTTCGTGATTAAGGATTTAGTAGACTACGATTACAATTATTTGAGGTTTGAGGAGTGTATTTTTTATAAAAAAGTAGATTTTTCAAATTTTATATTTAGAGAAAAAGTCGAAATTTTAAACTGCAGGTTTTTAGATCAAGTATTATTTTCTAGTTCAGAGTTTAATGGTGATTTAATTATTAAAAAAAATTATTTCAATCAAAATATAATAGATGAGAAAATATTTAAACACGCGAGCATAAACAGCCAAAACTTTGAATTAATTGGAAATATAAATTTTCCTAGGCTAGATGGTATAGTATTTTCTAAAGAAAGTAAATTTATTTTGAGAGATTGTCAATACGATAGCGATTACAGCTATATAGGCAAGGTCAATTATACAATAGCTCAGATACAAGCTGAAAGAATTCACGATACTAAAAATATAGGATATTACACCTATTACGAGAGAAAGTACAGCAATAATAATATCAATAGAAATGATTTTAGAAGCTATTCTGAATATTTACTATCTAAAATATTAAACTATATAGCTAGAGAATTCATGGGATATGGAGAGCATTTGAGTAAGTTGTTTTTTTATATTATATCTATAATAAGTGTATTTGCAATTTTATATATGATTATAGGCGTTACTAATTCATCAGGAGATATTGTAAGATTTGAATTCGAAAATATAAAAAATTATTCAGCATTCGAGGTGTTCAAGCTCTATATAGAGTTTTGGTATTTTTCTCTTGTAACCTTTTCTACTGTTGGATTTGGTGATATGGCAATAAATGGAGTTATAGGTAAGATATTAGTTTGTATAGAGGTTTTTATTGGAATTACTGTGCAGAGTACATGGGTAGCTCTTATAATGAGGAGAATGTTCAGATAAGTTAATAATTACTAGTTTTAAAAATATTCTCTTGTGAAAAAATAAGAGAGTATTCATTATTACTGGGAAGGTGACAGCTTTGAAAAGTTTTATTTCAAAAATATTATTGATATCTATAATTTTGAATGTTTTTACATTTAATTATTGTCTAGCTTATGACGATGTAGATAAATATTCAAAGGGATCTATATTGATAGACCAACTGACAAATAGGACACTATATGAGAAAAATCCTGATAAAAAGATGCCCTTAGCTAGCTTAAGTAAGATGATGACTTTTTTAATAGCTATAGAATCAATCGAGGAGGGCAAAGTAAAAGAAGACGATTTAGTAGAAATAGATAAAGAAATTGCAAAGGTGAGAGGTTCTTCTTATAAGTTGAAGGAGGGAGAGAAAGTACCCTTAATAGAGCTTATGAATGGTCTTATGATTGTATCTGGAAACGATGCAGCTGTAGCAATTGCAAAATATATAGGAGGTAGTGTAGATAATTTTGTAGACATTATGAATAAGAGGACCAAAGAGCTAGGCATGAAAAATACGACCTTTGTAAATCCGAATGGACTTCCAATTTATAGCTTAAAGGATCCAAAGAGGCCACCTATGGAAAATATATCTACAGCAAGAGATATAGCTATATTGGCCAAGTATATGTTTGATAATTACGAAAAGCAAGTGATATCTATAACAGACAAGGAGGTTTATTCTTATCCAAAAAGAGGATTTTGTAAAAATAATACGAATGTATTGCTCCAATTATTACCAGATGTAGATGGTGTTAAAACTGGTTATACGGGAAATGCAGGTTATTGTCTATGCTTTTCTATGAAGGTTCATAAAGATCAAGAAAAAAACGATGTGAATAATAGATTAATAGGAGTTGTATTAGGAGCCAATCACAAGGACAAAAGGACGAAATCTTCATTATCTATACTGAAATATGGAAAAGAAAATTTTTACACAAAAAATGTAGTTAAAAAAGACGAGTTAATAGGTAAAAAATATATATATGGAATAGAAGAGCTAGAGGTATGCTTAAAATCTGGTCAGGACTTATATATGATATCTAGAGAAGATGAAGACATAAAAAGCGAAGTAACTATAAAAGAAATAACATATCCTGTAAAAAAAGGCGAGATTTTGGGAATTATAAAATATTATGATTCTGCTGGAAATGAATTAGGTAGACTAAATATAGTGAGTGGAAATAGCATAGATAATGTTTCTTTTAAGACAAAGTTGAAAATACTTTTAAATAAACAGTAATTGTAAAACTAATATTATAATATTATGGCGATAAGTAAAAAATAAGTGCTTTTTATTGAGCTTAAAGTCGAAATACAAATAATAAAAAATATATTGAATTAAAATTATTGAAATTTGTTTTTTCCTATGATATACTACAAAAGGTGAAAAAATAAAAATAAAAAAATACACACGAAAATGGGATCCTTAAAAGGTGCCAGAGATGGTCGATTAGGGAGTTGAACATTTCGGAGGTATAAAACCAGGAGGTAAAAATGGCAGTAATATCAATGAAACAATTATTAGAAGCTGGTGTTCACTTCGGACATCAAACAAGAAGATGGAATCCTAAAATGGCTAAATACATCTTCACAGAAAGAAACGGAATCTATATAATAGATTTACAAAAAACAGTTAAAAAAGTTGAAGAAGCTTACAACTTCATGAAAGAAGTCGCTGAAACTGGAAAACCAGTTTTATTCGTAGGAACTAAAAAACAAGCTCAAGAAGCTATAAAAGAAGAAGCTGAAAGATGCGGAATGTTCTACGTAAATGAAAGATGGTTAGGTGGTATGTTAACAAACTACAAAACTATCCAAACTAGAATCAAAAAATTAAGAGAATTAGAAAAAATGGAAGAAGATGGAACTTTTGATGTTCTTCCTAAAAAAGAAGTTATAAAATTAAATGCTTTAAAAGAAAAATTACAAAAGAACTTAAACGGTATAAAAGATATGCCTGAATTACCAGGTGCTATATTTATAGTTGACCCAAGAAAAGAAAATATAGCTATACAAGAAGCTGCTAGATTAGGTATACCAGTTGTTGGTATAGTTGATACTAACTGTGACCCAGATGAATTAGATTACCCAATCCCAGGTAATGACGACGCTATAAGAGCTGTAAAATTAATAACTGGAGCAATGGCTACTGCAATAATCGAAGGAAGACAAGGTGCAGAAGAAGAAGTTGCTGAAGAAGAAGTAGAAGAAGTACAAGAATAATCTTTTTAAGTAATTTTATTTAAACTTTGAAATTAAGAGAAATTGTATTTATAAATACAATTTCTCAACTATGATAAAACTGAATGGTAAGGTTTCTCCTTGCCATTTTTAAAATAATAGGAGGAATTATAATTATGGCTAACGTAACTGCTAAGATGGTTAAAGAATTAAGAGATAGTACTGGAGCAGGAATGCTTGATTGTAAAAAAGCTTTAGTAGAAGCTGATGGAGATATGGATAAAGCTATCGATATATTAAGAGAAAAAGGTTTATCTAAAGCTGCTAAGAAAGCTGATAGAATAGCTGCTGAAGGTTTAGTAGCAATAAAAATAAGTGACGATAATACAAAAGCTACAGTAGTAGAAGTAAACTCAGAAACTGACTTCGTTGCTAAAAACGAAGATTTCAAAGCTTTCGTAAGTGATGCTGCTGATATGGCATTAAATACTACTGCTACAACTATAGAAGCTTTATTAGAAGAAAAACATCCAGAAGGAAAAGCATTAAAAGAAGTATTAAACGATAGAATAGCTACAATAGGAGAAAAATTAGACTTCAGAAGATTTGAAACTATAGCTTCAGAAGGACAAATAGCTGGATACATACATGGTGCTGGTAAAATAGGTGTTTTAGTTGAATTAGTAACTGAAGCTAGAGATGAAAAAGTATTAACATTAGGAAAAGATATAGCAATGCAAGTTGCTGCTATGAATCCTAAATATGTATCAAGAGACGATGTTGATGCTGAATACTTAGCTCATGAAACAGAAGTTTTAACTGCACAAGCATTAAACGAAGGAAAACCTGCTAACATAGTAGAAAAAATGATAAAAGGTAGATTAGAAAAAGAATTAAAAGAAGTTTGCTTATTAGAACAAACTTTTGTTAAAGATTCTGATTATACAATAAAAAAATTAGTTGCTGAAGTAGCTAAAAACCTTGGTAGTGATATAAAAGTTGGTAAAGTAGTAAGATTCGAAGTTGGCGAAGGTATACAAAAGAGAGAAGAAAACTTTGCAGAAGAAGTTGCTAAGCAACTTAAATAATCGACGACCACAAGAGAACACTTACGTGTTCTCTTTTTTATAATGCATAGGAAATTATATTCCTTTAAAAAAGTATATAAATATAATTTCCGTTATGCATTTCAAGAAAATCTACATTATATATCTTTAAGATAAAGATTTTGTTATAATAACAAATAATAAGAATAATATACGTTAGGAGGATTTCTATGGATAAGCCAAAATACAAGAGAGTATTATTAAAACTAAGTGGGGAAGCTTTAGCTGGAGATAAAGGTACTGGAATAAATAACGATGTTGTAAATGAAATTGCAGTAGCTATTAAAAAGGTTCAAGAAATAGGCGTTGAAGTCGCAGTAGTTGTCGGGGGTGGAAACTTCTGGAGAGGTAGAACTTCAGAAGGAATGGACAGAACTACAGCAGACTACATAGGAATGTTAGCAACAGTGATGAATGCATTAGCATTACAAGCTGCTTTAGAAAATATAGATGTACCTACTAGAGTTCAAACAGGTATTGAAATGAGACAAATAGCAGAACCTTATATCAGAAGAAGAGCAGTTAGACATTTAGAAAAAGAAAGAGTTGTAATATTTGGGTCTGGAACTGGAAATCCATACTTCTCAACAGATACAGCAGCAGCACTAAGAGCAGCAGAAATGGAAGCAGAAGTTATATTATTAGCTAAAAACGTAGACGGTGTATACGATAAAGATCCAAAGGTATACGAAGACGCAAAAATGTTTGAAAAATTAACTTATCTTGATGTTATACAAAGAGAACTTAAAGTTATGGATTCAACAGCTACATCTTTATGTATGGATAATAAAATTCCAATAAAGGTATTTGAGCTTACAACGGAGAATATATTAAGAGCAGTATATGGTGAAAACATAGGTACAACTGTAGAATAATTATTAGATTAATTAGGAGGAACGAACATGAAAGAATTACAAAACAAATTACAAACAAAAATGGATAAGACAATAGAAGCTCTTAAATTTGAATTTTCAACAATAAGAGCAGGTAGAGCAAATGCACAAATGCTAGACAAAATAAGAGTAGATTACTATGGGACTCCAACACCAATAAATCAAGTAGGATCTATATCTGTTCCTGAACCAAGAACTCTTCTTATTAATCCTTGGGATAAAAGTGCTATGAAAGAAATAGAAAAAGCAATAAGAAATTCAGACTTAGGACTTAACCCTACAAATGATGGAGACGTTATAAGATTAAATGTACCTGCATTAACTGAAGAAAGAAGAAAAGAATTAACTAAAAAAGCTAAAAAAGCTGCTGAAGAATTCAAAGTTAGAATAAGAAATGAAAGAAGAGACGCTAACGACAAGCTTAAAAAAATGCAAAAAGACGGAGAAATAACTGAAGACGAATTAAAGAAGGGTCAAAATGACGTACAAAAATTAACTGACAAATATGTAAAAGAAATAGATGCTTTATTAGAAGTAAAAGAAAAAGACATAATGGCGGTATAATTTTGAAAGAGTACAATAGACTTTTAGGTCTTCATTTAGATGATGTAAAAAAATTTTTTGATGATAGAAATATTGAATATACTATTACAGAAATTCGAGGAAGAAAAGACAAAGATAAGCTTATAATTCCAAGAGTTATAAAAATATCTCAAAATATAAATAGTATAGAATTAATTGTAACTTATTTTTCTGACTCCTTATCATAGGAGTCAGAAATTGTATTGGAGAGAAAATATGAACAATATGTTTTTTGATATAGATATGGACAAAATGCCTGAACATATCGCCATTATTATGGATGGAAATGGAAGATGGGCAAAGAAAAGATTTTTACCTAGAACAGCTGGTCACAAGGCTGGTGTAGAAACTGTCAGAACTGTTATTAGAGAGTGTAAAAGATTAGGTATTAAATATGTTACTCTATATACTTTTTCTACAGAAAACTGGAAAAGACCGGCTTTAGAAGTAGAGACTTTAATGACTTTACTGCAAACTTATTTAAAAAATGAAGTAGAAGAATTAAATAGAAATAATGTAAAATTAACAGCTATTGGAGATATAGAAAAGTTGCCAAAGGCTTGCTTAGACGAACTAAAAAGAGCTATGGAATTAACTAAAAATAACGATGGTCCTAATTTAAATTTAGCTTTAAATTACGGAGGTCGATATGATATCACAGCTGCAGTTAAACAAATTTCTAAGGATATTGAAAATAAAAAGTTAAATTCTGAAGATATTACAGAAGAAACTATAAAAAATTATCTAAGTACTAAGTCAATTCCAGATCCAGATTTAGTTATAAGAACGAGTGGAGAACAAAGATTGAGCAATTTCTTACTTTGGGAGCTAGCTTATGCTGAATTGTATTTTACCGATGTATATTGGCCAGACTTTGATGAAAAAGAGCTTCAAAAGGCTATATATGCATATCAAAATAGAGATAGAAGATTTGGTGGACTTAAGTAAGGAGTGCATTTATGAAAACAAGAATTATAGCGGGATTAGCTTTAGTTCCATTGTTGCTATTAGTTATTTTAGGAGGGATACCTCTTTATATAGGTGAATTTGTAATTGTTGCAATAGCTATCAATGAATTTTACAAGGCCTTTAAAGAAAAAGAAATAAATCCTATATTTAGCTTAGGATATATATTTGCTTTTTATTTATTTATAAAAAATTGTTTTAGCTTAGAGATGAACTATACTTATATAGTGATATTCATTTTATTCATATGTTCTATTATACCTATGCTACAATGTAAGAAAAATATTATGGATATAATAGTTACATTTTTTGGAATTTTTTATGTGGAGATATTGCTAGATTTTATAGTTCTTATAATAAATAATTTTGCTGATGGTCATAAATTAGTATGGCTAGTATTTATAATAGCATTTATGACTGATACCTTTGCGTATTTTTCAGGTTATTTATTTGGAAAACATAAATTGATACCAAATGTAAGTCCGAAAAAGACAATAGAAGGAAGTATAGGCGGTATACTTGGAAGTACAATATGCTGCTTGATATTTGGATATATATTTAATTTAAATATTGTTTGGATGTTGGTATTAGGAAGTATAGGAAGTATAATCGCACAGATAGGAGATTTATTTGCATCTTCAATTAAAAGATATGTTGGAATAAAAGATTACGGTAATCTAATACCTGGACATGGAGGTATATTAGATAGATTCGATAGTGTAATACTTGTTACACCTTTTGTTTACAGTGCAATAATACTTTTTATTAAATAAAAGCTGGCTCAAAATTTTTGAGGCAGCTTTTATAATGCATAGGAAATTATATTATAATTTTTTTTATATTGAATATATTAAAACTATAGTAAGAAAAAATTAATATATTTAAAATAAAATAGTGATATAATACATTTGTACAACCTATTAAGATGAGGAGATTAGACATGAAAAAACTTACAATATTAGGATCAACAGGGTCAATAGGTACACAGACTCTAGATGTAGTTAGAAAAAATAGAGATAAATTTGAAGTAGTAGCTATATCGGCAAATAGAAGTGTAGATTTACTTTTAGAGCAAATTATCGAATTTAAACCAAAATACGTCGCAGTATACGACAGAGAGAGCGCAGAGAAGCTAAAAAATTTAATACCGAAATACATAGATATAGAGGTCTTAGATTCGATGGAGGGTCTTGTAAGGATATCTACATTAGATGAAGTAGATATAGTTTTAACTGCAGTAGTTGGGATGATAGGTCTTATTCCTACTGTAAAGGCAATCGAACACAAAAAAGACATAGCTCTTGCAAATAAAGAGACGCTTGTGACTGCAGGAGAAATCGTTATGAAGGCTGCTAAAGAAAACGGCGTAAACATACTGCCTGTAGACAGCGAGCATTCAGCTATATTTCAATGCTTAAATGGAGAAAATAAAAAACAAGTAAATAGGCTTATATTAACTGCATCAGGAGGACCTTTTAGAGGTAAAACAAGAGAAGAATTGATAAATGTTACGAAAAGAGAAGCACTTAAGCATCCAAACTGGAGCATGGGGCAAAAAATAACTATAGATTCTTCTACCTTGATGAACAAGGGTCTTGAGGTGATAGAGGCGAAATGGTTATTTGACGTGGACTACAAAAATATAGATGTTGTAGTACATCCTCAAAGTATTATACACTCGATGGTAGAATATATAGATACTTCTGTTATAGCACAGTTATCTATGCCGGATATGAGACTTGCAATTGAATATGCCCTTACATATCCAAATAGGATAGCGAGTGATTTTGAGAGAATAGATTTTTCAAAAATAAGCAAGCTAACTTTTGAAGAGCCTGATAAAAATACATTTCCTTGTTTAAAGCTTGCATACGATGCTCTTAAAGAAGGAAAGACATATTTAACTGTACTAAATGCTTCTAATGAGGTACTTGTAGAGAATTTTCTAAGAGATAAAATAGGATTTTACGATATACCATATTATATAGAAAAGTCTCTAGATGCACATAATAGCATAAGTAATCCGACTTTAGATGATATTTTAGAAGTAGATATATGGACGAGAAATTATGTGAAAAATTTACTAAAATAGGAAGGTGAATATATGACAATAGTAATTGCATTATTATTATTTGGTATAATTATCCTTATCCATGAATTTGGACATTTCTTATTGGCTAAGAAAAATGGGGTAACTATCCATGAATTTTCAATAGGTATGGGACCTAAAATATACAGCAAGGAAAAAAACGGCACTGAATATTCAATAAGAATACTTCCAATAGGCGGATATGTAAGCATGGAGGGTGAAGAAGACGGATTTGATAGATCAGAGGAGGAAGATGATTTATCAGAAGAAAATGACTCAATCTATGAAAGTCTAGAAATTCAAGAAGATAAAAGTAAAATATCAGATGAAATAGACGGTGAAGTCGCTATAAATGAAGGATCTTTTGCAGAAAAGACTATACTTCAAAGAGCTAGTATAATATTTGCAGGTCCGTTTTTTAACTTTTTAGGATGCATTGGATTTTTAGTAGCTTTATTTTTAATAATAGGAGTTCCTACAACTAAAGTCGGAACTTTAATCGACGATGCCCCAGCAAAAGTAGCTGGAATAATGGTTGGCGATGAAATTAAATCTGTAAATGGACAAGAGGTCAGCTCGTCTACAGATATAACAGATATAATTTCAACATCTAAAGGAAAAGAAGTAAAAGTTGTAGTTAATAGAGACGATAAGGACGTGGAATTCAATATAAATCCAGTATTTAACAAAGATACGCAGACTTATATAATAGGTATAACATTTGATAGAACAAAAAATATAGTAAAATCATTTACAAATGCAGTTACAACTACATGGGATATAACTGTTCAAATGGTAGAATTTCTAGGTCAATTAGTGACAGGCAGAGTTGAAGGTGGAATTTCAAATTCTGTAGCGGGACCTGTTGGAGTAATAGGAATGGTTTCAGATGCTGCTAAGACAGGTATAACTAATTTACTTTACTTAGGAGCAGTTATAAGCTTGAACCTTGGAATTATGAATCTAGTTCCATTTCCTGCACTAGATGGAGGAAGACTTCTTTTACTATTAATAGAAGGGTTAAGAGGTGGAAAGAAATTAGATCCAAGTAAAGAGTCTATGATAAATATAGTTGGAATGAGTATTTTAATGGCGTTTATGTTGTTTATAACATATAAGGATATTTTGAGATTATTTTAATTAAATACAATTATATAAAAAGTAGAAGGTGAAGTATGAGTTACGAAAGAAAATTAACAAGAGAAGTTAGGGTTGGAAATGTAAAAATTGGAGGAAACAATCCAATTTCAGTACAATCTATGACTAATACAGATACAAGAGACGTTGAAAAAACTGTAGAACAAATAAAAAGGCTTGAAAAAGCAGGATGCGATATAGTCAGAGTTGCAGTTGTAGATATGGACGCAGCTAAGAGTATATCAAAAATAAAAGAACAAATAAATATACCTATAATAGCAGATATACATTTTGATTATAAATTAGCTCTAGAAGCTATAAATCAAGGTGTAGACGGTATAAGAATAAACCCAGGAAATATAGGTAGCATAGATAGAGTAAGAGCAGTTGTAGAAAAATGTAAGGAAAGAGATCTAAAAATAAGAATAGGTGTAAATGGAGGTTCTCTTGAAAAGGAACTACTTAAAAAATACGGCTCACCTACAGCAGAAGCACTAGTTGAAAGTGCTATGGGACATGTAAAAATACTTGAGGATTTAGATTTTCACAATATAGTTATATCTTTAAAATCATCAAATATTTATACAGCAGTAGAAGCATACGAGCTTATGAGCCAAAAGGTAGACTATCCGCTTCATATAGGTATAACAGAAGCAGGTGGAGTTAGAGCAGGTACTATAAAATCTTCAATAGGTATAGGATCTTTACTTCTAAAGGGAATAGGAGACACTATGAGAATTTCTCTTACAGGAGATCCAGTAGAAGAAGTAAAGGTAGGTAAGGATATTCTTAGAAGCTTGAATTTATTAAACGACAAAATAAAAATAGTATCTTGTCCAACTTGCGGTAGATGCAATATCGACTTGATAAAAATCGCAAATGAAGTTGAAGAAAAAATACAAGACATAGACAAAAATATGACTGTCGCTATAATGGGATGTGTCGTAAATGGTCCTGGAGAGGCTAGAGAAGCAGACATAGGTATAGCTGGAGGTAAAGGTCAGGGAATTTTATTTAAAAAGGGAGAAACTATAAGAAAAATCCCAGCTGATAAATTAGTAGAAGAGCTACTAGATGAAATAAATAAATTTGAAGTAGAGAAATAATTCAGATGTTTTAGTAAAATAGGGGGATATATGCTTAAATTTGATGTAACTAATGAATTGATGTGTATAGTAAAAGGTAGCGGAAGATTTTATGCTAAAAAAGGTTCTATGGTGGCTTACAAAGGTGATTTTAGATTTGAAAAGCTATTATTAGGACCAAATAACGGTGGAGGTCTAGGAGGAGCTCTTATTGGACATCTTCAAAGACGTTTGACAGGTGAAAATGTGCCTATAATGTCTGTAGAGGGAAGAGGAGAAGTCTATTTAGCTGAAAACGCATACCATGTAGACGTTGTACATTTAGAGCCAGGTGATGCGATAAATGTAGAAAGTGAAAATTTGCTTGCATTTACAGAGGAGCTTACATATTCAACTACTTTTGTAGGTTCTGGTGTATTATCTCAGAGAGGTTTATTTTCTACATATTTAAAAAACAATACAAATTCAGTCCAAGATGTGGCTATAATAACAGATGGAAACCCACTTATAATAGAAGCACCTTGCTGTGTGGATCCAGATGCAGTAGTAGCTTGGACAGGCAGAAAGCCAGAAGCCAGAGTTGCTCAATTGTCGTGGAAAACTTTTATAGGACAGACATCTGGAGAATCATATCATCTTCAGTTTAGTGAACCTGGACAGCTTGTGATAATCCAGCCATCAGAGAGACTTTCAGGATTGAATATATCGATTGATTAAGTTGAAATTATAAAAAGGGACTAGTTTAATAACTTTAAACTGTCCCTTTTTTGATTAGAATAAGTATTCTTTTATTTGCTCTTCTGTAATATTTGCACCGCAAATTACTACAGCGACTGTTTTTCCTTTGAAATAATCTTTATTTCCTAAAATAGCAGCAATTCCTACAGAGCTAGAAGGCTCTACAACTATTGAAGCGTTTGTATGTAAAAGCTTCATAGCATCTACGATTTCTTCTTCTCCAACTTTGATAACCTTATCTACAGTTATTTTCATCTCTTCTAAAACTTCGGGAATTGGATTTCTGATGGCTATTCCATCGGCTATAGTATCGATTGATTCTGAATTTATTAAACAGTTTTTTTTAAAGGATTCGGACATAGCTGGAGCACCCTTTGCAACGACACCGATAACTTCTGTGCTAGGTGAGTATTCTTTTATACATCTAGCGACTCCAGTGAGAAGGCCTCCATTTCCAAGAGCAACTAGGACAGCATCTAGAGTAGTATCTAGCTTTAGAAGCTCCATACCTATAGTACCTGCGCCTTCACATGTTTCTACGTCTAAGCTATCTTCAATTAAATCGAATTTATTTTTTAATGCATATTCTTTTGCAAAAATTCTAGCATCATCAAAGTCATCGCCTTTTAATATAACCTCGGCACCTAGAGATTTCATACGTTCGATTTTTAAAGGGTTTGCATTTTTGCTTGCAAATATTATGGATTTTATATTTTTTTTGGTGCAGGCATATGCGACGGCTTGACCTAGATTTCCGGCACTAGCGCAGACTAAAGTAGAGCCCTCCTTTAATTTAGATACATAATTAAATGCGCTTCTACCTTTGAAGCAACGTATAGGATTTAGAGTTTCCACTTTTAAAATAGTTTTGCACCCTAGGATTTCACTTAAAGGGTCGCATATGAATTGTGGCGTATTTAAAAATACAGGGTCAATATTATCAAATGCATTTTTTATGTTTTCAATGCTTAATCTACTTTTCACTATATCGTCTCCTTTTTTTATTTAGATATTTATTATATTATAGCAAAAGAATGTTTTATTTATATATTAAATAATATTTAAAGGAAAATTTTTGAAAAAGTTAATATTCACGTAATATTTATAAATTATTATATATAATATAAAGGATATGGCATTTATTTTAGATACATAAATGTTACAAAAGTGTAAATTGTTAGAAAACTAATTATATGTTATTATAACAATAAACAACTTACAACCTTATATTAAGTTGTAAAAAGGAGGCTTGGAATATGATTGAAATCAAGAATATTACAAAAACTGTAGGGGAAAAGGTTATACTAGATGATATTTCTCTGACTATTGAAAGTGGCAGCTTTGTAGTTTTAATTGGACCATCAGGATGTGGTAAGACTACTACATTGAAGCTTTTAAATAAGCTTATAGAGCCTTCGAGTGGAGAAATATATATAGACGGAAAGCCTATATCAAAAGAAGATCCTATTAAATTAAGAAGAAATATAGGATATGTAATACAAAATATAGGGCTATTTCCTCACTTAACAATAAAGGAAAACATCGAATTAATTCCAAAATTAAAGGGTGAAAAGAGCGAAGAGGAAATAAGCGAAAATACAGAAAGACTTATAAAAATGGTTGGACTTGATCCAGATGATTTTTTATACAAATATCCTACTGAATTAAGTGGTGGTCAGCAACAGAGAATAGGTGTTATAAGAGCTCTTGCTACAGATGCAGAAATAATACTTATGGATGAGCCATTTAGTGCACTAGATCCTATTACAAGAACTCAATTACAGGAATCTCTATACCAGCTTCAACAGGATCTCAAAAAGACCATAATATTTGTAACACACGATATGGATGAAGCTTTAAAGCTAGCAGATAAAATATGTATTATGAAGGATGGAAAGATACAGCAATATGATACGGCAGAAAATTTACTAAAACACCCAGCAAATGAATTTGTAAAAAACTTTATAGGTAGTGACAGATTGTGGAGTGCTCCAGAATATATAAAGGCAAAAGATATAATGATACAAAATCCTGTAAAGGCTATAGAGACGAGAACTGTAATACAGGCTATGGAAATAATGAGAACAAATAAAGTAGATAGTTTACTAGTGGTAGATAAAAATAATTTACTAGTAGGAATATTAACAGTAAAAGAACTGAGAAAAAATGGAATTCAAGATTATTACATATACAAGGTTATGAATAAAAACCCTCTATATATAGATGAAGACAGCAATTTAATAGAGATATTAGACATTATGAATAGAGAAAAGGTAGGGCATATTCCTGTAGTGTCTAAAGACAAAAGACTAGTAGGTTTGATAACGAGAAGTAGTTTACTTTCTGTTTTAAGTGAACAATTCTTAGAAATGGAGGTGAATGTCCTTGGATAATTTCGTAAATTACCTAGTGACTGAAAAGGCAAAAATATTGAGCTTATTAGCTCAGCATGTTGAATTGACAGTTGTTGCTATAATTTTAGCAATACTTATAGGTGTTCCTTTGGGAATATTTATATCACACTTTAAATCAGTTAGAAAATATGTATTAGGAGTTATAAATGTAGTTCAAGCAGTACCATCGATGGCATTTTTAGGGCTATTAGTTCCTGTTTTAGGAATAGGTAGTACACCAGCTATATTTATGGTAATTTTATATTCATTGCTTCCTATTGTTAAAAATACGTGTACTGGAATAACTGGAATCGACAAGGGAATTATTGAATCGGCGACAGGAATAGGACTAACACCAAGACAGATACTTTTTAAAATACAATTGCCACTTGCATTACCTGTAATTATGGCTGGTGTTAGAATATCAGCAGTATCTGCAGTGGGTCTTATGACTTTATCTGCATTTGTCGGAGCTGGAGGACTTGGATATCTAGTATTTTCAGGTGTACAAACTGTAAATAACACTATGATTTTAGCGGGTGCAATACCAGCTTGTATATTGGCGTTATGTGTAGATTTTATATTCTCAAAAATTGAAATAGTAGCTACACCAACTGGAATAACTCAAAATAAGAGTAAAAAAGCTAGAAAAGAAAAAGAATACAGAGATCCTAAATATAAAGCTAGAAGAAACAAGGTAATAGGAGTTGCAACAGCATTAGTGCTTTTATTTATAGGATGTGGAAGATATTTCTATTCTAGCTTTGCCGAGAAAGAAACTATAGTTGTAGGCTCTAAGGATTACACAGAACAATTAATTCTTGGGAATATGTATGCTGATTTATTAGAAGAATACACAGATTACAATGTAGAGAGAAAATTAAACTTGGGGACTACTGTACTTTGGAACTCAATGGTAGAAAAGGAAGTAGACGTATGTGTAGATTATACAGGTACAATTTTAGTAAACATAATGAAGGAGCAGCCCAATGGAACTTCAGATGACGTGTACAATCATGTAAAGGAATGTATATCTAAAAATTACGATCTACAATTACTAGACCCACTTGGATTTAATAATACATATACATTAGCTATGGAACAAGATGTAGCCAAAAAGTACAATATAAATACTTATTCTGACTTGGCGAAATACTCAGATGAGTTTGTATTATCACCTACACTAGCTTTTGAAAATAGAGATGATGGTCTTCCTGGGTTAGAAGAAGCTTATAATATGAATTTTAAAGATGTAAAATCTATGGATGGATCTTTGAGATATCAAGCTCTTACAAGTGGAAAGGCTCAAGTAATCGATGCCTTTTCTACAGATGGACTTTTAGAAAAATTTGACTTAAAAGTATTAGAGGATGATAAGAATTATTTTCCACCATATTATGCAGCTCCAGTAGTAAATAAGGATATTTTAGAAAAATACCCAGAGTTAGAAGAAATATTAAATAAATTATCAGGCCAAATAGACGAAGAAACTATGATTAAGTTAAACTATAAGGTCGATGAATTGGGACAATCCCCAGAAAAGGTTGCACATGATTTTTTAGTGGAAAAGAATTTAATTAAATAATAAATAAAAAAATAAGTTGTTAATTAAAGAAATTTAATTAGCAACTTTTTTTAGTTGATTTTTGAAAGGACGCTTTTATATGTGTATTATTTTATATTTTAGTATATTTATTCGACAAAAAAATTAAAACTAAATATGCAATTTATATAATAATAATTATAAAACAATTATATATTTATAACTATTATTACAATAAAAAAACTTTTCAAAAGATAAGTCCATCTAAAAGAAAAGTTGCTATATTTCACAAAAATAGCGTGAAATCATATTATAGAACTAATTTCCTTTCAGATTAGAATGATCTTTTCTGGTAGGCATAAATAGCTTGATTTTAAAACGATTCTAGCTAAAGAAATCTCTAGCATAGAAAATTCTATATTATTATTGTAGTATAATTATATACAAAAATCTACATTATCATCAAAATATTTTCCAAAAATTTACAAAATGATGTATAATATATCTATAAAACAAAATACGACAAATAATATAGGGGGATATATGATTAAAAAAATTCACGATAAATTAAAAGGATATTATATTTTTTTGTTGATTTTTATATTATGGGTTGTAGTATGTAAAATAGGTGTTTGGAATGAATACATATTACCTACGCCACAAAAGGTATTCGATACATTTAAGAATATGATTTTAAATGGGTCTATTTTCAAAAATGTTTTAGTAAGCTTGAAGAGAATTTTTATAGGATTTTTTATAAGTTCTGTACTTGCTATACCTCTTGGCATGCTATTTGGATGTAAGCAAAAGCTTTATAAATTTTTTAAACCTCTATTAGAATTTATGAGAAGTACTCCACCTCTAGCCTTAATTCCTATGCTTATATTGTGGTTTGGAATAGGTGAAAAATCAAAGATTATAATTATCGTATTAGCATCTTTTTTCCCGATATTTTTAAATACTCTAAGTGGTATAAAAAACTGCGATATAAAGTTAATTGAGGTGGGGAAAGCGTTTGATTTTACAAAATTAGAGATATTTATAAAAATAATAATTCCAAATGCTTTAGTCGATATATTTGTAGGACTTAATTTAGGCCTTGGATACAGCTTTAGAGCTATTATAGGAGCTGAATTAGTTGCAGCATCTAGTGGACTAGGGTATTTGATATCAGATGGTAGATCTATGTCTAGAACAGACGTTGTATTAGTTGGGATATTGATAATAGGATTTTTAGGTATAATAAGTGAATTTATATTTAGAAAAATAATAAAAAAAGTAAGTAGAGGAAAGCAGGTAAATTTCGATGATTAAGACGGGATTTGTGATTAAAAATTTATATAAAAAATTTTTTATTGAAGATGAAGAGCATATCGTTTTTTCTGATATATCCTTGGAGATACATGGAGATAAAATAACAGTTATATTAGGAGAAAGTGGATGTGGAAAGACTACTTTGCTTAGAATTTTATCTAACCTAGATACTGCAGATAGTGGAGAAGTCGTGTATATAAAGGATGGTAAAAAAATAACTCCAAAGGTCGGAGTTGTATTTCAGGAAAGTAGATTGATGCCTTGGCTTACAGTCAGCGAAAATATATCATTTCACTCAAAAAATATGGATAAAGAGATTTTAAACAAATATTTATCTATGATGAAGCTTGAAAAATTTAAAAATAGCTATCCAAATGAATTATCTGGTGGCATGGCAAATAGAGTCAGCATTGCTAGGGCATTATCTTATAATCCAGATATACTTTTGATGGACGAGCCTTTTGCGCCGCTCGATTATTTTACGAGAAGAAAAATGCAAAGAGAGGTCGTAAATATACATCAGAGTACAAAAAAGGGAGTTATATTTGTAACTCACAATATAGACGAGGCTCTTACTATTGCAGATAAGATTTTAGTTATAAAAAGGGATAAGACTATAAAGGAATTTTTTATTGAGGAGGACTATAATAGGGATTTAAGTGATTCTTATTATATAGATTTAAAAAAAATTATTTTAAATGAATTGGGGGAAAAATAACATGAACAAAAATTTGAAAAAAATAATAGGAGTAACTACATCGATGATTTTATCATTATGTATGTTGACAGGATGCTCTTCAAATAACAGCGCATCTTCTAGTAGCACAAGTGAGTCATCATCAAGTGAACAAACTACAGAGCTTCCAAAACAAATCAACATCACATATGTAAAAGCTCCACTAAATGTACCAAGTATATTAGAAAAGAACGATTCACTATTTGATGAAGAATTCAAATCTGAAGGCATAAAGGTAAATTGGTCTGAAATAACAGCAGGACCAGATCAAACAGAAGCTTTAGCATCTGGGGATATAGACTTTGCACATTGTTTAGGTGGAACATCAGCTTTAATAGCTGCATCAAATGGAGTAGACTTAAAGATAATAGGAGCTTATTCTCAAGCACCAAAGGGATTTATGTTAGTTACTAATGATAAGAACATAAAAGGACCTGAAGATTTAAAAGGTAAAAAAATCGGTGGACCTAAAGGAACTATTTTACATCAATTATTAGTAGCAGCATTAAAGGATAAAGACTTGAGCATCGATGATGTTGAATACATGGATATGCAAATACCTGATGCAGTTACTTCTCTAGGAAGTGGAGATATAGATTGTGCTTTAGTTGCAGGACCTGCTGCACTTCAATGCTTAAATTCAGGAAGTACAAAGGTTTGTGATGGTGAAGGATTAGTAAGTGGTATAACAGTTATAGCTGTAAATTCTGAATTTGCAGACAAATATCCTGACTTAGTTAAGAGATTTATGAAGGTTCATGAAGACACACTTGATTATATGGAAAAAAATTACGATGAAATGATAAGTAAAGTAGCTAAGGAATTAGATATAAGTGAAGATGATGTTAAATCACTATACGAATGGTATGATTTTGACGACGATATAGACGATGAAGAAATAAAGGCATTATACGATACACAAGATTTCTTAATTGAAAATAAAATGCAAGATAAAGAAATAAAAATAGAAGATTATATACTAGATGTAGAATAGATTTACATAATAAATAAAATTGTAAAGCTTATTGATACAATAAGATGGTTTTTGATTATTAAAATCATCTTATTTTTTTGTACTAAAAAGTATAATAATCGAAATTCCACAAATAATAAAATAGAAAATTAATTACTTTCGGAGGTATGAATATGAAGAATAAATTTTTTATTTTATGCTTGGCATTATTAATGGTTTTAGGTGTAGTTGGATGTGCTAGAAATAACAACGATCAAGCGACTAAAAATAATGCAGTTCAAGAGACGCCTGGAGACAATACAAATCAAAATAATGCTGCGAATGATGTCGCAGATAATGGCTACTACGATATATATACTAGAAACTACAATGCGAGCTTATTGCCATTAGAAGAAAATTATACTATGTATGGAAATTTAAACACAGTAGAAGAATACTACAAGACAAATAAATATCCAGGTAACAAAAAATATCTAGAAGAAGTCAAAAAAGCGCTTAAAGACAGCAGAGATAATGTCGAAAAATTTGTAAACAACATGGAAAAAGAGGCAAAATCAAACGATAATCAAGTAAATAAACTAAATAAAGAGATGATAGACGATGGTAGAGACTTGATAGAAGATATAGACGAAAGAATTCAAAGACTAGATAGAATAACAGATCAAGATTTAAACAGCTCAGAAACTGAATTTAGACGTCTAGTCGGAGAAAGAATAATGTTAGACGATGATGGAGATAACGATTTTAGAGATATACTTAGAAACATAGAAAGAACATTAGGTATAGATAGACAAAATAATAAAAATAATAATATGAAAAATAAATAAATTGTAGTTAACTACATTTAGAACCTAGCTATATTTAAAAATATGGCTAGGTTTGTTTTTCTAAGCAGCTATAAAAAATACCTTCTCTAATACCGTAATTATTTATAATTATTTTTTTCCCGTGGATATAAAGCATAAAATACTTCATGAAATTAGAGCTAGCACATATTACATCTGCTCTTTTTTTAGATACACCTTTGATACTTATTCTATCGCTATAATCTAAGCTGCAAATTTTATTATTTATATGAGATAGCTCAGAATAACTCATCTGAAAATTATGCAGAGAGGTTTCAGTGTAATTATCGCTATTGCAAATATGGATTTGGGCGATATTTTTCATAGAGCCTCCGATTGTTATTATAGGTAAATTTTTACCTTGCTTTAGCCAAGGGTATTTATTAAATTCGTTGTAAATATAATTTTTAAATTCATTTTTAGTAAAAGGAGATATTTTATTAAACATGTTAAACTTACTAGAAAGAGGAATTGGTCCAAGAGGCAAACTAGCGTAATTTTTAAATTTCCTATTTTTTATCAAAGCTATTTCGACACTAGCTCCACCCATATCCACTAAAAAATAACTGTTGTAATTTAAAGTATTGATAGTAGATACATATCCCAAATAGGATTCTTCATATCCAGTCAGTATTTTAACATCTAAACCTGTTTCCTTCTTTATTTCCTTTAAGACAATATCTCTGTTTGCACATTTTCTAAGCGTTTCTGTAGCTACAGCTATAATTTCTGTGCAATTAAAGGCTTCACATTTTTCTTTGAAATTTTGTATGCTTAAAATTAATTTATATATTCCCATTCCAGACAGATTTGGTAAGTCATCAATATAATAATCACTCAGTCTTATTTGATGTTTTCTCTCAAAAAGTACGTTTATTTTTTTTGATTCCCTTAATTCTGCTATTAATAATTTCAATGAATTTGATCCTAAATCGATAATTCCAATTGACTTCATAATTATATCCCCACCTTTACATATAGATTAATTATATCAAATATATTTAAAATAGGAAGAATTAAATATATAATTAATTAAAAGAGATAAAAATAATTAAAAAAATATGTATATATTAAATTTTACGACTATAATTGTTATATGAAAAGATAATATACATAAAAATTTTTAGCTATATGTAGAAAGGAAGAAAATAATGAAAAAAATAGGATTTATAGGAGCAGGAAATATGGCGGGTGCCATAATAGGAGGAATTGTAAAATCAGGATTAGTAAAATCTGAAAATGTAATTGCAAGTGCAAAGACAATGACAAATCTAGACAAATTAAAAGAAGAATACAAAATAAATGTAACTTTAGATTCAAGAGAAGTTGCTAAAAATTCAGATATATTATTTATGGCTGTAAAGCCTAATATATTTGATGGCGTTTTGGAAACTGTAAAGGATTTAATCGACGACAAAAAAATCGTGGTTTCAATAGCTGCGGGTAAAAACATCGATGGAATCGAAAAAATAATAGGCGCTGACAAAAAAATAGTTAGAACTATGCCTAATACACCAGCCCTTGTAAATGAAGGTATGTCAGCTTTATGTCCAAATAAAAATATAGAGGATGATGAATTAAAAATAGTAAAAGATATATTCGACTCTTTTGGAAAGAGCGAGGTAATAGGAGAGTATTTAATAGACGCAGTAATAGGAGTAAGTGGTTCCTCTCCAGCGTATGTGTTTATGTTTATAGAAGCTATGGCAGATGCAGCAGTTATGGCTGGTATGCCTAGAAAGCAAGCATATAATTTTGCAGCACAAGCAGTGCTAGGCTCAGCAAAAATGGTGCTTGAAAGTGGAAAACATCCAGGTGAGTTAAAGGATATGGTATGTTCTCCAGCTGGAACTACAATAGATGCTGTTAAAGTATTAGAAAATGAAGGCATGAGATCTGCTGTTATAAATGCAGTTTGTGCTTGTGTTGAAAAATCTAAGGAAATGAGCAAATAAAAATATTGGAGATGTTTTGATGGAAGAGAAGATAATAGAGATAAAATCTCTAAAAGTAAATTATGGAGAAAAAAAGGTTTTAAAAAATATAAATTTAGATGTATATAGGGGAAGTATAATCGGATATATAGGTCCAAATGGTGCTGGAAAAAGTACTACTATAAAAATACTTTTAGGATTAAATGACGATTACAGTGGCGAAGTCAAGATTTTTGGCAAGGACATAAGAGACGATGATTACGACTTTAAAAGCAAGATAGGGTATGTACCAGAGGTTGCTAAATTGTACGAAAATTTAACTGCTAGAGAGTATTTGACTTTTATTGGGCAGCTTTACAATATGCCTTACGATAAATGTGATAAAAAGGCTCAGGCATTGATGGAAATTTTGGGAATAGGACAGGCCTATGACACTAGATTGTCGTCTTTTTCAAAAGGGATGAAACAAAAGGTGCTTATAATTTCAGCACTAATACATAATCCAGAGATACTTTTCTTAGATGAGCCTCTAAGTGGTTTAGATGCAAATAGCGTGCTAGTTATAAAGGAAATAATATCAAAATTAAGAGACGACAAAAAAACTATTTTTTACTCATCTCATATTATGGAGGTAGTAGAAAAGATAAGCGATAGAATAGTTTTATTAAAAGACGGCAAGATAATTGCAGATGGAGATTTTGAGGAAATCAAAAAATTAAACCGCAAATCATCTTTAGAAGAAGTATTTAACGAGTTGACCGGATTTGATGATCATCTATCACTTGCCGAAAAATTTGTGGAAATAATAAATGAGGTATAAATATGAAGGATTTTTTTAGTTTAAAAATTTTAGATTTATTTAAGCCTCTATTTAAAGCATTTAAAGTAGAATACGATAAGATGAGGCTTATAGTTAAGACAAAGCTGACATTAGATAGACGAAGAGGAAGCGAGTCTAATGGAGGGAAAAATACATTTTTACAATCTCTGATTTTATATTTTGTAATGGGATTTTTCTCATCTATAGTATTGTTTTTCAAGATGGATATTATGGTCAAGATGACGATGATATTTGCATTTATATCAGTTATGCTTTTGACGTCTTTTATATCTGATTTTTCATCTGTAATTTTAGATACATCTGATAAGGATATAATAGGAATAGCTGATGTAAAGCAAAAGACCTTGAATATGGCTAAAATGGTTCATGTAATAATATATATTTCGATTTTGAGCTTGGCTATAGGCGGATTTTCACTGATTGCAAGTTTATTTACATATGGTGTAGGCTTTTTATTGCTATTTGTTGTATGTATTATTTTAACGGATTTTTTACTTATTATGCTAACATCTGTTTTGTACTATGTATTGATAAAAATATTTAAGGGTGAGAGATTAAAGGATGTACTTACTTTGTTTCAAGTACTTATGATGATATTGTTTTTCCTTATGTGTTATATGATGACTAGTGGCGATTTTGCAGGAGTTGATTTTAAACCGCATGCATACAGCTTATTTGTGCCTTTTATGTGGTTTGCTTCTTTATTTAGTGTAGTTTTTGAAGGAAACAGAGAAGCTTTATATATGGTGATGTCTTTACTAGCTGTAGTCGTACCTATTTTGATGATTTTACTTTATATTAAATTGACTCCAGCCTTTGAAAAAAATCTAGAAAAGTTAGATCAAGTTTCGTATAGCAAGAGTAAAGCTAAAAAAGGCTTTGGATTAAAGCTAAGCGAGGTTTTATGTAAAAATAACGAGGAAAGAGCATTTTTCAATTTTATATACAATAACTTGAGTAGAGATAGGGATTTTAAAACAAGGGCTTATCCTACTTTGGGAACAGCAGTTTTAATGCCATTTGTATTGTTATTTGCATCTTATGACAAAAATATGGGTATAATGGAATATATAAATTCTTTGAGAAGTACAAATAACTTTTTGTATATTTATATAGGTATAATCGTAATACAAAACTGTATCTTATTGCTAAAATACTCAAAGGGATACGAAGCTTCGTTTATATACGATGTCTTACCTATTGAAAAAAGAAAAAATGTATACAGTGCAGAGTTTAAGGTAATAATAGTTAAGTTATTTATACCGGTATTTTTAGTTATAGGTATTCCTTATTTGTTTGTGTTTAAGGTAGGGTTTATCAAGCATCTGCTTATTGCATTTGTGTCGACTATATTTATTTCTATGGGAACATTTAGAATAAATGAAAAGCCACTTCCTTTTTCACAGGATTATACAGTTTCAGCTAATTCTGCTAATTTTATCAATGTCATAAAATCAGCTGTATTTGTAGGAATTTTTACAGCGATTCATTATGTAGTGGCAACGAGTTTAGGAAGCATATTTAGTTTAGTGTATTTGATTTTATTGATTCTTGTTATGGCTATAAGCTGGAATAAGGTTTTTGATGTATAATAAAAAAGGGGCTCGATTTGAGCCTCTTTTTTTAATGTATAAAAATTATATTTACTTGCTGTCAAAGTGTTCAGTATCAGTTTCTACCTCTGGGTCTAATGTATTTTCACCTGATGAACTAGAATCAGTATTTTGATTATCATCAGCATCATCTGATGAATTAAATAAATTACTGAACCAATTTATTATTTTATCGAAGAAACCTTGTGCTTCTTCTTTTGAAGGTAGATTTTCAGCAGCTTTATTAGTAGCATCTATTATAGCTTGCTTATCTAACATTGAATCGTTAGTTTCACCTAATATACCCAGGTCTTCAGAGCCTGAAAATAAACCGCTAAACCAATCGCCTATTCCAGAGAAGAAATCCATTATTCCACCAGTATCTATATTTTCGCCGGCTTCCTTTAAGTTATCGCTTACAACATTAGATACGTTGTTTAAAGTTGATTTCATTTCGTTGTAATCGTAATTTTGAGCAGCTATTTTTTCCATTAAAGCTATTATCTTGTCAATTTGAGCATCTGTCAATTTTACATTGTAGTTGTTTGTTATGTTGTTTATTGTTTCTGCAATTTGAGTCGTATCTTGTGTGTTGTTTTTTATTATGTCTGCTTTGACGTCGTTTATTATACCAGTTGCCTTGTCTTGACCTATTTCATCACCTAGATCTCCTGTAGTTATTAGCTCTTCAGAAGCAAGCTCTTTTTTATCTTCGTCAAGCTTTTCTCCTGTCGCATTTTCAAATGCCTTCATGACACCTGTTAAAGCACCTGTCCCACTTACAGGAAATACTGCAGCTATAACACAGTTAGCGCCAGTAAGTCCAGCAGTTGATAAAGTACTTGCGACCATAGAAGAAGTAACCCAAGTTATATTTGCTGTTTTTACGTTTATACCACTTCCCTCAGTTGTAGGTTCAACATAAGCACAAGAATAAGTTTTAGTACCAAGTTGTTCTTCTGTAGCTATATTTCCTAGATAAGCTCTTTCTTCTTGATTATTTACAGTTATAATTTGAACTTCATCTTCTTTTACTCCAAAGTAGTTTAATATAGTTTGTCTTTGCTCAGGTGAATTGTTTACACCTATAGTAACTACCTTTGAGCTATCAGCGAAAGATTTACTCATACCAAATGAAGAAAATACTAGGCATGTAGCCATCAACATAGATATTATTTTATTTTTGATTTTCATTTTATTGCCTCCCAATACATAATTCGTATTATTAAATTTTTAATATATAATTTTAAAAATTATAAATTTGTTCACATTAATAATATATAATTTTTTTAAAATAAATACGATTACAATCTTGTAACATTGATTATATAATAAATAATTTAAAATATCTCTATTTTAAGGAATTTTTAAGAAAAAGACATAAAAATTAAAGAGAATTTTTATAGTATTTATTGTATTTAATTTGGGCATAATTGCAAGTAATATATAAATTATTTGTTTTAACTTTACAAATATAATAAAATTTTGTACATCATATAAAAATAAGTACGAATATGATTGAAAAAATATTGAATTTATTATATTATAGAAAAGAAATATAATATATTTTACAACAAAAAGACAAATAATTTTGTATATTTTAGAAAGAAAGGAGAAAAGAATGTCAAAAGAATTTGTTAAAGAAAGAGTATTAAAATATCTTATGGAGGATTTATATGTGCCTCAAGATATGATCGACACAAACGTACCTTTAAGTGAATTTGAAGAAGGTGCAGAAGGTATTTTAGACATAGTTGTAAATGTTGTAGTAAAAGAAAATGGTGAAGATTACTATGTACCAGTTTTAATAGTAACATGTGTAGATGAAGACTTTGTAATGGAGGGCGAAGCATTACAAAAAGAAATAGATTTCCTTGAAGATGTAGATAATATAACTACAGCAGGCAGAATGATATTGACAAATGGAAATGAAATGATGTATGCAGATTGGACTGGAGAAGAATACGATACAGAAGCATCTCTTCCTACATACGAACAAATGGAAAAAGAATTTTTCGAAATGGAAAAGAGAATACAAGAAGAAGAAATGTTACATGCCCATGACTGCGATTGTGGATGCCACGACCACGATCATCATGATCATAATCACGATTGTGATTGCGGATGCCACGATCATGAATAATGAAAATGGTATTACATTTTTTTTATTTGGAAACATATAATAAATATATACTTAAATAAACTATGTGTAAAAGAAGGGGTTATATTATGGGGGCTAAAAAAGAAAATACTTACGAAAATTATGTCCATGCAGATTCTTCAGGATCATCAAACGCTATGAAAATGTATTTAAAAGAGATTGAGGAATACAAGATGTTATCTGCAGGTGAAGAAGTTGAATTGGCTAAAAAAGTCAACGAAGACGTACCAGAGGCAAAGGAAGACTTTATAAATGCTAATTATAGATTAGTTGTAAGTATAGCCAAAAAATATAGAAAAGAAAATGTAGATATGCTCGATTTAATACAAGCGGGTAATATAGGTCTTATTAAAGCTGTTGAGAAGTATGATTATACTAAAGGTTACAAATTTAGTACATACGCTACTTGGTGGATTAAACAAAGTATTACAAGATATATAGATGACTGTGAAAACACTATTAGAATACCTGTACACCTTCATCAAAGAATTAATTTTGTAAAAAGAAAAAAACAAGAACTTGCAAATGTATTACAGAGAGAGCCTTCATTAGAGGAATTAGCTGATATTTGTGATATGGAAGTTGATAAAGTTATAGATATTTTAAAAAGGGATAAAAACATTGTATCATTAGACACACCAATAAAAGAAGACGAAGATAGTAGTTTAGTAGAATTCATTCCTTCAGATGCTAATTTTTCAGATGTAGTTATGCACGAAGTAGAGCAACATAATTTGAGAGAAAAAATTGATGAGCTATTAACTGGACTTAGTGAGCAAGAACAAAGAGTTATTAGAATGAGATTTGGTCTTGATGATGATGACCCTAAAACTCTTGAAGAAATAGGAAAAGTATTCGGAGTTACAAGAGAAAGAATAAGACAAATTGAAGCTAAGGCTATAAGAAAATTAAGACACCCAAGTCGACTAAATCAACTAAAGAATTTTTATTAGGAGTTATAAGTAAATATAATATTTGAACTAAAAAAGTGGGAGTTTATCCCACTTTTTTTAAATGATAAAAATAAATATATCGTATAGTATTCTAGTAGCACTACACACTAAAAAAGCTATAGATGTCGGTATTATAAATCCAAGCGCAGTCCATTTAGTGCTTTTTGTCTCTTTTTTTATAGTAAGTAGAGTTGTAGTACACGGCCAGTGAAGTAGGCTAAAAAGCATTAAATTAAGTGCTGTCAAATAAGTCCAACCATGTGATACTAACAAATCTCCTAATTCCTGTAAGCTCGTGTAATCAGTCATAGAGCCAGTTGCCATATACGACATTATTAGAATTGGAATTACGATTTCATTTGCCGGCATACCTAATATAAACGCCAATAGTATAAATCCATCGAGTCCTATAAATCTGCCTAATGGATCTAGAAATAAGGCTATATGATTTAAAATAGTAGCATCTCCAATATAAGTGTTCGCTAAAATCCAAGTCAAAACGCCAGCTGGTATAGCTACAACTACAGCCCTGCTTAGCACAAATAGAGTTCTATCGATTATAGAGGTGTATATAATTCTTCCTATATTTGGAACTCTGTATGGACAAAGTTCTAGGGTAAAAGTAGAGCTCTCTCCTTTTAGAATTGTCCTAGACAGTAGATAAGATACTAATAGAGTTATCATGACTCCTATAAGTACAATTAAAGTTACACAAATAGCAGTAGATATATTTGACAAAACAGAGTTACTTATAGCAGATGTAAAAAATATAGTAGATATTGCAATTAACGTAGGGAATCTACCATTACAAGGCATAAAAGTATTTGTAAGTATTGCTATTAATCTCTCTCTTGGAGAGTCGATAATTCTACATCCGATTACACCACATGCATTGCATCCAAACCCCATGCACATAGTAAGACATTGCTTTCCATGGGTTTTACATTTTTTAAATAGATGGTCTAGATTAAATGCGATTCTAGGTAGATAACCTAGATCTTCTAAAAATGTAAATAAAGGAAAAAAGATAGCCATAGGTGGAAGCATTACAGATACAACCCATGCAAATGTCTTATAAAGTCCAAATACTATCATGTTGCAAATCCATATAGGTAGGTTTAAGTTCATTAAAAAATTGTACATACCTGGTTCTATGCTAAATAAAGCCTTTGATAAAAGTTCAGACGGGTAGTTTGCGCCGCAGATAGTTATCCATAAAATAACAGAAAGCATAATTAGCATAATAGGTATAGCAAAATGCTTTGAAGTAACTATTGAATCTATTTTATCATCAAAGTCTTCTTTATTGTTTTTTGTGGAGACTGAAGCTTCAAATAGCTTTGAGGCGTAGTCGTAATTTATTTTTGAAAAATCATCTCTAATTTTTTTCTTGTCTATATTTTGAGGTATTTTTGATTTTATATCTTCTAGTGTCGATGAAAAGTCTCCTTCGATGTATTTCTTTAAAGAAGAAAATAAACTCTCATCTCCATCTAGTAATCGAAGGCCTAGCCATCTCGGATTGATTTGAGGAAATGTGCTTTCTAATTCTTCTTTAAAGCTATCTACTAGATTTTCTATATCGTCGTCGTATTTTATTAGATTTTTATATGAGGAGGTTTCTTTTAAGACGATTTGCTGTAATTTATCCTGAAGCTCCTCCATGCCGATTTTATTTTTGGCGCTAGTTAAAACTACTGGAATACCTAGTAAATCTTCGAGCTTTTGTCTATCAATTTTAATTGATTTTTTTTCGGCCTCGTCTATTAGATTGATGCACAATACGACCTTATCTGTCAATTCTAAAACCTGAAAAACTAAATTTAAGTTTCTCTCAAGGCAAGTTGCATCGCATACTACGATAACTGCATCTACATCGCCAAAGCATATAAAATCGCGTGCTACAATTTCCTCTTGAGATAATGCAAATAGAGAATACGTTCCAGGTAAATCGATAAGGTCGTAATTTATATTGTTGTAATTAAATTCTCCCCTAGCAGTTGATACTGTTTTTCCAGGCCAATTTCCTGTGTGCTGTTTTAATCCAGTTAAATAATTGAAAACTGTGCTTTTTCCTGTATTTGGATTTCCTGCAAGTGCTACGATGTAGGAGTCCTCTTTTCGTTCTATATTAAAGGAATCCTTTAGAGATTTGATTTTACAATTTTTATATGTCAACCCCATATATTTATCCTCCTATTTCACTAAAATTAAATTGCTCTCTTCCTCTCTAAGTGCAATTTTACAACCTCTAACCTTGTATACAGTTAGGTTGTTTTTAGGTCCTCTTCTCAAAACATCTATCAAAGCTCCCTTCGTAAATCCAAGAGCTAACATTCTCTCTCTTAAATTACCCTCTGATAATAATTCTTCTACCTGAGCTGTGTTTTTTATATTTATGTCTGTTAATCTTTTCAATTTAAAATCCCCCTTAAAAAAATTTAGCCTAAGCTAACAATCTTAATTTTAACTTATGAATAAATCATCTAAATTGTGCAAAATAGTAATAAATTTTATAAAAAAAAATAATAAATATATAGGAGGTGTTTTTTTGAGCAAATATTTTACATTTAATGAATATATGAAGAGCAATAGATTAACACCTAGTGAAGAGGACTATTTAGAGATGATCTACAGAATACATCTAGAGAATAAGGATATTAAGGTAAAGGATATTGCAAATGAATTGAATATAAAGCCTGCATCTGTCACGAAAATGGTTCAAAAGCTAAATGATAAAAATATATTGGAGTATAAAAAATACAATCATATAAAGCTGACTGATGCAGGATATAAAATAGGAGAGACATTACTGAAAAGGCATAATACAGTTTATAAATTTTTGGAGATTTTAGGTTTAGAGCACAATATTCACGAGGAAACAGAAAAAATAGAGCACACTATAAGCTACGATACATTAGAAAAAATGGAGGTATTGATAAGATTTTTTTTAGAATACGAGGATATGTATATTTCGCTAAAAAAATTTCAAGAGGAGAGACATTCTGATACATAAATACCATTAGATATTTGAAAAGTGAGGAGGAATTTATGGAGCTTTTAAAGGTCTTAAGAGGGGTTGAGGTTTTGAGCATAAATGGTCCAGTTGATATTTCTATTGAGGATATATCGTATGACTCTAGGAATATAAAGAAAGGATCTATGTTTATATGTATAAGAGGAAATACAGTAGACGGCCACGATTATATAGACGAGGGCATAAAAAAAGGGGCAAAGGCAATTTTAATAGATCAAAAGGTAGAGTACAAGAGAGATGTAACCTATATAAAGGTATCTGATACGAAAAAAGCTATGGCTCAAATAGCAAAAAATTTTTTCGAAAATCCATCTAAAAGGATAAATTTAATAGGAGTGACGGGAACTAACGGTAAGACTAGTACAGTCAGCTTTATTAGGCAGATAATTGAGTATGAGGATAAAGTAGGGAGTATTGGAACTATAGAGATTTACGATGGAGATAAAGCTGTAGAATCTAAAAACACGACTCCAGAGAGCTTGGATATACAGAAAAATTTAAATAATATGATAGAAAATAACTGCAAATACTGCGTTATGGAGGTTTCATCTCATGCACTAGTCCTAGAAAGAGTCGAGGGAGTAGATTATCAAATAGGCGTATTTACAAATTTAACCCAGGATCACCTTGATTTTCATAAAAATATCGAAAATTACAAAAGAGCCAAGGAAAAATTATTCTATAAGACAAAATCGATAAATTTATTTAATATAGACGACAAGGTTGGAGAGGAATTTTTTAAAAATAACTCGAATAAAAATGTAAAAAACTACAGCTATGCAGTAGATAAGGAGGCTGATTTTAGGGCGGTAGATGTAAAGCTTTTTAGAGATAAAACGGAGTATACTCTAATAGTGAAGGATAGAAAATATCACGTTTCAATACCTATTTTGGGATATTTTAACGTATATAATTCGCTGGCAGCTATAAGCACTTGTATTTTGCTTGGAATAAAATGCGAGGATGTAATAAAGAGAGTGGAAAAAATAAAACCTGTAGCAGGCAGACTTGATTATGTAAAAAATGAAAATGGTGTAGATATAATAGTCGATTACGCGCATACACCTGATGCACTCTTAAATTTAATCGAGAGTGCAAAAATGCTTACTAGCGGTAGAATAATTTTAGTTTTTGGATGTGGAGGAAATAGAGATAAGGAAAAAAGACCTCTTATGGGAAAAATTGCACAAAAAAATTGTGATATTGCAATCATAACATCTGATAACCCAAGATTTGAAAGCGAAAAGGATATAATAAATGATATTTTAAAGGGAGTCGATGAAAATTTAAATAATTACTTAATAATAGAAAATAGAATGGATGCTATCAAAAAATCTATTGAAATTTACGAAAAAGGCGATTTGATAATTATAGCTGGAAAAGGTCACGAAAACTACCAGATAAAAGGAGATAAAAAATACTTTTTCGATGATAAACAGGTGGCCGAGAAATTTTTAAAAGAAAAATAAATGTATTGAGGGAGATGCAAGAAAATCTCCCTTTTCAATTTGAGGTTTACATAAATTCTAAGAACTTTGATTATCAAACCATTTTAATGCAAAATTTTTAAAAAGGGTCTCGTTTTTAGATAACTTTTTATTTTTTATATTTACTAGATAAGTTTTTGCATTAAAATCATCAAATAAATTGATGACCTTTATATGACTATTTATATTATTTTTATAAGATGTGGCGATAGTATCGGGAAGCAGTGTAACTCCCATATCTTCAGAAACTAAAGCCAGCAATGTTTTCGTTTGACTATCTATATAGGAAATACTTGGAAAGAAGTTTAGATTTCCCCAAACATTTAAAAATATATTGTGCAGAGTAGGATCTCCACTTAAAGAAATGTATTTTTCTTTAGATGTTTTATCAAGAGCAATAGTTCTATCTTCTAAAAATCTATGGTTTTCAGATGTAACCATGACTAAGTTGTCGCTAAAAAGCTCATATGAATCCATTGCTTTATTGTTTGATCCTAAATCGTTTACAAATGCCAAATTGAATTTGGAAACATTTAAATATTCTAATATAGAATTGTTACCTCTTTCTATGAGTTCTATATGGATATTTGGATACTCCTTGTGGAAATCTCCTATAAGGGCAGCAAGTCCATATTCAATCATAGTATCTATAACCCCAATTGTAATTACTTCACTTTCTTCACTTTTGTATTTACATAAATCTCTTTGCATTTTATCGTAGCTCTCTATGCTTTTTTGAGCAAAAATTAAAAACTCCTCCCCAGCAGGAGTTAAAGCGATAGTTCGATGTTCTCTTTTAAATAGCTCAATACCAATTTCCTTCTCTAAAGCTTTGATGTGCTTTGATATTGATGATTGAGAAATAAACAATTCTTGTGAGGCCAATGTAAAGTGGTTATGTTTTACAACAGCTAAAAAAGATTTTAATTGTTCAAATGTCATTTTTCCTTTCCACCTCAAAATAAATAATAAATAAAAAATCCCTTTGAAAATATTATAACAGATATAATTATAAATAAGGAAATTACTATATAACTTTGTTAAAATTTTAGTGATTAATATATAAAATAGATATATAAATATATATAAGTATGTATAAATTAATAAAATTATTGACAAAATATAAGAATACTAATATATTTAAATTAAAGATAAATATATATGCTATGAAGGGAAATAGTAAATACGATTTAGTTTTCAGAGAAGTCCTGGTTGGTGTGAAGGATTAAATGAGGTCGTGTCGAATTCATCCTGGAGCAATAGCTTTGAACTTTAAATTAAATTTTAATAAGTAGGAGTTTATCGGGATTGCATACGTTATAGTGCAAGGTACTATTTGGTACTTGTTGAGGTCGATGATTATAAGTCTGCATCAATTTTTAAGGCTTTTTATATTTATTGACGAATTAAGGTGGTAACGCGTGAGATGCTCTCGTCCTTTTGGATGAGGGCTTTTTAAGTATTATGGGGAAGGAAGGCAGAATATGAAATCTTTAGAAGAACAATTAAAAATAATAAAAAGAGGAACACTAGATATAATTAACGAAGAAGAGCTAGTAAAGAAATTAGAAAAATCAATAGCGGAAAATAGACCGTTAAAGATAAAGCTTGGGCTAGATCCTAGTGCGCCTGATATACATTTAGGACATACTGTAGTTTTGAGAAAGCTAAAACAGCTTCAGGATTTAGGACATGAGATAATTATAATAATAGGTGATTTTACAGGCAAAATAGGCGACCCTACAGGAAAATCTAGAATGAGAAAGGCTTTAACTGATGAAGAGGTTCTTCAAAATGCAAAAACTTATGAGGAGCAAGTATTTAAAATTCTAGACGAAGAAAAGACAACTATAAAGTTCAACAGTGAATGGCTGTCTAAATTGACATTTGAACAGGTTCTAAAGCTAACAGCATCTACAACTGTAGCTAGAATGTTAGAAAGAGAAGATTTTAGACTTAGATATGAAAACCAAAGACCTATATACTTAAATGAATTTTTCTATCCTCTAATGCAGGCTTTCGACTCTACTGCTATCGATGCTGATATCGAATTTGGAGGAACAGACCAAAGATTTAATTTATTATCTGGTAGAAATCTTCAAAAAGAAATCGGAAAAGAACCTCAAGTAGTAATTATGATGCCTCTTATAGAAGGTCTAGA
>NZ_JAXEWM010000013.1:0-4134 GCF_034113885.1 Intestinibacter sp.
AGACTTAATAGTTATGTTTGTGAAAAGAGATTTTAAAACTTTATATAAACAAACTATATTAGGACCTCTATGGATTATAATAAATCCATTATTAACAACAGTGATGTATACGATAGTATTTGGAAACATAGCAAATATTTCAACAGATGGCATGCCTCAAATAGTGTTTTATATGTTAGGTACGACTGTATGGACGTATTTTTCTACAAGTTTGACAAAAACAGCTACAACATTTACTGGAAATGCGGCGATATTTGGTAAAGTGTATTTTCCGAGACTTGTAACACCAATATCTACTGTTATTTCAGGTTTAATTAATTTTGCTGTGCAATTTATTATGTTTTTATGTTTTGCTGTATATTATTATGTCAAAGGTGCACCTATTAATCCAAATATTTTTATACTATTAACACCATTATTATTAGTAGAATTAGCAGCTTTATCTTTGGGATTCGGTATAATAATATCTTCTTTAACTACTAAATATAGAGATTTAGCAGTATTGGTAACTTTTGGAGTTCAACTTTGGATGTATGCAACTCCAGTAGTTTATCCAGCATCACAGCTAGGTGGGAAATTAAAGACTCTTATGATGCTAAATCCAGTATCACCAATAGTAGAATCTTTTAGATATGCTTTTTTAGGAAGTGGATCAATACCATGGAATTTTTTAGGAATAAGTGTTATAAGTACAATAGTAGTTATGTTTATAGGAGTTGTATTATTTAGTAGAGTTGAAAAGACATTTATGGATACAGTTTAAGACGAGGTGAAAAAATGAGTGATACAGTAATTGAAATTGAAAATTTGAAAAAACAATATAGATTAGGAGCAATTGGAGGAGGTACATTAACTGCTGATTTGCAGAGTTGGTGGGCTAGAATAAGAGGTAAAGAAGATCCAAATAGTAAAATAGGTTCAGGTGTACATGGAAAAAATGAAACTTTTATGGCATTGGATGGAATAAATTTAAAAGTAAAAAAAGGTGAGGCTCTAGGTATAATAGGTGGAAATGGAGCTGGAAAATCTACAACATTAAAAATATTATCTAGAGTAACAGCGCCAACTGAAGGAACTATAAAGGTTAAAGGACGTATATCAAGTTTATTGGAAGTTGGGACAGGCTTTCATCCCGAATTAACAGGTAGAGAAAATATATATTTAAATGGGGCTATTCTTGGTATGACTAAGGAAGAAGTTGACTCTAAAATTGATGATATTATAGATTTTTCAGAGTGTAGACAATTTATAGATACTCCTGTTAAAAGATATTCTTCTGGAATGTTTGTAAAATTGGCTTTCTCAGTAGCTGCGCATTTGGACTCAGAAATATTAATAATGGATGAGGTTTTAGCTGTTGGAGATATGAAGTTCCAAGAAAAATGTCTAGGAAAAATGGGTGATTTATCAGGAAATAATGGAAGAACAATCCTTTATGTAAGTCATAACATGAATACGATAAGACAACTTTGTAATAGATGTATAGTTTTAGAAAAAGGTAAAATTATATTTGATGGAGATACAGAAGATGCTATTTCTGTATATATGAATTCTACTAAATCCCCTGTTTTATTTAATACATGCAGAGATATAAAAAGAGATTACGGAGCTATGAAAGTTGATGAAAAAATATTTATTAATAGTGTTGAAATTTTAGATAAAGATATGCCTAGATATAAAAAAGGAGAAAAGTTGAAAATTAATATAAATTTCGATGCAAAACAAGATATGGAGAGAGTGTGTTTAAGAGTACCAATATTTTTTGCTGATAAATCTATAGTTGGGGTTTCTATGAGTAAACCTGTAATTGAATGTAAAAAAGGAGTTAATAATCAAACGGTTGAGATTGATACTTCTTGTCTTGCACCTGGTAGATATATTGGAAGAATAGCTATGTTTTCAGTTAATGAATTTGGAACTTTTATAAATCATGATGTAGTTGATGCTTTTTCCTTTGAAATATATACAGAAGATGGAGATATGAATAATATAACTTGGGAACATAGATATTGGGGACATATTAGTTTTAATGATATAAAAGTATATTAATTATGAGGGAAATTTAGGAGGATTATATGTTATTTTCAAGTACAATATTTGTCTTTTTATTTTTACCGATGGTATTAATTTTTTATTACGGTATTTTTAGAAATAAAAGAAAGCTACAAAATATATTTCTATTACTAGCAAGTTTATTTTTCTATGCATGGGGTGAGCCTGCTTTTGTACTCATTATGCTTTTATCTATAATAAGTAACTATTATTTTGGACTTAAGGTAGATGAGCATAGAGAAGATAAGAAAAAATCAAAGTCAATAATAGTGTTAATGTTAATTTTTAATCTATCTATTATGTTTATATTTAAATATTTGATGTTCACACTATCAAATATTAAATATTTAACAGGATTAAATTTTAATATTCCCAATATAGCACTGCCTATAGGAATATCATTTTTTACATTCCAAGCAATTTCTTATGTTATAGATGTTTATAGACAAAATGGTAAGGTTCAGAAAAATCCTCTATATGTGGGTCTTTATATATCATTTTTCCCACAGTTAATAGCAGGACCTATAGTAAGATATGAAACTATATCAGAGCAAATTGAAAATAGACAGGAAAATTTCGAAGATTTTTCAAAGGGTGTATGTAGATTTATAATTGGTCTAGGCAAGAAAATGCTTTTAGCAAATACTTTAGCCATTGTGGCTGATTATGCGTTTTCATTGAAGGCTAGTGAATTATCTGTATGTATGGCTTGGTTAGGAGCTATTGCATATACGTTCCAAATATTCTTTGATTTTTCTGGTTATTCTGATATGGCTATTGGATTGGGTCAAATGTTTGGATTTAAGTTTTTGGAAAACTTCAATTATCCGTATATATCAAAGTCTATATCTGAATTTTGGAGAAGATGGCATATATCTTTGGGAACATGGTTTAGAGATTATGTGTATTTTCCATTAGGTGGTAGTAGAGTTGATTCTAAAAAAAGATTAGTGTTTAATCTATTTGTAGTATGGTCATTGACCGGTTTATGGCATGGTGCAAATTGGACATTTATAGTATGGGGATTGTTGTACTTTGTACTTATAACTTTTGAAAAATTAACGGGATTTGATAAAAAATTAGGATGGTTCGGGCATATTTATACTATGCTATTTGTAACACTTGGATGGGTTTTATTTAGATCTGATAATATTATGTATGGTATTGAGTATATAAAGTCTATGTTTGCTATGAATGGAAATGTATTTATGGATAGTTTAGCTAAATTATATTTCTTGGAAAATAGATATTTTTATATAGGAGCAATTTTGTTTAGTTTGCCACTTAAGAATATTATAAGTAAAAAGTTAAATTTAGATAATAAGGTATTTGATTTATTGTATATAATTATAATATTGATTTTATTTGTATTATCGATTTGTTATATAGTTAAGGGTTCATATAATCCTTTTATATATTTTAATTTTTAGAAGATTGCTATTTAAATAGAAGAGTTAGTTTTACTGGAGGAATATATAATGAAGTGGAATAAATACAAAATAGTATGTGTAGTATTTTTAGTTTTTATTATATGTACAGGTCTATCTACGGCTGTATTTGGAGCGAGACAGATTGGGTATAATATGTTAATAGGGTATAAAGATAATTTAGATGAAAATCCAAGTATTTTAGAAAAAATTAGAGCAATTATTGCTGGATGTGAAGATGGAATGAATACGGAATATGTTTTAGAGGATGAGTGTGTTAAGTTATATGGGGCATTTCAGAATTTGCTTGATAAGAAAGTTGTAAATGATGTTGATATTTCAAAAGATGTAATTAAATTAAATAATGGATATTTATCGTTTTATGGACATAAAGAATTAGATGTTACAGAAATAGTAGATAATACAGTTGATTTTAATGAATTTTTGAAATCAGAGAATATACCTTTGTTATATGTACAAGCTCCATTTAAAATAAGTAAGTATGATAATCAAACTCCTGATGGGATTACAGATTATAATAATAAAAAGGCAGATGATTATTTAAGAGAAATTTCTAATGCTGGTATAGATACTCTTGATTTAAGAGAGTTAATAAAAGAAGATGGAATTGATCATTATTCTATGTTTTTTAAAA
>NZ_JAXEWM010000014.1:0-3483 GCF_034113885.1 Intestinibacter sp.
TTATCAGATATAGCACATATTTCAGAAAAATATGAGTTGATAAATAGAAATACAGGTGGATATTTCAACATAACATATAATATTTAAAAATATATAGTTGTATTTATAAAGAAATTTGCAACTATATATTTTTATTAAAAAGTAGTTGACTTTTATAAAAAAAGAGACTACTATTTAATTAATAAAACTTAGTAACAAAGAAATACTAAGATAAAAATGCTATATTACAAAAGGATTTAAATATGTTGAAAGGAGAACAATAACTATGATGAATCGCAATAAATCTACAACAGATAATAAAAAAATTTATAATCAATGGGCTATTATGCTTGATGCCAGTGTGACAAATGGTGTTTGTTGGCAAATATCATTTCTATGTAAATATAAAGATACATATACAATTGAGGTTGGGACTACTACTTATGGCGGATGGGGATTCGGACCACCTTATTCTGTAAAAAGTACTAAGATTAATCCACGAGAAAAGATAACTTTAAGTGAAGTTAAATTTGCTTGTTGGTCAATTACACCAGATATGTGTGTACAAAAAATAGAAAAAATTTTAAATGCAGAAAAATCTAAAAATCTTGATAAGTATCACATATATAATGGACCTCAATATGACTTTGGTGCTTTTGAATATCTAAGCTTGCCTGAGGAATTGATTCAAGAGCTAAAGGGTAAAAATAGAAAAAGAAATTAAATTGTTAGATATAATAAAGAATAATATAATAATTACATAATCACATTGAATCTGAAAGGAGGAGTATTATGTGGATAAAATTTAATAAAAAGAAAAGAAAAAATGTTTCGCAGATGACTAAAAAAACTGTAGAGACAGAAAAATCTGAGAAGTTATCTGTATTTTCTTGCTGTGGCCCAATTTCAAAACAACTAGACAAAGATATTGCTCAAATGGGAATATCAGAAGATTTTATAAAAAGAGCATATATTTTGCCAATGATATATGGATACGATTCAGTAAATAAAGAATATTTTGCAGAGGAACCGAGAGAAAGAAGTAGTGGATATGTGAAGCTTTTTTCGAGCCATGATGCAGAAGAATTTCGTTGGTATTTGCTGAAACTGATCGCAGAAAAATGGGGACAAAATTATGAGCTAACAAATCGCAAAAAATTGGAGAGTAAATGGAAGTTCGTAGAGGATAAAGTAGTTGATGGCAAGTGGATATATCGAACTAATCCTCATGCTAAATATAAAGCAGTTTATGATTCAAGGAAGGAATGGTGGGAAGTTGCCATTAGGTTGCTGGCTAAAGTTTATGATATTCGTGGAGAGCAGATGCAAAAATATATTGAATCTTGTTTAGCTTTTCTGAAATTGAGAGGTAGTGACTGGTCAGAGATTCACTGGAGATTTGATGAAAAAAAGATGAAATTTATAGGAATTCCTTATCAGGATGAGGAGGATTTTGCACAGAATCTAGTTCCATTATTTGAGGTGACAGTAGATGATGCACCTTATGGTATAATACAGAAAATTTGTATTCATAAGCATAGTGGCATCCCATATTCTGTTTTATCAATTTTCCATGCTGGTTCAGTTATGTATTTGGAAGAGGAGAAATACGCGTCGATTGGATATTCTGCTGTTCAAAAACTAGCAGTGAAAGAGGGGACAGAGCAATCTCTGAAATATGAGAATATTAATGCTAATAATTGGAAAAAAACTGTGTCTTTATGATCAGGATGAAAATTGATATTAAGTTGTTTTATAGGGGAGAATTTTTATATGAAAAAATTTAAAGAATTAAATACGATCAAGAAAATAATTGTAATATATATAGCCGTTTCAATTATTTTTGCTATTGTTTTTGCTATCCTAAATAATATATTAGGAACTCAAGAATTTGTAAAGATTTTGGGCTATTTAACAGTGTTATTTGCTTATTTAATAATAGGTTTAATATTAGTAAGGGCATTAATTTATAGAATAAAAAATAAAGAAACTGGAAAGGTTTTATGTGGAATTTTATTTATTATAATTTTTATAATGCTTTTTATAACAATGATGAGATCTTTAATATTATAATCAAATATGCAGTAATTACAAAAAAGCTCTATCACAAAGTTGTTAAATATAATTACAATAGAAGTATAAGCTTATCATCAAGGTGAAGATAAATAAAAATACAGGGGGTAGGGGAAAATATGCAAAAGACACATAAAAAATTAATCATGTATTCTATCGGTGTTTCACTACTTTTAATAATTGCATATCTTTGTAGATATAATACATTTATTCATACGGAAGATCCACTGAAGTTGACTCTACTTATTCTAATTCGCAATGTAATTCATATATCGTTAGTTATGGCATGGTGTGTGTCTTTGAATAGACGAATTATGAAAAAACAGATTCGTCAGATTCTGGTGTCTGTTGGTGTGATGTTGATTATTTGGTTGACTGTCCGTGTATGTAAATGGGAGTTTATAGGGGATGCTGATACTACAATAGGACGTTATTGTTGGTACGCGTATTATATAGCGATGATATTTATCCCGTTGCTTGGCGTTTTTGTTGTCAGTTATATAGGAAAACCGGAGAATTACAAAACACCGAGCTGGATGAATTATCTGTTTATTCCAGCAGCTCTTCTGCTTCTTTGTGTTTTTACCAATGACTTTCATCAGATGGTATTTTATTTTCCAGTGGGAAAAGATATCGATTATGATGTTTATGAATATGGAATCATGTATTTCGTCGTGATGGCATGGATAATTTTTCTTAGTATTTATTTTGTAGTGATGCTTTTGAAAAAAAGCCGTACACCGGGAAAAAATCCTTTAAAGAGTATGCCTTGTTTTGTTATTGCAGTTGCAGTAGTATTTTGGGTGCTTTACAGTGTAATGAGAATAAAATGTGACTTAACAGCGATAGACTGTATAATTATAATTTCGTTGATAGAAAGTGCGATTCAAAGTGGATTGCTTCCTTCAAACAGCAACTATAAAGAGTTATTTACAATATCTACTGTAGCGGCACAGATTGTCGACGATGATTATAAACCTCGCTTCACATCTAGTTCAGCACAGCCTATTAGTCAGAAACTCATGAGAAGTGCGGAAATAGAGCCTGTTAAATATCAGAACTCCATCCTCCACAGCAAAAGGATTTCTGGAGGATATGTTCTTTGGTATGATGATATAAGTACAATCATTGATTTACAGGAAAAGCTTCAAGAAATACAAGAACAGCTCAGTGAAAACAATGAGCTACTTAAGGCAGAAGTGGAGTTGAAGAAGCAAAAAATAAAGGCGGAGGAAAAGAGCAAGCTTTATGATCGTATCGCAAAGGAGGTTTCACCACAGCTTTCTAAAGCAAGAGAATATTTAAAGCAAGCAGATCAGGAGCCTGAGACAGCACAGAGCTTAATATCAAAAATCTGTGTAATGGGTGCGTATATCAAACGCCGTGGCAATCTGCTTTTGTTAGGTGAGGAAGGCTCTGAGATTTCGGCAA
>NZ_JAXEWM010000015.1:0-4706 GCF_034113885.1 Intestinibacter sp.
CAGATAATACGGCCATCGCTCCTCTATTACAATTTGACCAAGTCGCTCTACAAGAATGCATTAGTGAATAATAGAATTCTTCTGCTGTATCTTCATCTGAAGATATTCCTATAGCAGCTCCCATTCTCATACCATAAGCTGTAAATCCTTTTGACATACTAAATGCTACTATTGTAAGTATGTTACTTGGTAGGTTTCCAAATTTCTTAAAGAATTTTCTACTTGCATCGTCATCTCTAACAAAATCTATGTATGCAACATCTACAAGAAATACTATTTTCTTTTCAGGATCTTTAGCAGCTTCTTTAGCTAAATCTAAAACTTTATCCCATTCGTCATCAGTTAAGCTATATCCTGTTGGGTTATTTCCCGGTGAATTTATTATAGTAAATATTCTACCCTGTCTATTTAATATATCTGTAAATTTTTCGCTAAATGAACCTATATTGAAGTTCCCATTTTCATCAAATAAAGAGTAATTTTCTACACCTCTCTTAGTTTCTTCTCCTATTATTCCATATGGAGACCAGTACCAGTCTGAAACTAAAACTACATCATTTTCATTAGTGTAATTATACATAGCTAATTTTATAGCTCCACTACCACCTGGTGAAGCGACTACTCTAATATAACCTTCTGGATCGTTACCTTTGAAACAAACTTTTTTTACTGCTTCTTGATACGCTGGTTGACCCCCTATAGATGCATAAGCAGATATTTCTTCATTTGGTAAAGCTTTAAGCTGATCGTATACAGTTTTCATAGCTATTAATTTACCTTCATCGTCCATTAATGCTCCAATTGTTGCGTTAATAACGCTGTCTTTTCCTAATTCCTTTTCTGCTGCTTGTGCTCTTTCAGATAAACTAAATATAATATCATTTTCTTTTGGCCATTTAGCATGCTCTGCTACCATACTCATATAAATCACCTCTATTTCAAATTTTTAATATAAAAAAGTCTTCATTTGAAAATTATTAAATTAATAATGTAGACTTTTTTGAAACACATATACTGAAATTATATTTATTCACATCTTCAAATGAATATAATTTAAGTACTTGGCGCAGCAAGTACGCTACCCTTTCCTATGTGTTATAAAATATTTGTTAAAATTTAAATTTCTTAACTATATCATAATAGGTTCTAGTTAATGGAATGTCAATATATATTTTTAGAAAATTTATTAAATTAAAACTTCCTTTTTTTGGTTTATTTCTTATTTAAAGTTATATATAATTATAATTAGGGTAAATAACTATTAAGAGGTGATAAACATGGCAGCAGGATGTTCAATGGAAAGAGGAATACATGAAGAAACTCTTTATAAACAAATAAAAGAAGTTAATTATTCTGACGCAGACCTATTAAAACTAATATCTGATAGAGAAAAAAGCGGAAGAATTAACGATTTCGTTTACAAAGCATATAAAAGATTAGCTAAAGAAAGAGGATTACAATAATTAAAAAGGATCTGAAAATAAAACACATTTATCTTCAGATCCTTTTATCTTTTTCTAGGCTTTAATTTTAAACCTTTAAAAAATCTTATCATAAGGTATATTTCATAAGTCATAGCTGTACAGCAAATCAACCTAGTTATCCTATCAGTCGTATTTAAACCAACCTTAGTAAAGTATAAAAATAAAACTAAATCAACAATAAATATTAATACATCTAATATCAAAGCTTCATCTCCTAAACAAAAAGCCCTGATATAAAATCAGAGCTTCTTTATATTCTGTTTAATAATATCAAATTTCAATTACTAAGTCAATATTATCTCTTTTTACAGCACCATTTCTTACAGAAACTTTCTTTTTTACCACACATAACTTCTGTTGAAGAACATTTAGGACATATAATTTTATCTTGCTCGTATTTAACTGTGTAAACATATCCGCATTTTGCACATTTAAACTTACAAAATTTAGTTGTATAATGTCCTCCTGCAATTCTAATTGCTTTTCCCTCTGTTAGTGCTATAGCAATTTTTTTCCTTCCACTTTCTATTATATTTTGGAAGGTTTGACGAGAGATTTCCATTTTATTTGCGCATTCTTCTTGTGTAAGTCCTTCAATATCCTTTAGGCGTATTGCTTCGAGTTCTTCTACCTTTAGTTCGACCTCTTCAAGCTCGCAATCCTTTTTTCCCCAAGGGATAAAATAATTACCTTCTGGAAAAAATTCTACTGTTCTATATTTTGTAGGTCTTGCCATTATAAACCCTCCTACATTTTCCAGATTAATTATACTGAAATACTACTTACTATCTATTATATTATGCTTGAGATTTTTTTGCTTCTATTTCTTTTAATGAATTTAACATATTTATTACAATTGGATTGAATAATCCTTCTACTTCTTCATCGTTGTAGATTCCAAGAGATACATTTCCAAATCCAGAATTCATAGGTAATGTTCCAAGTAAATCTAATTGTAAATCATCTAGTAATTTACCAGTTTCACTTCCGCTGAATATTTCTATCTTCTTACCGCAGTCTGGACATAGTATATAGCTCATGTTTTCTACTATACCTATGATTTCTATGTCTAATTTTCTAACCATATTTACAGCCTTAGCAACTATCATAGATACCATATCTTGTGGTACTGAAACCATAACTATTCCATTTATTGGGATTGATTGCATAACTGTTAATGCAACATCTCCTGTTCCTGGAGGCATATCTATTAATAAGTAGTCTAATTCTCCCCAGATTACATCTGTGTAGAATTGTTTAACAACATTAGATATCATAGCGCCTCTCCAGATTACTGGTTGATTTTCATCATCTATTAATAGGTTTAATGACATTACTTTTATTCCTTCTGCATTTTGAACTGGATATATACAGTTGTCAGGAGCTCCCATTGCTCTAGAATCTTTAACTCCTAAAAGTCTTGGTATACTTGGTCCTGTTATATCAGCATCTAAAACCCCTACTTTATATCCTTGTTTTGCTAAATTTTTAGCTATAAGTGCAGATACAGTAGATTTACCTACTCCACCTTTACCACTCATTACACCTATAATTTTCTTTATATTATTTAAAGGATTGTTTTTTACACCGCAGCTTTCTTTATCTTTACTGCATTCTCCTTTAGATGGACATGATCCACAATTTGACATTTTAAATTCCCCCTTGAACTATTGTTGTTTTTAGCATTTGCCACTAACTATAATAATAATTCTTTTTATTTATATTGTCAATTAATTACAAAAATAAATCACCTTCTCTCATAAATCAATATGAAAGAAAGTGATTGTATCTCGATAATTATCAACCATATATATCGGAAAATTCCAAAATAACTTTATTTATTCTACTGTCCTTGTAGTTTTCGACATCTTCTATTTCTTGGCTTTCGATGACTTTTCTAGGCAATGTAAATATAATCGAGCTTCCTTTTCCTACTTCACTTACTGCCTTTATAGTTCCGCCGTGAATTTCAACTAATGCTTTTACTATATAAAGCCCCATTCCACTTCCCTCTCTCTCGCTTTTCATCTTTGACTTAACCTGCTCAAATTTATCAAAAATAGATTCTATTTTATTTTTAGGTATGCCAAAGCCTTCATCCTTAACTTCAACAACTACATCGTCTTTTTTTACATTTATATTTACAAATACATTTCCATTATTTTTGTTGAATTTGATTGCATTTGATAGTAAATTCAACATAATTCTCTCTATACAATTTGGATCAAAGCTTATGATTTCCTCTTCCTTATTTGTATCAAATATTAAATTCATATTTTTTGACTTCATAAAATGCAGTACTGAATAGCATGTATCCTCTATAAAACTAATTATATTTGCGTTTATTAAATTTATTTTTATACTTCCAGAATCGATTCTCGTTGAATCTATCAAGTTATTTATTAATTTTAATAATCTAAATGAATTCTGTTGCATTATATCTATATATTTTGAAAAATAATCTCGATTTTCTTCATCTAAGCTATCTAATCTTAATTTTAAAACCTCTATGGAACTCAACACTAGGTTCACTGGTGTTCTAAGCTCGTGTGATACATTTGCAAAAAAATCTAATCTTATTTTATCTTTTTCTTCTTCTAGATTTACGCTTTCTGTTATATCAGTTAGAATACCAATTCTCTTTATAGCATTACCACAATCATCGTATATAGGTAAGAATTTATACCAAATCCACTTTTCTTTTCCATTTTTTAATTTTGCCTTTAATTTGCCTTCATTTAATTTGTCAAAGCTATAATCATCTAATAATCCATTTTTATGCTTTTCACTTTTGAAAAAGTCATTAAATTTATATACATCATTTGCGAAGGACTCATACGACTCTTCAAACATATTTTCATATGCCGGACTCATATAAATTACTTTTTCTTCATCCCTTATAAAGAATACAGAATCACAATATCTCGTTATTTCTTTAAAATTGCGCTCGTTTTCTTTTAAATTAGAATAAAATTTATTTCTATATTTTCCATCAATAGCAATTCCTATCGTACCTATTGGCGAGTTTGTGCTATCTAATAGAGGCCATATAGTAGTATCCACTATATTTTCTCCATCTACAGATGAAAATTTTTCTTCAAACGTCTTTATTGATTTATTCTTCATGACATCCTGATCATTTTTTATAAAAATTTCAGCCTCTTCCTTAGGCCAAATATCATAACAATTAGCTCCTATTACGTCTATTTTTTTAGAATATCC
>NZ_JAXEWM010000016.1:0-9269 GCF_034113885.1 Intestinibacter sp.
CGGATCTAAATTTGAATACAAAAAAACTGACAACCGTTAGATGTCAGTTAAGGTGGCATCTTTGATGCCATTTTTTTATCTGTATGTTTTTGTTTTAATATAAGATGATAAATATTTTAATAATTAGTTTCTTGTAAAGTAGTTACATCTACATATTGACCATAAAAATATCCAGTTTTACCTTTGTAGTTAATTTTATACCATCTGTTTTTAGTCTTTTCTAAAAGATTTACTTTAGTTCCTTTAGTTAAAACACCTATTTTTTTAGCTGTAGGAGAACCAGCTTCTCTTACATATACATCGTGGTTTATAACACCTTGAACTTCTTTAACATCAGGTTTTTCAGGAGATTCAGGAGAATTTATAGTAACATATTTACTAGAAACATAAGCGTATCTATCTTTATATTTAATTTTATACCAAGAAGATGTTTTAGCAACTATATTGACTTTAGTTCCTTTTTTCAAAGTACCTAATTTAGTAGATGAAGTAGAAGCTGATTTTCTTACAGTTAAATTAGTTGTTGTAGTACCAGTTGCAGTATAAGCTACTTCTTTGTTGTCGTTTTTATCTAATGTAACATAAGTATTATACACATAAGCATATCCATCTTTGTATTTAATCTTATACCAATTATTAGATGATTTAGCGACTATTTCAACTTTAGTACTTTTTTTCAAAGCATCAAGTCTTTTATAACTTGTTCCAGGTCCTGGTCTCATAGACACATCGCTATTTATTACTCCAGTAGCTGAAAAAGCAGTATCTTTAATTGTATCAGCATAAACTGGTTTAGCTAAGTTATTAATAACGGGTACATTTGAAACGATTGCTCCACCCATACAAAGTGTAATTGATAATCCTGCAACCATAACTTTTTTTAATTTATTGCATTTCATTTGAAATACCTCCTTTAAATAAAAATAATTTTAATTTTTTTAACAAACAAGTTTATTATAGCACTCTTAATTTTTATTTGTTAAAAAATACAGCTATTGTAAACTAATAGTAATTAAGTTTAAGATAAATGTAACAAATGGTAACAAATTTAGATTGAAAAAAAATACAATTAAAATTTATTTACAAATTTGTAATCATAATAGATAATATAAAAATAAGGTTTTAATAAATTAGAAAGGGGAAATACGTATGTACGATATTTGTATTATTGGTGCTGGAGTAGTTGGAAGCTTCGTCGCTAGAGAGCTTTCTAAATACAAGCTTAAAGTTTTGATATTAGAAAAAAACAGCGATGTATGTTCAGAAGTAAGCAAGGCTAACAGCGCTATATTTCACAGTGGATATAATAATAAACCAAAAACTATTAAAGCTAAATACTGCACTAGAGCACATGAAATTATCGACGAAATATGTAGCGATTTAGATGTAGAATATAAAAAAATAGGTTCTCTTTTAGTATCACTAAACGATATAGGAAAAGATTCAATATATGAAAAATATAAAAATGGAGTGAAAAATAAAGTTCCAGGAATAAAAATTTTAGAAAAAAAAGAGATATTAGAGCTTGAACCAAATATAAGCGATCAAGCTACACTAGCTTTATACGCTCCTACAACTGGTGTTATAAATCCGTTTGAGATGACTATAGCTGCCTGTGAAAATGCAATAGAAAACGGAGTCTCATTAAAATTAAATTCTGAAGTAATAGGCATATCAAAGCAAAAATTAAAAGATTTCGATAGTGAAGCTTTATTTGAGATAAAATGCAAAGATAAAAGTAAATACTATTCTAAAATATTGATTAACTGTGCAGGTATACATACAGATAAAATAAACAATATGATATCAAATGACAAGTTTTTTGAAGTTGCACCTAAAAAAGGTGAGTACATAGTACTAGATAAATTAGAAGGCGAAATAGTAAACAACGTAGTATTTATGACAAAAGATCCAGATGACAAAAAAAATAGAGGTATAATAGTTACTCCAACTACGAGTGGAAATATATTATTAGGACCTTCAGCTGAGGATACAAAGGAAAACGACAGCGTCTTCACAACTAAAGAAAAACTCGATTTTATACAAAATAGTGCTAAAAAAATATGTCCAAGTATAAACCTAGATAATATCATAACTTATTTTGCGGGATTTAGACCGAATGCAAATTTATTTATAAAAAATAAAGACACAGGAGAGATTGAAAAAGAAAAGAGCAAGGATTTTATAGTAAAACAAAGCTCAGATGTAAAGGGATTGATAAACGTAGCAGGTATAAAATCTCCAGGGCTTACATGTGCACCTGCTATAGCTGAGGATGTAGCAAATATGGTAGTTGAAATTTTAGGACAAGTCGAAAAAAACGAAAGCTTCAATCCAAAGCGAAAAAAAGTCGTAAAATTTAAAAACCTAGATGAAGCTTCTAGAAATGATCTTATAAAATCAAATAAATCGTATCGAAATATCATATGTAATTGTGAGATGATTACAGAAGGTGAAATTTTAGATGCTATACATAGAAAATGCGGCGCCACAACTTTAGATGGATTAAAAAAAAGAACTAGAATAGGTATGGGAAGATGCCAAGGTAATTTTTGCACTTTAAAGGCTTTGGAAATAATGTCTAGAGAGCTTAAAATTCCAATTGAAAAATTACAAAAATCAAACCAAGGATCTGAATTTTTTGTGGAGGAATAGATATGGAGTATAGAGATTTAGTTGTAATAGGAGCAGGTGCAGCCGGATTAAGTGCTGCTTTAAGTGCTAAAAACGACGGCATAGATGATATATTAATCGTAGAAAAAGACGACATGTTAGGTGGAATTTTAAATCAATGTATCCACCAAGGCTTTGGTGTGCACTATTTAGAAAAAAATTTAACAGGTCCTGAATATTCACAGGTTTTAAGCCACAAGATATATCAAAAAAACATAGATGTAATGTTAAATACATTTTGCTCAGATATATCAGAGGATAAAGTAATTACATTGACAAATGAAGAAGGAATACATAAAATAAAAGCAAAATCTATAATTTTATCTGTAGGCGCTAGAGAAAGACATATAAAAGAACTTAAAATTCCTGGAAGTAGACCGTCTGGAGTTTATACTGGTGGATTAGCTCAGCAAATATTAAATAAAAGAGGCTACAAAATAGGAAAAGAAGCTGTTATACTTGGTTCAGGCGATATAGGACTTATAATGTGCAGAAGACTTATTTTAAATAATATCAAAGTAAAGGCTATAATAGAAATCAACGATAAAATAGGTGGCAACAAAAGGAACTTTAAAGAATGTGTAGAGGATTTCGATGTACCAGTTATAAAAAACAGCACTATTTGTGAAATAAAAGGTACTGAAAGAATAGAGGCAGTCGTAGTAAAAAACATAAAAAACGACGAAAAACAAATTATAAAATGCGATACACTTATAACATCTATAGGACTTACACCGAACTTGACTGTTCCGATTAACAGCAATATGAAAATAGATTCAAAAAAAATAAATATGGATAAATACAATCAATGCAGTATAGAAGGTGTATTCTGCTGTGGAAATATATGTAAAATATATTCTCTAGTCGACGATGTAAGCTACGACGGTGAATACGTTGGAAAAATTGCTAGCGAATATATAAAATCCAAAAAGCTTGTAGATATAGATAAAGTCGAAGTAGATAAAAGTTCTGTATCTACTGATGGAATCACATGCTTAATCTGTCCTAATGGATGTAATTTAAAACAATCAGCTACAGGAGATATAGAAGGCAATTTATGTGAAAAAGGAATTGAATTTTTCAAAGATGAAATAATAAATAAGAAAAGATCTATAACATCGACTGTAAAAATCGAAAATTCTAAAGATAGACTGCCTATAAAAACTTCTAAGCCTTTAGATTTTAAATATATTTACGAGGCTATAAATATAATATATAATATAGAAATAAGCTCTCCTATAAAAATGGGAGATGTGATAATTGAAAATATTTTAAATACAGGTGTAGATATAGTAAGCTGTAGAAATATATGATATTAAAAAGGAGGTGTTGCTATGAATGACATGGATATGGCAATAAAAATAGCAAAACAGGTCTCTAAAAATGGCGGACAAACATTTCTAGTAGGTGGATGTGTCAGAGATGAAATATTGGGAAAAGAAATCAAAGATGTAGATATAGAAGTTCACAATATAGAAGTTGAAAAATTACTAGAGATCTTGAGCTCTCTTGGAGAAGTTAAAAAAATAGGAGCTTCCTTTGGTGTTTTTAATTTAAAAGGATACGATATCGATATAGCAATGCCTAGAAAGGAAAAATCTAGCGGTAGAGGTCATAGAGATTTTGAAATATATGTAGATCCATTTATAGGATTTAAAGAAGCAGCTAAGAGAAGAGATTTTACTATGAATGCTCTTATGAAGGATATTTTGACAGGTGAAGTTATAGATTCATTTGGAGGAGTCTACGATTTAAAGAATAAAATAATAAGACATGTAAACGACGAGTCTTTTTGCGAAGATCCACTTAGAGTATTTAGAGCAGCTCAATTTGCTTCTAGATTCGATTTTAAAATAGATCAAAAGACAATCGACTTATCTTCAAAAATGGATTTATCAGCACTTGCCTTTGAAAGAGTATTTGAAGAATTAAAAAAGGCTTTATTAAAATCAGATAAGCCTTCTGTATTTTTTGAAGCTTTGAGATATATGAATCAGCTTTCAACTTGGTTTAAAGAGATTGAGGATTTAATAGGTGTCAAGCAGCCTAAAGAACATCATCCAGAGGGAGATGTATTTAATCATACTATGCTTGTTTTAAATCAAGCCGCAAAATTAAGACAAGATGCAAAGGATCCTCTTGCATTCATGCTGGCAGCTATGTGCCACGATTTTGGAAAGGTTGTAACTACAAAAATAGATGAAAATGGAAAGGTAACTTCTTATAAGCACGAGCTAGAAAGTGTTAAAATAACAGAAGCATTTTTAGATAGATTAAATAAAGTAAACTTAAAGAAAGAGGTTTTAAACTTAGTAGAGCTTCATATGAAACCGAACCAAATGTACAATATAGCTAAGAAAAAATCTATGATGAAGCTATGGGATAAAGCAATATGCCCTGAAGACTTGATACTACTTGCAAGGGCAGATTCTCTTGGAAGAGATAAAATCCATGACTACGATGAAATAGAAAAGATACTTAGAGCTTCTCTTGAAGATTACAAAAACCTAATGAAAAAGCCTCAAATAACTGGAAAAGACCTTATCTCACTTGGACTAAAGCCTGGAGAACAGTTTTCAGAATACATAAAATTTGGACATAAATTGCATTTATCTGGAGTACCTAAGGAAGAAGTGCTAAGACATGTTTCAGCTGATATAAATAAAAAACAATTACTATAGTAAAGTCAATCAATATTTAAAAGGGTAATCACAAGTTTAGATTACCCTTTTATCCCGATTATCTTATATAAAAATACTAACATTTACCTCATCGCCATTTTTTATTTATTTTTTTATTATCATGTTGTTATATAACTCAAATAATATATAATTTTTAAAGCTTCAATTAAAATCTATAATTTCTAGCTAAATCACAAAAATCATCTTCTAAAAATGTTCCATTGAAAAGTATAGAACCTATTGATGTACATACCTTTGCTTTTTCAGCTTCACTATTCCAAGAGATTTTATGATCGAATATTTCTTCAGACATCTTTTGTAAGTCTACACCCATTGCCTCCATTGAATATCTCATTTTTTCTGGACTATAGCAATCTTTATTATCTAAAATTGCGCATCTTTCGCATAGATTACATGCTCCACATGAAGTCTTTAGGCATTCAAAATCTATTTGCATTTTAGATAGTAATGCCTCTAAAGTCTCCCTATTTTCAGAATAAGCTTCCATAAATTCTTCTCCATCTTCTACTTCGCTTGTTAGCTCTACGACTAGAGAATTTTTATAATCCTCTACAAATTCATCGAACCTAGGGCTGTTTGGAGGACAAGACCAATTCTTATTAAAATTTGGACATTCATCTTTACATAGGTTATAAAAATAATCTCTATTCATAAATTTAATCAAATATTCATTTTCACATACAACAGCTTTTAAATTGAAAATTTTTCCATTCTTTTCAAATTTAATTTTTTTCATTTCATCACCCCTATAAAAATAATATTTATTTAATTATATTATAAATTCACGATAGATGTGTATTTTCCTTTATTTTTTTTAGACTTTTTGTAAATATATGTAAAATATAAAATCAAAAGTTAAAAAATTAACGTTTAATTTAAAAATTAAATTTTATTTTTTATTTAAAAAATAATATATAAGAATCAAAAAATGATTAGAATTTTAAATTATTAAGTTTTAAACTGTAAAAAAGTTAGTTTTATTACAAAAACTTGACAAGATTATTTCAAGTTTATAAAATATTTAACAAGATTATCAAATATTGATAGAATTTAGGAGGCATATATGAAATTATCTGTATCACGATTAGAAGGTTTTTCAGACGGTCTTATTGCTATTATTATAACGCTAATGGTATTAGAAATACCGCTACCAAAAACTATAACTGCAAATGAATTACTTGATTTCGGAAAATCAATTTTGATATTTTTAGCAAGTTTTATAATTGTCGGGACTCAATGGAATAGACATTATCATCTACTAGATAAGGTGGATAATGTATCTAGAAGCTTTGTATGGAAAAATTTGATTTTCTTATGTGTTTTATCATTAATACCATTGTTTATGAAATGGGTATTGTTGTTTCCAGATGAAGTCATACCAGCATTGGGATATGCAGTTATATATATTCTATGCGATTTTATACTGAGACTTTTATTTCGTTCAATTTTGAAGGAAAACAAAGACAATATAAAATTCAACCAAAATAGGAAGAAAAAAAGTTCCTTCATGCGTACAATAATAGCATTTGCATTTTTAATTGCAATTATTGGACTTTCAATATTATTCCCAGAATTTTCAATAATATGCTTTATTATTTTACCAGTTATTTCATCGTTATTTAACTTATTTATACCTGAAAAGAATATGGAATAAGCTTTAAAAATTAATAAATAATTTTAATAAAAAGGTATTGATTTTTTTAAAAAAAGTTCTATAATATGAATTAAAGATTTAGATAAATCTTATTTAATTAATAAAACTCTCGATTTATGCAATAATTTTAAAGTGAGAGTTTTTTAAGTATTTTTTTATTTATTTTTTAGGGTAATTGCAAAAGTCAAAAGGCTTATCAAAATTCGGTAAGTTCATATCTATTTCTCTTTATTTAGGACATAATATAATAAATGGAGGGATGAACTATGGATATAGAAAAATTAACCGTGAGAGTTCAAAAAAGTTTAAACGAAGCCTACAATGAGGCTGTTAAACATCACAATCAACAAGTAGATGTTATTCATCTATTTTCTGCTTTAGTAAACCAAGAGGATGGTTTAATTCCTAATATTTTTGAAAAAATGAACGTATCTGTTGCAGCTGTAAAAAACAGCATAGATGAAGAATTAGATAAATTACCTCAAATTTACGGAGAAGGTATTTCATCTCAAGGTGTAACTGCTTCTAGAAGAATTGAAGAAGTTTTAATTAAAGCTGAAGAAATATCTAAGGATTTCAAGGATTCTTATATAAGTGTAGAACACGTAATGCTTGCTATGATGGATACAGAAGCTAACTCAGCTGTCGGTAAAATACTTAAAAAATACGGAATCACTAAAAACGACTTCTTACAAGTTCTATCAAGTGTAAGAGGTAGTCAAAGAGTCGATTCAAACGACCCTGAAGGAACTTACGATGCTCTAGCCAAGTTCGGTACTAACTTAGTAGATTTAGCTAAAAAACACAAGCTAGATCCAGTTATAGGTAGAGATGAAGAGATAAGAAGAATTATAAGAATTTTATCTAGAAGAACTAAAAACAATCCAGTTCTAATAGGTGAACCTGGTGTCGGTAAAACTGCTATAGTAGAAGGTCTAGCAGAGAGAATCGTAAGAGGAGATGTTCCAGAAGGATTAAAGGACAAAATCATATTCTCACTAGATATGGGTGCTCTAATCGCTGGTGCTAAATACCGTGGTGAATTTGAAGAACGTCTAAAAGCAGTTTTAAAAGAAGTTCAAAGCTCTGAAGGTAAAATAATACTATTTATAGATGAAATCCATACAATAGTAGGTGCTGGTAAAACTGAAGGATCTATGGATGCAGGAAACTTAATAAAACCTATGCTTGCTCGTGGTGAATTAAACTGTATAGGTGCTACAACTTTCGACGAATACAGAAAATATATAGAAAAGGACAAAGCACTTGAAAGACGTTTCCAACCAGTAATAGCTGACGAACCTACTGTAGAGGATACAATATCTATTCTTAGAGGATTGAAAGAACGTTTTGAAATACATCATGGAATCAGAATTCACGACAACGCAATAGTCGCTGCAGCTAAGCTTTCTGATAGATATATAACAGATAGATTCCTACCAGATAAAGCAATTGACTTAATCGATGAAGCCGGTGCTATGATACGTAGTGAAATAGATTCACTTCCTACAGAGCTAGATATAGTCAGAAGAAAACTATTTATGCTAGAAACTGAAAGGGAGGCACTTTTATTAGAAGAAGATGAAAAGAGTAAAAAACGTCTTGAAGATCTAGAAAAAGAATTAGCAGAATTAAAAGCAAAAGACGACGAAATGACTGCTAAATACGAAAAAGAAAAGGATCAAATATTAAAGGTTAGAAACTTAAAAGCAAGACTTGATGAAGTAAAAGGACAAGTTGAAAAATACGAAAGAGAATATGACTTCAACAAGGTCGCTGAAATAAAATACGGCGAAATTCCAAAGCTAGAAGCTCAAATTAAAGAATACGAAGAAAAAATAAACGAAGGCTACGATACAGCTCTACTTAAAGAAGAAGTTACAGAAAACGAAATATCTGAAATAGTATCTAAATGGACAGGTATCCCTGTAACTAAGCTAGTAGAAGGAGAAAGAGAAAAACTTCTTAAACTTGAAGATGAGCTTCACGAAAGAGTAATAGGACAAGACGAAGCAGTTACAGCAGTATCAAATGCAGTAATTCGTGCAAGAGCTGGACTTAAAGATGAAAATAAACCTATAGGCTCATTCATTTTCCTTGGACCAACTGGTGTAGGTAAAACTGAGCTTGCAAAAACTCTAGCTCGTTCATTATTCGACAGCGAAGACAACATAATAAGAATAGATATGTCTGAATACTTGGAAAAACACTCCTTATCTAGTCTTGTTTTAACTCGTCGT
>NZ_JAXEWM010000017.1:0-2497 GCF_034113885.1 Intestinibacter sp.
TCTTCAAATTACATGGTTTTAGATATGTTTACTCGCTCAAATTTAGAGCTTACAGAGACTATAAGAACTAAAAAGAAAAAGGGTTCTCTGCTTCACGTACTAGATAAAACTTCTACTGCAATGGGTGGAAGACTTCTTAGAAAATATGTAGAGGAGCCACTAGTCGACAAGAGAAGAATACAAAATAGACTAGATGTAATAGAAGAGATAAAGGACGATTATTCTCTAAGAGTAGATTTGATAGAAATCCTAAAAAACGTGTACGATATAGAGCGTATATGTGGTAAAATCGCGTTTGAAAAAGTTACACCAAAGGAGCTTATAAACTTAAAAAATTCTATAGAAAAGCTTCCAGAGCTAAAAAGTAGAATTGAAGAGTCAGATGCAGCTATATTAAAGCACTATGTAGGTAAGATGGAGACATTAGAGGATATTTACGATTTAGTAGATAGAGCGATACTTCCAGAGCCGAGCATAACTATAAAAGACGGAAACATAATAAAATCAGACTACAACGAAGAGCTAAAGGAACTCAGAGAAGTATCTAAAAACGGAGCCTTCATGATAAAAGAAATAGAAAACCGCGAGAAGGAAAAAACAGGAGTTAAATCTCTAAAGATAGGATTTAACAAGGTTTTTGGGTATTATATAGAGATAACTAAGGCGAATTTATCTACAGCTAAAATAGACGACGGATATATAAGAAAACAGACTCTAAGCAACGCCGAGAGATTTATAACAGAGGAGCTAAAGATAATAGAAGATAAAATTCTACATGCAAAGGAAAAAATAGGCGTACTAGAATATGAATTATTTGTAGGTGTCAGAAAATACATTTACGACAATATAGATAGAATACAAAATGTGGCTAAGATAATAGCAAATATAGATGTGTTTACTTCATTTGCAACAGTTGCAGATTTAAACAACTACGTAAAGCCTAATATAAACGACAGCAACAAGCTAGACATAAAAAACGGCCGCCATCCAGTTGTAGAAAATATAGTAGGAGAGGAAAATTTCGTACCTAACGACACTTATTTAAACGACGATGAAAATATAATAAACATAATCACAGGTCCAAATATGTCCGGTAAATCAACGTATATGAGACAAAGTGCGATAATTGTGCTGATGGCACATATGGGATCATTTGTACCAGCAGATTACGCAGACATACCTATATGTGATAGAATATTTACTAGAGTTGGAGCAAGTGACGACTTATCTTCAGGTCAATCTACATTTATGGTAGAGATGAACGAGGTCTCTCATATACTTAAAAACGCCACATCAAAGAGCTTCGTAATACTAGATGAAATAGGTAGGGGGACATCTACCTACGATGGTATAAGCTTGGCGTGGGCGATAGTCGAGTATATTCAAAGTAATATCAAGTGCAAGACTTTATTCGCAACTCACTACCATGAGCTTACAGACTTGGAAAATGAGTTTAGAGAGGTCAAGAATTATTCTATCTCAGTAAAAGACGATGGAGAAAATATAATTTTCCTTAGAAAAATAATAGAGCAGCCGGCAGACAAGAGCTACGGAATATATGTAGCAAAGCTTGCTAAGCTTCCAGATAAGGTTATAGATCGTTCATCTGAAATACTAAAGGACTTAGAAAAGAACCACATATTTAACGGTGAAGTTCTTACAGGTAATTTTGACAAGGAAAAAATAGAGGCTGTTTTGGCAGAAAAAGTAGCTGAAGAAGCTCCAAGTGAAAGCTTCAGTATAGAGAGCGAACTTAGTAGAATTCAAGAGGATAATTTAAAAAATGAATTCGAAGCCTTAAAGCTAGAACACGAAACTCTACTTAAAGAACATAAAAAAATCAAAAAAGATTATAATAAATTAAACGCGAGCTATACTAAATTAAAGGAAGAGGATTCACAGCTATCATTTGGAAGCATGAATGTAAATAGCGAGGTTGTAGATGAACTACTAAACCTAGACATTTTAAATATGAATTTGATAGACTGTGTAAATACACTTTACAATTTACAGAAAAAAGCGAAGGAAAATAGATAACCTCTTGGAGGGATTTTATGGGAAAATATATAAATATTTTAGATGATTTAACAATAAATAAAATATCTGCAGGAGAGGTCGTAGAAAGACCCTCTTCTGTAGTAAAAGAGCTTTTAGAAAATGCAATAGATTCAGGGGCTACACAAATAGCAGTAGATATAGTAGATGGAGGCAAAAAATCCATAAAGATAAGCGATAACGGATGTGGAATACTATCTAGTGAGGTCGAAAAGTGCTTTTTAAGACACGCGACTAGTAAAATCCAAAAGATTGACGATTTATACAACCTTTATTCACTTGGATTTAGAGGAGAGGCTCTAGCTTCTATAGCTGCAGTTTCAAACCTAGAGATGACTACAAAATCAGAAGACGAGGTAGTCGGCACAAAGATAGTTCTAAGTGGCTCTAAAATAGTAAAAAAAGAGCCAATAGGATGTAAAAACGGAACTACTATAATAGT
>NZ_JAXEWM010000018.1:0-21977 GCF_034113885.1 Intestinibacter sp.
TATGTATTTTTCTGTGGACAAAGGATTACGATATAAATATTTGTATTATAACTGTAGCTTTTACACTGGCGATTTTTATTATATTTTATTTGCAGAAATTATTTTTTAAAAAATACACAAACGGGATACTTGTCAAATTATCAGATATGCTAGCGAGTGTTTCTGATATGAGGGAAGAAGAAGTTTTTAGCATGATAGACGACTCTATATTTTCAAAGCTTCAGCATCAAACGTTGAAATTAATAAATATATTAAAATCACAAAATAAAAAAATTGAGACCGAAAAAAATGAAATAAAAGCTCTAATATCAGATATCGCTCACCAGTTGAAGACACCGCTGACAAATATGAAAATGTACAGCGAATTTTTGCAAGACGAGGATTTATCAGAGGAGGAAAGACAGGAGTTTAATGAAGTTATACTTTTGTCATTAGATAAATTGTGCTTTTTAGTGGAGAGTATGATAAAGATGTCTAGATTGGAAAGCTCAGTAATAAATCTACACAAAACAACGTCCGACATAAACGATGCCGTAGTATCTGCGATTTCTCAGCTATACAAAAAGGCACAGTCTAAAAATATAACGATAGATTTTGAACCAAAGCAAAAAATACTACTAGACTACGATAAAAAATGGACATCAGAGGCGATATTCAACATAATCGAAAACGCAATTAAATACTCAAAAGAAAATACTACGATATCCATATCGATTGAAAAGTACGAGATATTTACTAGAATAGATATCACGGATCAAGGTATCGGTATATCCGAGGATGAAATTCCAAAAATCTTTGGTAGATTCTATAGAGGTAGAGATGTCTTAGAGGAAGAAGGAATAGGTATAGGGCTTTATTTGAGCAGAGAAATTATATCAAAGCAAGGTGGATACATAAAGGTCAAATCATCAGAATTGGGAAGTACATTTTCTGTATTTTTACAAAACTAAAATGTTTTAATATAATAAAGCTTTTATATGTTATAGTTATATAAAATGATATATAATATAGTAAAGATTTATAAAATATCATGGGGGATAATTATGGAAGTAAAATTACAAGTATCAGATGTATTTCAAGCAAAAAAAAGAATAAAAGACTACGTAAAGGTGACACCATTAGTTAGAGCTGAAAATCTTGAAAAATTATTCGGTGGAGCAGAAATTTGGTTAAAATTAGAAAACATGCAGTACACAGGTGCATTTAAATTACGTGGAGTAAGCAACAAAATGCTAACTACACCAAAGGAAGAATTGCAAAAAGGTGTAACTGCAGCATCAAGTGGTAATCATGCACAAGCAGTAAGCTACATGGCACAACAATTAGGCGTAAAAGCAACTATAGTAATGCCAGAAAACGCACCTAAAGCAAAAATAGCAGGGGCAAAGGGATACGGTGCAGAGGTAGTGCTTGCGGGATTTACTGGACAAGACAGAGATAAAAAATGTGCAGAATTAATAGAAGAACACGGATACTGCCTAGTTCATTCACATATGGACCCAGCAGTAATAATAGGTCATGGAACAGTGGCAATAGAAGCACTAGAACAAATGAATGGTGAAATGGACGAGTTCATCATGCCATGTGGAGCAGGAAGCTTGACAAGTGGAGGTTCATTTGCAATAAAGGGAGTTGATCCAAGTATAAAAGTAACAGCTGTAGAACCTAAGGAAGTGCCTCTATTTACAGAAGCATTAAAAGCAGACAAGGCTCTGACAGTAGAAATGGGTCAAACTATAGCAGACGGTCTTCGTATAAGCAAGGCAGAAGAAATAAACTTCGAAATGATAAGAGACAACGTAGATACAGTAGTAGCAGTAGAAGAAACATCAATAGCAGAAGCTGTAAAATTACTAGGATTAAAAGAAAAAATATTAGCAGAACCATCAGCATGTGTAGGTATAGCAGCAATGCTTGAAAATAAAATAGACACAAGTGCGGGTCGCCGCATATGCATAGTTATAACAGGTGGTAATGTAGATGCATCACTTTATGCTGAATTAATAAACAAATAAATTTTTATAGACTTAGTTTACAAACTACTATTAATATCTTAGAATATAAATAAGAAAACAAAATAAATTCGGATGAGGATAATCCTAGAAGCTACTTAAATGTAGTGCCGAAGAAGCAAAGAAAGAGTTGGTCTAAACTTTTTTGGAAACTGACAGGCAAAAGGAAGATTATCTGACGAAACTTTGGAGAGAACGGATTTCCGTCGCCTACGTGGCTATAACCAACTGGCAAAAGGACAGAGTAACAGGACACTTTAATTAGTGAGCCTTGTTACCCTGTCTTTTTTATTTTAATTAAAAAAATGGGAGTGATAATTTATGAGAATGATGTTAGTAGGAGCAGGTGCAGTGGGAGAATCTATACTGAAGATAATTCAAAGCAGGCAGGATTATAAGTCATGGCTTGAGTTTGTATTAGTTGCAGATTACGATTTGGTTAGAGCAGAGGAAGTGATAAGTCACTTAAGAGACAAGGACGACCTAAAGGCAGTCAAGGTCGATGCTAGAAATGAAAAGGACATTGTGGAATTGATTGAAGTGTACGATATAGATTTCGTAATGGATGCTGCGGCGCCATTTGTCAGCAATAATATTTTTGATGCGGCTTATGAGGCTGGGGCAAACTACGGAAGTATGGGAACTTGGTCTGTTCCTATGGAGCATCCTAAGCTAGGTCTAGGCATAGAAAACAGCTATGTAGAGCCTATGACAAAATACAATTTCGATAGACACGATAAATGGAGAGAAAAAAATCAAATGGCGTGCATTTGCATGGGAATAGATCCAGGAGTAGTAAATGTATTTGCAAAATACGCAGCTGAATATGAATTCGATGAATTGCAAGAGGTCCATGTAAAAGACGGTGGAAATCTAAGCATACCTGGAGCGAAGGAGGGAGAAGTCACATTTGGTTTTAATGTGTGGACAGTTTTAGACGAGGTTATGAATCCAAATGTAGAGTACAACGCAGACAAGGGAGGATTTATAGTAGAGGAGGCATTTGCTGGAGAGGAGACCTTCGATATGCCAGATGGAGTCGGAACAAACGTCCTTGTCAAAGTAGAGCACGAAGAAGTAGTCACAATGCAGAGATACCTATCTAAATACGGATTAAAAAAAGCTACCTTCAAAATATCACTAGATCCAGCGCTTATAAATGCACTTAAGGTAATCGATAGCTTAGGACTTAGAAGTCTGCATCCAGTAGATGTCGGAGGTGTAAAGGTAGTACCTAGAGATGTAGTTGCAGCAGTTGCGCCACAGCCTAAGGATATAGGAGATGAGATGAAGGGCGAGATGCTAGTTGGAGTTCACTGCATCGGCATAAAAGACGGCAAAAAGAAAGAAATATTTATGTACCAACCATTCGATAATCAACAATCTATGAAGGACTGGCATATGCAGGCAGTTGTTGCGCAGACAGGATTTGGTGCAGCGCTTTCTATAGAGCTGATTGGTAAGGAAATTTGGAAGGACAGCGGAGTATTTTCTCCGGAGTACTTTGATCCAATGCCTTATTTGGATTTGATGAGAGAAACTGGATTTGAATATAGAATTTTGAGAAAGTAAAAATAGAGATATATAAATTTATGCCTGTGATTGTATGCCAAGAGGAAAATTTAACTGCAGTTAGAAATCTATCATTTGAAATGGGACTTCATTTATATGATTCTATAGAAAATTTAAAAAAATACCCTATTTCAATAGCTGTAGTACCATTTACAAAGGACATAAATAAAGCTGATCAAATGGCCGAGGATTTAATAAAACAAGGCACTCCAAAGGCAGTCATCAGCATAGAGCATCCTGGTAAAAATCAAAAGAACATATACCACAACTCCTTGGGTATAGATTGTACCGAATTAGAGGCAAAAACAGATATTTTATTTGAAAAGCTTGTAAAAATGGGTGTTTTAAACATAGCTATCGGCGATTTAGGAAACGAAATCGGCATGGGTACCATAGCAAATCAAGTAAAACAATACATCCCTTACGCAAATTTAGAAGATCCATCTGACAATATTGGAGCAGTTGCAAAGACAGATAACATAATAACTGCAACAGTTTCTGACTGGGGATGTAATGGATTGATGGCTGCGATTGCGTATTTAAAAAAGGATTTAGACGTATTCCACGATGGCGCTATGCAAAAAGAAGCGATGAAAATAGCAGCTAGAAGTGGGATGAACGATATGACTGGATGGTTGCTTCCTGCAATAGATGGATTTGGGATAGATATGAACGTTTATATAGTAAATTTGATGAGAGAAATAGTAAAATCAACTTTAGAGCACGACAAGAAGAGTGCAGTATGGTTTGAAAAAGTGGAGGAGAGAGGTTACTTTAACGATAAAATCAGAGAAATGTAATAAAAAATGGCATCGATGATGCCATTTTTTGTGAAATATATATAAAATCTATCTCTCTAATATAAATTTATTAATAACATGAGCAACTCCATCTTCATCGTTAGTGCGAGTTACATAATTTGCTATTTCCTTGATATCATCAGTTGCATTTCCCATAGCAACTCCAAGACCTGCGTATTCTATCATGTGCTTGTCGTTTCCTGCATCGCCAACACATATAACTTCATCCTGCTTGATGCCAAGCTCTTCAGATAGAAGGCTGATACCTGCACCCTTGTTTGCATTAGAATTTAATATTTCTAAGAAAAATGGCATACTTCTCACTATAGTGTATTTTTCATAGAATTTTTGAGGTATTTTTTTTATGCATTCATCTAAGATTTCAGGGTGATCTATCATCATAAATTTAGACACCGCGATGTCTTTAGGTATTTGATCTATAGTTGTTACGTTTAAATGACTTCCAGTTAAGTAAGATTCATAAACTGTATAATCACTTACATCTTTATTAAATGTATAAAGAGTTCTTGTGTCGTAAAAATGGCTTCGAGAGCCTATTTCTAAGCTAAGCTCGTATAAATCACAAAGGTCGTTGTAGTCTAGAGTTAAATGAGATATGGATTCTCCTGTATGAGAATCTTGAACAAGAGCACCGTTGAATGTAGTAACGTAATCTCCTTCTTCTCTAAGATTTAATTCTTCAAGATAATTTTCAACACCTTTCAAAGGTCTTCCTGTACATAAAACGACTTTGACACCTTTTTCTTTACTTTCTTTTATGGCTTTTTTTACAGAATCTGTAACTTGATTTGAGCTGTTTAATAATGTTCCGTCTATATCTAGTGCGATTAATTTATACATGGGGGTACCTCCTAAATATATTTAAAATTTATAATTAAGTATCTATATTTTTTTCGAAATTTATTTAATTTATTTAGTTATTATATTTTACAGATATTAATTATAAGTTAAGATTTGGAAAATGTAAATATGTTGAAATTTCAATGCTTTTCGGTGATTATTGAAATTTGAAAAAGGAAAACGTTGTCGAAAGCAGTGAAAAATATTTTTTGGTTTTATATATATGTATATAAATATTAATTATAGGAGATAATAAACAATATAATACTAAAAAATAGCATAAATATTATTGACAATAATTAGTTAATGGGTTACTATTTATATTGTCAAAATAAGTAAAATAAATGCTGTGAAGGGAAGAGTAATTATAAAGACGAAGTCAGAGCGAGCTGGTTATGGTGAGAGTCCAGTACGAGTTTTATAATGAAGAACATCCTGGAGCTACTAACCGAAATCACATTGAGAGTAGACTTAGTCGGAACCAAACCGTTATCAGATTGGTGGCGTATATTAGTACGTTAATTGAGGTGAACGTTTAAGTTAATTTAGGTGGTACCGCGGAAGTACAGTCTTTCGTCCTATTGAGTGGATGGAAGGCTTTTTTTATGGATTTATAAAGATTTGATTTTGGAAAAATATTTATCGGATATCGAAATTATTAAAAAGGAGAGTATATGCTATGTGTTTATTGATACCAGAAAAATATGAAAACAGCTTGAATGTAATAGAAACTCAACAAGCAATTAAAGATTTGAAGGATTTTTTCGAAAATAGATTAGGCGAAATGCTAAAATTAACAAGAGTTTCATCACCATTATTCGTTCTACCAGAAACAGGTACAAACGACAACCTAAATGGTGTAGAAACACCTGTAAGCTTTGAAGTGCCATATCTACACAAGGATGCAGAAATAGTACATTCACTAGCTAAATGGAAGAGAATGGCTCTTAAAAAATACGGATTTAAGGTAGGTAGAGGTCTATATACTGATATGAACGCTATCAGAAAGGACGAAGAATTAGACAACCTACATTCTCTATATGTAGATCAATGGGACTGGGAGCTTGTAATAAATAAAGAAGATAGAAATATAGAAACATTAAAAAGCGTAGTTAAAACATTATTCCAAGTTTTCAAGGAAACAGAAGAGCATGTTCACGAAATATATCCAGAAGTAGGATGTGAATTACCAGAAGAAATAACTTTTATGACTTCTCAAGAGCTACTAGATATGTACCCAGACTTAACTCCAAAGGAAAGAGAAGATAAAATAGTTAGAGAGAAAAAGGCAGTTTTCCTAATGCAAATAGGAAAGACATTGAGCAATGGTGAAAAACACGACGGAAGAAGTCCAGACTACGATGATTGGGAATTAAACGGAGATATATTATTCTACAATCAAGTGCTAGATCAAGCAATAGAGCTTTCTTCTATGGGAATAAGAGTAGATGAAGAAGCTTTAGAAAGACAGTTAAAATTAGCTGGATGTGAAGAAAGAAAAGAATTAGACTACCATAAGGCTTTATTAGACGGTGAATTACCTTACACAATAGGTGGAGGAATAGGACAATCTAGAATATGTATGTTCTTCTTAAATAAAGCTCATATAGGTGAAGTTCAAGTTGGAATTTGGCCAGAAAAGATGGTAGAAGAATGTAGTGAAGCTGGTATAGAATTATTATAGTAAATATTGTAACGAGAGAGTTGTATATTCGAGATGTTTATACAGCTCTTTTTATATTATTTTACAAAAAAATGTGTTATTATAGAATTTGTTTTTGAAGATAATATAGAGAGGAGATTTAATTTTGATCAGTATACTATTAATGAGACAAATTGCTCAGCTATTTTTGATGATACTTATGGGATATATTCTAGTAAAATGTGGAATATTAAAATCAAAAGATAGCAAAACTATCTCTGTAATTGTGCTATACCTAGTCATACCATGTGTGATAATAAATTCGTTTCAGGTAGATTACACAGTAGACAAGCGAAATGGGTTGATTTTAGCTGTTGTAGCTGCAATTTTAATACATGTAATATTTTTTATTTTAGCTAAAATATTGGGTAAATTATTTAAATTTAATTCAATCGAGCGAGCATCTATTATATACAGCAATGCCGGTAATTTGATAATACCTATAGTTGCTGCTGTCTTAGGAGAAGAATGGGTACTTTACTCATGTGCATTTATGTCAGTTCAGCTTGTATTTTTATGGACACATTGTAAGATGATTATAAGTGAGCAAAATGAAGTAGATTTAAAGAAAATAATGGTGAACATAAATACTATATCTATTTTAATTGGGATTGTTTTATTTATAAGTGGAATAAGATTGCCAGAAGTGTTGAGTGAAACATTAGGTTCAGTTTCAAAGCTAATAGCACCACTTAGTATGATTGTTTCAGGGATGCTTATGGCAGATGTGAAATTAAAAACTATATTTACAAGCAAGAGAATTTATTTAGTAGCTTTTATGAGAATGATAGTTTATCCTGCAGCTGTGTTGGCGTTTTTTGTATTATCAAATTTACAACGCTTTGTGAGCGATGGATATACTATATTGCTAGTGAGCTTTTTGGCGACTATGACACCTGCGGCTTCGACAGTTACGCAGATGGCTCAGGTTTACGACAATGATGCGGATTATGCAAACAAGATAAATATTTTTACAGTAATAGTCTGTATAGTCACAATGCCTTTGATGGTTATGGCGTATGAAATGTTTATGTAAAATAATATCTCTAGTATAGAAATATGGCTGAAGATATTTTTAATTGTAACAAAAATGTAAATTATTTCAAAAATCAATAGTAAAAAGGTTACATTTTTGTTACAATTATAATGAGAAAAAAATTAAATCGAGGAGGGGTTTTTTTGAGGAAAAAATTATTAACGTGTGTGCTAACTAGTTTATTATGCACGAGCTTATGTTTTTCAAATGCTTTACCTAGCTATGCAGCAAGTAAAGCAGCTTCTGTATCTACTACAGCATCCACAAAAACTGGAACAGTAACTTGTTCTAGCTTAAATGTGAGAAGTGGTGCAAGTACAAGCTACAGAAAAATAGGTTCTTTATCTTATAACGAAAAAGTAACTATTGTGAGTACAGTAAATGGATGGTATAAGATAAAATACGGATCAGGATATGGATATGTATCTGCAGATTATATCAAGGTATCAACTACAACATCTACAAAAACAGGAACAGTTACATGCTCTAGCTTAAATGTAAGAAGTGGTGCAGGTACAAGCTACAGAAAAATAGGATCTCTATCTTATAACCAAAAAGTGACTATTGTAAGTACAGTAAACGGATGGTATAAGATAAAATATGGAACAGGATACGGATACGTAAGTGCCAAATATATCAAGACATCAACTAGCTCATCTACACAGATTAAAAATTTAAACAGATTTTTATTTGTAGGAGATTCATTTACTTATAACATCAGAAAAAATATTTATGCAAATACAGATGATGCTATAATCAGAGCTAAAGGTAGTGTAGGAGCTGATTATTGGATTAGGAATTTCAGCCAAATGCCATCAAATAGTAGTGTAAAAGGTGTAGTACTTCAAATAGGAATAAACCACCTTGGAGAAAGCTACAATATAAGAGATACAAAAACTTTAATTAAGAAACTAAGAGATAAGTACACTAATAAAACTATTTACGTTCAAAGATTATTTCCAGTAGGACATAATTACACAGACAAAAATAAATACACAGCACAAAGAGAAATTAAAGAATTTAATTCAAGTATAAAATCATACTGTAATAGTCTTAAAAATGTAGAATACATAGATACTACTAGTGGATTTATAAGATCTGATGGATTTTTAAAATATGAAGATCCAGAAGGTGTACATATTTCATGGCAGTATTTTGAAAAATACTACCAAAATATTGAAAATGCTGTGATAAAAGCTAGCTAGAATTTAATAATATTGTAAACTTAGACCTAAATTCGCAATTATGTAGGATTTAGGTCTTTCTTATTTATTTTATAAAAAATTATTAATGTAATATAGTTGTATAAAAATATGCTATAATTAACACTAAAAATATATTTTCAGGAGATGATATTGTGAAAGTTGCGCTTTTAGCACCAATATTTATAGCTAATTTCGTTGAAAAAATAGTAGATGAGCAGGTTAGCTATGTCGATTTAACTACTTATATATTTGAAGATTTTACAAAAATAACAGATGTAGTAAAGAATATCCAGTCTAAATACGATGGAATTATATTTGGTGGAATATTATCTTATTATTTTGCAAAAAATAATTTAAAAGAGGAAATTATATGGGAATATTTGCCTCTTCATGAAAGTTGCGTATTGAGTGTTTTATTTCAAGCACAGCAGTCTAATGGCAAGGTAAAAAGTATAAGCATCGATACGTATAGTATGTCTAACATAGAGGTAATTTATGATATGACAGGTATTACGTTTGACGATGTAGAAGTAAAACTTTTTGATTTAGATTTAGAACATCTAGAATCTTTTAATGAGAGGGCATTAGAATTTCACAAAAAGAACTTACAAAAGAATAAAGATATCTGTATAGTTACTGCATTAAGTAAAGTACACAATATATTAAATAAAGAAAATATAAAAAATTATATGGCAATACCTACAGAGACTGTCATAAAGGACACTTTTCAAAAGGCATTTTTAAGATATACAGCTAAAGTAAATAAAAACAGTCAGCTAGTTTCAATTTCTATTCAAATAGATTTACCAAGTGAATATTCTCTGATAAGTAAAAACGAGTATTATTATATCAAAGAAAAAAATAAACTTAGCGAATTGATTTATGAATTTGCTCAAAATATAGAGGCGGCTGTAATAGAGGTCAGCTTTAATACATTTTTAATGTTTACAACTAAAGAAATACTTGAAAAAGAGACAAAGAATTTTGAAGAAATACCTATTTTAAACTACATAGGAGAAAAGTCGCTTCATATGGTATCTCTAGGTATCGGCTATGGAAAAACAGCTGGAGAAGCTAAATATAATTCAAATAGTGCTATGATTAAATCCAAGGAATACAATGAAAATACAGCATTTGTTATATACGAGGATGGATATATAATAGGTCCTATACATGCTAATGAACAAAAACAAAAGCAGAGCATAGAAGAAAAAATTATAGATATATCATATAAGACTAACATAGGTGTTAACAAAGTTATGGCTATTTATAATGCTATAGATAAGTATAAAACAAAATGCTTTACATCGAGTGAATTAGCTAGATATTGTGATATGCCTGAGAGAACAATAAATAGAGTATTAAATAAGTTAGAAGAGTTTGGATATGTAGAAATCGTCGGTAAACAATTTCCAAAGGGCTCTGGAAGACCTAAGAGAGTAATGAAAATAAATATTTAAATTATATCAATGACAAATAGTTGAAATTTATAAAGATAACTATTTGTCATTTTTACTTTATATACAAATGAAAATATATAATATATTGTATACAAAATTAAATAATTAAAGTCATTTTAAAGTAGTATTATTACAAATAAAATTTAACTATAATTAAATTATAATTAGAAAACATAAAATTATGAAAATTCAAATAGCTATTTACAATTTTATTTATGAAGGGAAGGAATGATACAAATGGCAAATATAAAGGAAGTATCTAAAAAATATGAAGGTCAATTATTAGAATTTTTTAAAGATTTACATATGCACCCAGAATTGAGTTTTAAAGAATATAGAACAACTCAAAAGATCAAAGACTTACTAACTTCTTTAGGAATTGAAATTATAGATATGGGAATAGAAACAGGTGTAGTTGGATTATTAAGAGGAAAATACGATGGTCCAACAGTTGCACTAAGAGCAGATATAGATGCACTTCCTATATTAGAGGAAGCAGATGTTGAATACAAATCAACAATAGATGGAGTTATGCACGCTTGTGGACACGATACTCATACAACATCATTAGCAGGAGCTGCATTGATTCTATCTGAAATAAGAGATGAATTACATGGAAATGTTAAATTTATATTCCAACCTGCCGAAGAAAAAAATGAAGGTGCTAAAATGCTTGTAAAAGCAGGCGTAATGGACGATGTAGATGCTATATTTGGATTACACAACCATCCAGATGTACCAGTTGGAAAAATGGGAGTTAAATTAGGTGGACTTATGGCAGCAGTGGACACTATTTGGATAGATGTATATGGAAAAGGTGGACATGGTGGAATCCCACAAAAAACTATAGATCCAATCGTAGCTACAAGTGGAGTTATACAAGGTATACAAACTATAGTAAGTAGAAATATAAGCCCTATAGATTCAGTAGTAGTATCTATAGGAACTATAGAAGGTGGTACTGCAAACAATGTAATATGTGAACATGTACATATGAGTGGTACAGTTAGAACTTTTAGTAAAGAAACTAGAGAAAAAATGCCAAAAATACTGAGCCAAAAAGTAGAAGATATAGCTAGAGGCTATGGGGCTACAGGAAAGGTTACATATAGATTTGATTTACCAGCAGTAATAAACGAAAAGGATATGTACGATTTAGCTTGCCAATCTGTCAGAGATGTATATGGAGATGAAGGAATATTTGATCCAACACCAACAACAGGTGGAGAAGATTTCCCTATATTTACAGAAAAGAAACCAGGATTTTTCTATTGGTTAGGCTCAGGTAATCCAGAAAAAGGATGTGTAAATCAATGGCATAACCCAAAATTTAAAGCTGATACAGACTGTTTAATAGTTGGGGCAAATGTGCTTGCACAAACTGCTGTAAATTACATGCTAAAATCTGTTAAATAAAATATATGTAAAATTTTTACAATAAAAATAAATATATAGTCAAACTATATTAAAAGTGCTAAAATATAAATCGAGCAGTTTATCTGCTAAATCGATAAGAAAGGGCAAGGATGCGGGACAATGAGAATGTAATTTACTTCATATAAAAGAGTATTATAAAATTTTATACCAATTTACGAAGGTATTTTTGTGGTGCTCAAATATAAAGAGAGTAAATTATAGATTCATTATACGTTGAATTGTGTTTTCTGGTACATTTATTTTGTGTGCAGTTATTTTAGTGCGCGCAATTGTTTTGAGAATAGGAACTCTCTTTATTTGAGCGATAATAAGGAGGGTTTTTTTATGTCGTTGTTAAAGGTTAAAAATCTAAAAAAATATTATTCAGATAGACTTATTTTAGATATCGATAAATTTGAAATAAATGAAGGAGATAGAATAGGCTTAATTGGAGGAAATGGAGTAGGTAAGAGCACATTTATAAAGGCTGTAATTGGAGAAATTGAGATAGATAGTGGCGAAGTAAGTCTAACAGATAGCTATTCCTATATAAGTCAAATTGGAGATGAAGCTCAAAGCTACGGAGGCAATAAAATCAAAGGATTACTAAATGCACCAGATAAATACGAAGAATTTTTATCTGGTGGAGAGAAAATAAAGGTGAAAATAGTAAATGCCTTGAAGGAGAATAAAAAATTAATTATAGCTGATGAACCTACCTCTAATTTAGATAAAGAAAGTATTGAAGTATTTACAGATATGCTTAAAAAGCATGAAGGGGCTTTGCTTATAGTATCTCATGACAGAGGTGTTTTAGATGCTCTATGTACTACTATTGTTGAGATACAGGATTCAAAAATAAAAGCATACAAAGGCAATTATACCAACTATTTAAAATTAAAGGATGTAGAAAAATTAAGACAGGAGTTTGAATACAACCAATATATTTCAGAAAAAAATAGACTCGAAAAAGCTATTGAGGGTAAAATCAAAACTAGAAATAATATCAGAAAAACGCCTAAGAGAATGGGAAATTCAGAGGCGAGACTTCACAAAATGGGAGGCCAGGGCAATAAAAGAAAGCTAGATAAAAATATAAAGGCGATATCTACTAGAATTGAAAAATTAGAAGTAAAAGAGAAGGTTAAAGAAATTGAGCCTATTAAAATTCATATACAAGAAGGCATGGAGATTGTAAGCAAGAATTTGATAGAAGTAAATAATTTAGATTTAAAGGCTGGAGATAAATTACTTCTTGAAGGCGTGTCATTTAAAATCAAGAGAAATAAAAAAATAGCTTTATTAGGACCAAATGGAAGTGGAAAAACAACTCTATTGAAAAAAATTATAGATTCAAGTAAAATAGAAAATCTAGGCGATAAAAGTATAAAAATCAACAATAAAGTTAAAATAGGATATTTCTCACAAAATCAAGATACACTAAATGAAGAAAAATCAATTTTAGAAAATGTAAAATACAATTCCTCTTATAATGAAACATTTATAAGAATAAATTTAAGTCTATTTGGATTTAAAGAGGATGAAGTCTACAAAAAGGTAGAGGATTTAAGCGGAGGAGAAAGAGTCAAGGTTGCTTTATGTAAGGTGATACTTGAGGATAATAATATTTTAATTTTAGATGAGCCTACTAATTACCTAGATATTATTTCGATGAAGTCGCTAGAAGATGCATTGAAAAACACAGAAAAAACGATAATTGTAGTATCTCACGACAAGCATTTTATAGAAAATGTTTGTGATTATTTCCTAGAAATAAAGGATAAAAAAATAATACAGTTTTCTGGAAGCTACGACAATTATATAGAAGAAAAAAACAAAGAAAAATTAAGTGAAAAGGATCAAAAAAACAGCAATGAAATGCTTCTTTTAGAAAATAGACTCAGTAATTTAATTTCTATGATATGTATGGAGACCGACAAAGAGCTAAAGAAGAAATACGAAAAGGAATTCGATGAGATATCAGATAAATTGAAAAAGCTGAGATAAAATATTTTAAATTAATACAGATGGGAGGGTATGTATGACAAATGATATGACAAAGGGTAATCCCTTAAAATTATTTATATACTTTACAATACCGCTATTGATCGGTAATGTATTTCAACAGCTATACAGCATGGTAGATACTATAATAGTAGGAAGATTTGTAGGGGTTAACGCACTTGCGGCATTAGGAGCATGTAATTCTATGTTTTTCTTGGTAAATGGTCTGATTTTAGGACTTACAAGTGGTTTTTCAGTATTAGTATCACAAAAATTCGGAGCAAAGGATGAAAAGGGCGTAAAAAAAGCAGTGGCGAGTAATATTACGCTGACTGTAGTTTTAACTATAATAATTACAGTTATCGCATTGTTGATAATAAATCCACTTCTAAATATGATGAATACGCCAGATAGTATTTACAACGATGCGAAAAAATATATAACAATAATTTACGCTGGTATAATAACTCAAACAGCGTACAATATGTCAGCTGGTATATTGAGAGCTTTGGGAGATAGTAGGACTCCGCTTTACTTCTTGATACTTGCATCACTTTTAAATGTAGTTTTGGATTTAGTTTTTATAGTCAACTTTAAAATGGGAGTTGCAGGAGCGGCATATGCTACAAATATAGCACAAGGAGTTTCTGCGATATTGTGCTTAATATACAGCTACAGCAAATACAAAGTACTTAGACTTAGAAAAGAAGATTTTAAAGTTGAAAGAAGCTACTATTCTACACATTTAAAAATCGCTATACCGATGTCTATGCAATTTTCAGTGACAGCTGTAGGAATAATTATAGTCCAAAGCGCAATAAACACATTTGGAGCTACAGTAATAGCATCTTATACAGCAGCATCAAAGGTACAACAATTAGTTATGCAGCCATCGATTTCATTAGGAGTTACAATGGCTACTTATGCAGGTCAGAACTTAGGAGCTAGAAGGTTCGACCGTATAAAGCACGGAATGAGAATAATGAATGTAGTTTCAATAGTAACTAGTATAATCTCGGCATTTGCATTATTCAGTCTTGGCAAATATTTCGTAATGTTGTTTATAGAAAATCCAACTCAAGAAATTTTTAACTATGCACAACAGGTTTTAAATTACAGTGCTATGTTCTTTATACCGCTTGGATTTATATTTGTGTACAGAAATGCGCTTCAAGGAATGGGGCAATCATTTGTACCTATGATGGCGGGATTTTTTGAATTATGTGCAAGAGCTCTAGTTGCATTTACATTGCCTAAATTTGTAGGATATATAGGTATATGCTTAGCCGATCCAATTGCATGGATATCAGCAGCCGTACCTCTTATGATTACCTATTATATAAAAATGAGAAAAATCGATAGTGAATATCAACAGATAGAAGAATTAAAAAGTAAGGCAATATAAGTTTATAAAGGTTACAAATAAATTTATAAAAGATCGATGTATATATATCGGTCTTTTTTTATGGAAATAATTGAATTTTAAAATAATATTTTATAAAATACTATAATATAATATTATTTATAAACAAGTAGGTAGGTGAATATGAAAAAGAATATTTTAATAGTTTTTACAACAATAATTATTGTTTGCTTTATTTCAATAAAAGCAGATGCTCAAGAAAACGTGAATTTTCAGCATATAACTATAGAGGATGGATTATCTCAGTCCACAGCTGAAGTAATATTTCAAGATAGTCAAGGCTATATATGGATAGGAACTAATGAAGGTTTAAATAGGTATAATGGATTTGAAATGAAAATTTACAAGGCTGATAAAAATAAAAAGAACACGATAGTAAATAACTACATTTTGAGCATACAGGAGGATCATGAGAAAAATCTATGGGTAGGTACAAATAAAGGTATAAGCAAAATCGATTTAGAAACCGATGAAATAGTTAATTACGAAAAAGACAAGTCTGGCAAACCATACTACAATACGAGGAGCATTTTGGTTACTAAAAAAGGTAGTGTAATAGCTGTAACTTCGAATAATGTATATTTATACAATAGAGAAACTGGTGATTTAGATGAAATTTTGAATAAAAAGAGTACCTTTAATGAAGAGGATATAATGGTTATAAAGGAGGATAATTTTCAAAATATATGGGTGGGTACAAATAAAAGCCTAATCAAATTAAATAAAAATACTTTAGAGGAGACAAAATACATCTCAAAGGATTCTATAGAAAACGATGGGATTAATTCAATTTTAATTGATGACGAAAATAGTATTTGGGTATCCACAAAAAATAATGGATTAAAAAAAATAATCGTAAATGAAAGTGGTACGAATGAGATAATAGATTACTATCATGATGAAGATGATGAATTTTCTATACCTTCTAATACTACCAACAGCATGATACAGGACAAGAATGGGAATATATGGATAGGTACAGAGAAGGGTATCTGTAAGTATTTGGGGGGCAATAAATTTTATTCATATCAAAATAAAAGCTATGATGAAAATAGTTTGATAAACAATAGTGTGCATAGCTTGATGGAGGACAGCAATGGGTTGATATGGGTAGGTACCTACACAGGAATAAGCTTATTCGATCCGAATAATAAGATAATACATTATAAGAGCGACCCTCTCGATCAAAATTCTCTGAGTGATAATGTGATACATGGTGTTTATGAGGATATAGATGGGAACTTATGGGTAGGAACTAGAAATAGAGGTCTTAATATAATTGATAGAAAAGAAGATAAATACAAAACAATTTATGGTGGAGAGGGAGATTATAAATTGACTGATAACTCAATAAGAGTTATAGAAGGTCATCAGGATACTGTATGGGTAGGTACTACTTATGGCCTAAACCAAATAGACAGGAATACTATGAAAATAAAAAAATATACTATGAATGATGGGTTGACAAATAATAACATAAAAAGCCTATTATTTAGTGAAGAATATTTGTGGATAGGTACTCAGGATGGGCTAAATATCTTAGATATTAAAAACGATGAAATTATAGACATTACAGACTATTTAAAAAGAGCAGGTGTAAAGGATAAATGCATACAAGAGATTTATAGAGATAAAGATGGTGTATATTGGCTGGGTAATTTTATAGCAGGCTCTTTGATAAAGATAAATATTGACGATAGATTTATTAAGGTTTACCATGTTTCTGATTATGAAACAGAACAAGAAATTGCTAATATAAAATGTATATCTGAATATAATGATATATTGTGGATTGGGACAAGTGAAGGTTTAGTTAAATTTAATAAGACTAGAGAGGTGTTTACTACATACACGGATGAAGATGGATTGTCTAATAATACGATTTATGGATTATTAATAGACGACGAGGGAAATCCCTGGGTCAGCACCAACAATGGAATTTCTAAATTCGATTTAAAAACATGTAAATTTAATAATTTAAGTAGTACAGATGGATTACAAAGTAATGAATTTAATGAAAAAGCACATTATAAAACTAGAGAAGGTGAGTTTGTATTTGGTGGGATAAAGGGATTGAATATTTTCAAACCAGAGGATATTCTAAGATCTTCTTATGAGCCGAAAGTCATATTTGAAAAATTTGATGTGAATGGAGAAAAATACAAAGATATAGATGGAATGCAATTTAAGTACAATGAGAACTCTTTTAGGATAAAATATTTTTTCTCAGAGTATAAAACCAATAATAATTTAAAGTTTTATTATAAACTAGAAGGATTAGTAGATGAATGGGTTCAGGTTAATGGAAATGAAATTATATTTAATAAATTATCTCCTGGTAGATATACATTCAAAATAAAAGCTAGAAGCCAAAATGGAAATATGGGAAAAGAGAGCAAAGTAAGCTTTACAATAAGACCTCCTATATGGAAAAGTAAGGAAGCAATTATAGTATATATTTTTGTAATTTTGCTCGTGCTTTATATCAATAATAAGAAGGTGAAGAGATTAGATTATCTAGTAGAAATAAGAACTAGAGCATTGAGTAAAGAAATGCAAACGAGTAATCAGCTTTTAAATAAAATAATAGAGGTAGAGAGAAATAAAAATAATTATTTTATAAATTTATCTCATGAATTGAGAACGCCTTTAAATGTAATAAGCTCAGTAGAACAATTGATTACAAATTTAAATAAATCTAACAAGGGTGTGCCAAAGGAGAAGCTAGAAGAATACATGCAGGTCATGAATAAAAATATCAAGAGATTACTAAATCTAATAAACAATATAATAGACACGACTAAAATCGAGAATGGAAAATACAAAATAAATGTAAAGGAGGAAAATATAGTTTATTTAGTTGAGGAAACAGCGTTATCTCTAAAAGAGGCAGTAGAATCAAATGGAATAAACTTAATTATCGATACAGATACAGAAGAAAAAATTATAAAATGCGATAGATATGAAATTGAGCGATGTATCGTAAATCTGTTGAGTAATGCATCAAAATTCACTCCAAAAGGAGGAACTATAAAAGTCGATATCGAGGATCTAGATGATAAAGTAAAAATATCAGTAGAAGACACAGGTATAGGCATAGATGAAAAATACTACAAGTCTATATTTGATAGATTCAACCAAATAGTAGATGAAAATACAGAAATCAAAGGTGGCAGTGGACTTGGATTGACAATAACTAAGCATATAATCGATATGCATAAGGGAGATATATATGTAGAGAGTCAAAAAAACATCGGTACAAAATTTACAATTATATTGCCAGTCGAAGGTGATATAGATCAAGATATATTGATTTAAATTAAAAATAAGGATGTTGCTTAAAATAGGTGGGAATTGAGGCAACATCCTTATTTGATATGTTTATATTAATTTGAAAGGTTTAATTTACGATATTTTTTAGAAACTTTTTCTAGATCTATTAAATAAAGATTTTTTTTCGTTTTTAGAACTTCTAGAATTTTTTGATCTAGCTTCAAAATCCTTTTCGATGTCTTTTTTCCAACTATTGCTGATAGGATTGCATTGACGCACACAGCTGATAGTTTCACTTACTACCTTGTAATTTAACTCTGTACCCTCTTTATCGCAGTTGTAATTTACAGCTCTTGAAGCATCTATTCCAAATGCACCTGCAGTTTGTACTGCATCTATATTTGCCCCTAAGAACAAGAATTCCCAGCCTAATAATTCTTTACAAGTATTTATTAGATTTTTTACTTGTTTGATGTTGTATTCCTTGCTAGAATTTTCAGCGCCGTCTGTGATTATTACGAACATAACCTTTTCAGGTCTTTCTTCCTTTGGTGTTATTATGTGTTCGTTTTTTATGTGGTCTATAGTAGAGCCTATTGCATCTAGTAATGAAGTCATCCCACTAGCAAGGTAGTCTCTTTTAGTTATAGGTGATACATTTTCTACTGGCATTCTATTATGTAGTACTTGGATTTCGTGGTTGAATAGTACAGTTGTTACTAATGCATCGCCTTCTTCGTTTTTTTGTTTATCTAATAGAGAGTTAAATCCTCCGATTGTGTCATCTGTAAGTGGAGACATAGAACCGCTTTTATCTAATATAAATACTAATTCAGTTAAATTTTTTTTCATAATTATTACCCCCTAATTTATAATTAATTTTGTTGATTTTCTTTTTTATTTCTTGATTGATTATACTTAAATTATACTAGGGGGCTTTATTTAAAAGGTCGCATCGGAGGCGACAAATTTATGTTTTTTTAAAAAAATTTTAAGCCTTTAATATATTTTGATCAAAGGCAAAAAGTGCTTCGTTTATCTCGAATATATTGTAGTTTTGCTCCTTTATAAAATACTCTACAATGATGTCGAATTTATTGCTATGAGATAGAGCATAGCCTGCCTTTTCAAGCAAATCCTTAGTCTCATCTATATCTAGCTCTAGAGCTATTGCAAGAGATAGAGCTGTACTTTTGCTAGGGTTGTAGTCTTTATTTTTTCTTATTTTAGAAAATAATCTTCTGTCTATATTTGCCTTTTTATAAATCTCAGAATCACTTTTACCGGTAGCGTCGATTAATCTAAGTAGAGTTTGAGAAAATGTATCTTCAACATTGGAAACGGCATCTATTAGATTTTTATCGTTTATCATATCGCCTAAAATAGCTTTTGCGATAGAAGGTTTTTTAGGCTTTGATTTAGATTTAGTAGCTGCTTTTGTAGCATCAACTGGCTTTGATGCCTTTTTAAACATTTTTATTTCATCATTTTCTATTGAATCGCTTACACTTTGTAATGTAGATTTAACTTCCATATGAAAATAATCGTCTAATAATGAGCTTTCAGCGTTTCTTCTAGAATTATCAAATCTATAGTCATCTAGATAGTTGTCATCGATATACTGCTTAATAGAATCAAATAAGCTTTGACTTATAGCAAAAGCATTTTTATCGAAAACAACTAGATAAATCATAAGGTCGTTTTCAGCAAGGAAATCCTCGATGGCACATCTAGCTGTATAAAGCGCTTTGTCCTTAGGGTATCCAAAGTTTCCTGATGAAATCAGAGGAAAAGCTATAGATTTACATCTTTTTCGTTTTGCTAGATTTAAACAGTTTAAATATGTATTGTAAAGAAGCTTTTCTTCATCGTGACCTCCTCCGTGCCAAATAGGTCCCACCGTATGTATTATATATTTGCAATCTAGGTCATATCCCTTTGTTATTACAGCTTGAGATGTCTCTATGTGGCCGATTTTATCGCATTCCTTTTGAAGCTTTTCTAGACCAGCTTTTTTAAAAATCGCACCACAGACACCACCGCTAGCTTTAAGCCTGTTGTTACCTGCATTGACAATGGCATCAGTTTTTAAATTTGTAATATCATCTCTTATTATTTCAAATGGCATAAAAATCACTCTCCATTATCGTTTTATATTCTAATATTATAACATGAAATAATTTTATTAATGTATAAATCATATAAGCATATGAAATCTGATATAATATAATAAAAAAATATAGGAGGCATTAGATGGCAGGAAATATATTTGGAAAAATGGCATCAGATACATTGGGACTATCTGATATAGGTAAAATATTATCACCTAAGGATTTTGATAAGGCAGATGGCGATGATTATATAATGCATGAGGATGGAGAAAAAATTTACTTCGTTATAAAGTCAAAATCTGACGAATATGTATTTACTAACAGAGGTTTAATACATGTTGATGGACAAAGTGCTGTCAGTAAAAAAAGAGTTGTAAAAAGACACGAATTTTTCTATGAAAAAGTAAGTGCAGTTACATTAGAAACAGCGGGAACTGTAGATTTAGATGTCGAAATAAAATTTACAATGGGAAACGAAGTGTTCAGTATAGATGTAGATAAAAATCAATTAGAACAATTAAAGGATTTATATAAAGCTCTATATGAAATAGGAAGAATTCAAGGAAAAAACAATAGATATATAGAAAATGGATTAAATAGTTTAAATATGGCTAACCAAACTATATCAAATGGTTATATACAAGTAGATACAGCTGATTTAATTGAAAATATAACAAAGTTCAATTTTAACTGGATGAATGAACTGAGAGAAACTTACAGTAATAGAGACTTTGGAGAAATATTTGAAAAGTATATAAATAATTAATAAAAAAATAGAAGCCTTTAAATGAGGTTTCTATTTTTTTGTTGATCTATAAGTTGTAATATAATATCTAAAAAGATAAAAATATAAAAAATAATATTTAAATATATAAATGAGATTTTAAATAATATTTTTATAATTAGACTGAAATATTTTATTTTCTAAAATAGATGTGATAAAATAGATAAATGAAATATAAGTTAGGTAAATTAATTAATATAAATAAAGGGGGACTTATACTATGCATACTATGAAATATAGTAATATAGAATTCGATGTAAACATACCAGAAGAACAAATAGCATGTGAATTAGAATCTAATGTTGTAGAACTTCCACA
>NZ_JAXEWM010000019.1:0-5478 GCF_034113885.1 Intestinibacter sp.
AGATTTCCCACCGCAAGGTTAAGATCCCAGGAAGACTACCTGGTTGATAGGTCAGAGGTGTAAGTGCAGTAATGTATTTAGCTTACTGATACTAATAGATCGAGGACTTGACCAAATGAATAATGGCATTCATTAAATGTTTTCAGTTTTGAAAGTATTAAATTTACATAGATTTAGTACAATAAAGATTATGTGGTTATTATAGCAAAGAGGATACACCTGTTCCCATTCCGAACACAGAAGTTAAGCTCTTTAGCGCCGATGGTACTTGGTGGGTGACCGCCTGGGAGAGTAGGACGTAGCCACGTAGTCTTTTTTTATTTTTTGAAAAAATGAAATATATAATTCTAATTAAAAAATAGGCTGTTGCAAAATAAAATTTGCAATCAGCCTATTTTAATTTTCTTATTAATATTAGTAACTTTTATACAATTCTAAGCTAATATACCTTGTACAAATTTATCTAATCTATCTAAAGCTTCCATAAATGTTTCTTCACTACAAGCAAAAGATATACGAACATATTCATCTATACCGAATGCGATACCTGGTACTATAGCAACCTTACATTCTTCTAAGAATTTATCGCAGAAGTCAGATGATAGGCTTTCACCATGTTCAAATTTGTCTTTTACCTTTGATATGTCTATAAATACATAGAAAGCTCCATTTGGATAAACGTAATCTAGGTTTTCTATTTTATCAAGTCTACCAGTAACAAGATCTCTTCTCTTTCTGTAAGCTTCTACCATATTATCTATGTCTTCTTTACAGTATTTTAAAGCTCCATAGCCTATGTATTGAGCTGCTAAGCATGGATGTGATACTAAATGTCCTTGGATAGCACTTATGTGCTTAGCAAGGGCTCTAGGAGTTGCAGTGTAGCCTAATCTTGTACCAGTTAAAGCTGCTGATTTAGCAAAACCGTTTATAGTTATAGTCATTTCTCTTATTTCATCACTTAATGAAGCTACAGAAACGAATTCACCATTGAAGCAGATTCTTTCGTATATTTCATCAGCTAATATATATACGTCGTGTTTTAAGCAAACATTACATATATCAAGTAATTCTTCCCTTGTGTAAATAGCTCCTGTAGGGTTACAAGGGTTATTTAATATAAGCATCTTAGTTTTGTCTGTTATATATTTTTCTAAAAGCTCTCCAGTTAATTTGAAGTCATTTGCTTTGTCTGTTTCGATTCCAACTGGAACAGCATTTACTAGTTTAGTCATTTCAGAATAACTTACCCAATAAGGTTTAACTAGTAAAACTTCATCTCCTGGATCTGTAACAGCCATTAAAGCATTAGTAAGAGCCATTTTAGCACCACTAGTAACTACTATTTCATCTGGAGCATAGTGACAGTTATTTTCTTCTAATAATTTTTTGCTTATTTCTTCTCTTAATATAGTTAATCCAGGAACTAAATCGTATTTAGTGATATTATCGTTTAAAGATTTTATACCACATTCTTTAGCTTTTTCTGGAACGTTAAAATCTGGTTCTCCAACACTAAGATTTAATACGTCTATACCTTGCGCTTTCATTTCTTTTACTTTAGAACTTATACCTACTGTACGTGATGGTGTTATAACATCAAGTCTTTTTGATAACATATTAATTATTACCTCCTAAAATTTTCTAAAATTATTGTCAAAATATGTATACTAAATATAATATATTAAATTACTATAAATTTACAGATAAAAATAAAACTATATGTAAAATATTAAAAGATTTTAGAAAAAATTATAACCGTTACAAATACAAGGCTTCAAAAAAACCATATAGTAATTTCAATGCTTAGAGGTATGTTGGTAAAATTTGACTAAAATTTATAAATTTGGTACCCTAGAAATAAGTTGATGAAATTATCGCCCCTTTAGTTTTTAAGGGGAATTTTTTTAATTATACATACTATATATAGTATGGGGAGTAAAAACAAACCACAATATATTGTGGTCGAGGGGGATTCGAAGTTGATAGAATATATAAAGAAAAGAGACGGTAGAAAGGTTAGTTTTGATAAAGATTGTATAACAAAAGCTATATTTTCAGCGGCAAGTGAAGTGGCAAAAAAGGAAAATACAGAACCAAGTTATCAAATGGCAGAAGATCTTGCTGATAAAGTAGTAGAGTTATTAAATGAAAAATACGATAATAATGAAATTCCTAACGTAGAAAATATACAAGACACAGTTGTAAAGGTTCTTATAAAAGCAGGTCATGTAAAAACTAGTGAAGCATTTATTCTTTATAGAAACGAAAGAAGCAGAATAAGAAATTCTAAAACTAGATTGATGAAGGCTATAAATAAAATAACTTTTGAAGATGCTAGCGATGCAAATATAAAAAGGGAAAATGCCAATATAGATGGTAACACTGCTATGGGTACTATGCTACAATATGGAAGCACTGTATCTAAGGAGTTCTGTAAGACATTTGTTATAAAACCAGAACATGCTCAAGCTCACGACAACGGCGATATACACATACATGATATGGACTTTCTAAATATGGGTACATTGACTTGCTGTCAGATAAATTTAGATAAATTATTTGACGGTGGATTTTCAACAGGTCATGGATTTTTAAGAGAGCCAAATAGTATTATGAGTTATGGTGCTTTGGCTGCAATTGCTATTCAAAGCGATCAAAATGACCAACATGGCGGACAAAGTATTCCATTTTTTGATTATAACTTAGCTAAAGGTGTATATAAGACTTTTAAAAAATTATATATATCTAATTTGCATAAAGGATTGAAATTATTAAAAAATATTGATGATAAGAGAACAGTAGAGGATATAGTGAACGATACTGAAAAGAGATCTAATAAAAAAGTAGGTCTAGAAAAGAACTCAGATTATTTGTATATTGAAAAGGAAAAATTAATAGAAACATTTGATATAGAGGAAAATTTAGCTATTTCAATACAAAATTTTGCATATGAAGAAGCGTATAAGGAAACTGACAGACAAACATATCAATCTATGGAAGGATTTATTCATAATTTAAATACAATGCATTCAAGAGCAGGAGCACAAGTGCCATTTTCTAGTATAAACTTCGGTACTGATACTTCTATTGAAGGTAGAATGGTAAGTAGAAACTTATTATTATCTCTAGAAAAAGGATTAGGTAATGGAGAAACAGCTATATTCCCTATTTTAATATTCAAGGTTAAAGAAGGGGTTAACTTAAATCCAGAAGATCCTAACTACGATTTATTTAAATTATCATGTAGAGTTTCTGCTAAGAGATTATTCCCTAACTTCAGTTTCTTAGATGCACCATTTAATTTAAAAACGTATAAACCTGGTCAACCAGAAACAGAAGCAACATATATGGGTTGTAGAACAAGAGTTTTAGGAAATGTATGTGGAGAAGAAGTCGTAAGTGGTAGAGGTAACTTATCTTTTACTACAATTAACTTACCTAGATTAGGTATAAAACACGGTATAGTAAATGGAAATAAAGAAGCGAATTTAGATGAATTTTTTGCTGATTTAGATGAAAAAATAGATTTAGTTATAGATCAATTACTTGAAAGAATGCAAATTCAAGGAAATAAAAAGGTTAAAAACTTCCCATTCCTAATGGGTCAAGGAGTATGGAGAGGTGCTGATGATCTTTCTTTTGAAGATACATTACAGGATGTAATCAAACAAGGAACATTGACAGTTGGATTTATAGGATTAGCAGAATGTCTAATTGCATTGACTGGCAAGCACCATGGAGAAAGTGAAGAGTCACAAGAATTAGGATTAAAAATAATTTCACATATGAGAAAGAGAATGGACGAAGCTGCAGAAAAATACCAATTAAATTTCTCTTTAATAGCTACTCCAGCAGAAGGACTTTCAGGAAGATTTACAGAAATAGATAAAAAGATATATGGCGAAATAAAAGGAATAACAGATAAAGAATATTATACTAATTCCTTCCATGTGCCTGTATATTATAATATATCAGCTTTTAACAAAATAGCTATTGAGGCTCCATATCATGAATTAACTAATGGTGGACATATAACTTATGTTGAATTAGATGGAGATACATCAAATAATCTACAAGCCTTCGAAACTATTATAAGAAGTATGAAGGAAATGGGTATAGGATATGGTAGTGTCAATCATCCAGTGGATAGAGACCCTGTTTGTGGATTCTCAGGAGTTATACCTGGTACTGTTTGTCCAGTATGCGGACGTAATGAAGAAGAAAGTGATATAAAATTTGAAAGAATTAGAAGAATCACAGGTTATTTAGTTGGTACAGTAGATAGATTTAACGACGCTAAAAAAGCAGAAGTAAGAGATAGAGTAAAACATACCGAAATTTAAGAGGGGGGATAAATATGAAGTTGAGAATAGCATCTCCTGTAATATGTGACAGTATTGTTGATGGACCTGGGCTTAGAATGGTTGTTTGGACACAAGGTTGTAAACATAATTGTAAAGGATGTCATAATCCTCAAACACATAGCTTAAACGGAGGATATGAAGTTGATACAAAAGAAATAATCGATCAAATGGCGTCTTTAAAGCTGCAACAGGGTATAACACTTTCAGGAGGAGAGCCTTTCTTACAACCAGCACCATTGGCTGAGATAGCAAAAGAGGCGCATAAAATAAACTTAGATGTTTGGAGTTATACAGGATTTACATTTGAACAGCTTATAGATAAGAACAATCCATTGTATTTCGAAAATATGGAATTATTGAAGTATGTAGATGTACTTGTTGATGGTAGATTTGAGATAGACAAGAGAGATATAAGCTTGCTTTTTAGAGGTTCATCTAATCAAAGAATAATAGATGTTAAGAAGAGCTTGAAGTATAAAACAGCTGTATTAAAATTTGAATATATGGAAACACATGATTTTTATACTGCTAAATAATTTTTTTGGTGAAATTAAAAGACTTTCTAGAAAATAATCAACTAGAGAGTCTTTTTTTATAAAGATTTTTGCGTGATAAATTGAATTATATGTTTAAATAAAATAATGTGTAAATGTTGAAATATAAGCTTTTTGAAAATATATGATATAAAAATAGAAAAATAATTAAAAAAAAATGAAAAAAAGTATTGACCAAAATTAATTAAGATGGTATAGTAATACTTGTCCTTGAGAAAAGGGCAAAACAACTTGAGAAAAGTTAAAAAAACTTTAAAAAAAGTTGTTGACAAAGAAAAACAGCTTTGATAGAATAAAGAAGCTGAGTTAAGAACTTTGAAAATTAAACAGTAGGTTAAATAATGAACTTTAATTCACACGAATTAAAACCAACAAACCAAGCCAGATATTCGATAATGATTAGTCTGAGCGAGATAAAACTTTATTTTGAGAGTTTGATCCTGGCTCAGGATGAACGCTGGCGGCGTGCCTAACACATGCAAGTTGAGCGATCTTCTTCGGAAGAGAGCGGCGGACGGGTGAGTAACGCGTGGGTAACCTACCCTGTACACACGGAT
>NZ_JAXEWM010000020.1:0-2800 GCF_034113885.1 Intestinibacter sp.
AGAAGTACTATCTTAAAACAACTGGTTAAGATAGTACTGATAACAATGATGAATATTCATCTAAACCATCTCTCAATTGCAGTGCAAAGGTAAGCATAAATTTTGAAACTACCAAACTTTTCCTAAATTATTTTTCAATAATGTGCTCATATTATAAAATACATGCTTCCTTATTCCTAGATAACATAACACTCTTATTAATTTTTAAGGTATAAAGAGACCTGGAGCAATTCACCATTAAAGCTCCCTGGTATAGTATTAAGATAGCATTGAAGGCGTTTATATATTATTAGTTCTCACTCTTAGTTATCTCAAGCCCCAATTACCTCTGCCCTACTAATAGTACCCTTTATTCTCCTATGTTGGCTTGGGGACTTCTCAACTATCTTAACCTCTTCAACCTTAATTAGGTCGGTTATGTATCTAGTACTTGCTATGTCCTAGTGGGTGCAAATATAGTGAAAAAGAATAATATAGCAAAATATATAAATAAAAAACTTACTGCTTGTAGGAATAATATTTTTTCTGAAATTTTTTTTTCTGATTTTTTTTTTGAAAAATTTTTGGTATTTGTGGGAGTGGTTTATAACCACCTCTCCCTCCCTCCCCATGCCTTGAGGTTGGGATAGTCCCCCTCATAACACTTAAAACCATTAGCATTATGGCAACTGAAAACAAATCAGAGTTTGGTAAAAGAATGTCAGTAGAAAAATTTCTGTCTGATACAGGCAGTAAGAACCTTGATGTGTATCCACGAGCTGACAAGGTAGGATACTACTACTTCGCCACAGAAAAGACCTTAGGCTATGTTCCACAGGAACTTGGCAAGAAGATTGATTACATCAAGAAGCATAGGGCTGATATTGAGGCTAAAGAGGCACGAGGTGAAAAGCTTAATGATGGTGAGAAGTTAGGTAGTCTCTTCATCACTGAGGTGACTACAGAAGGCTATGATGAGCCTATGTTCATGCTCTGTGAAAGCAAGCGTGAGAGCTTGCTCCACTTCTCAGTGGACTAGTAGGAAGCCCTTCGGGGCTTCCTTTCTTTTGCACAAAGGGTTTAAGTAAATGCCTGAATCTTCTGTACTTATTACTTCTGCTCTAGTAGAGTAGGTAAATAGAATGTTTTTCTTGTAAAGCCGTTCTCACTTCAGCTCTAGTGTGGTGGAAGTGTAAAATTATGATAACTTATCCTACTCTTATGAATTGTGACAATTTATTACAGTTCATGTATAAAAACTACTCTGAACCTTATACTGGTCCTGCTGAATTTGAGGGTACAGAGGTTGAGTTTCAGTTTGCTTGCTGGGAACCCGAGTTATTCATAGTAACTCCGCTGTTTCCTCAGACCATGTTCTTCCTTGATACTCATGTAACAGGGGAGGGAAACATCGCTCTTGGTATTCTTGTAGGCACTGGAACTTTAGATGCTTTTCCTTGCGTTGAACTTCCTGCTTATATAAAGGATGAGCTTATTGCCACTATAAAAGGTGAATGGTAATGTATAACTAGTAGTATGGGGATAAAACTCCATACTACTTCTAAATAAAAAAGAATCATGGAAAAAATAACATATGGGCAATCTGTAGAAAAAGGAGATATTGTTGAAATAAATATTCCTAATGAGAATCCTATTAAAGCTGTAGTATTAGATATTATACAAAGTTACTTTGGAGAGAATTGTTCTGAATATACACATATCATGTATACCCAGGATAATAGATTAATTAAAGCACAGCAACAGTATTCACAGGATTCAGTAGAAGAATATTCAGAAGAAGGTGAGATTATTGGAGGATATGAATGTGAAACATGGTCTCCTATTCAATATGAAGGTACCATTATAGACCATTGTGAAATACCCCAATATGCCAAATTTTTAATATAAGAATAGCATCTTGCTTATAAAAATCATAGAAACATAACTATTTATACCGAGTAATACTAATAAACATTTAAATAAACTACCCAATAAACAACAATCAACATGGCAAAAAATCATACATATCATAGAGAAAACTGTGACTGTTTCATAAGAGAAATCATAGTAGACATCTATGGAAGAGAAATTATCCTTAGTGGACAACATGCCTTTGAATGGTCTATAACTATCTGTACAAAAGAAAGAATAGTAAAGACTGTTTATCCTAATGGCAAAGAAGCAAGAAAAGAATTTTATAAATATAAAAGAAAGAGACAATAGTTACTATTCTTTTATGTTTTACTCAATATATTAACAACTAAAAGACATACAAAATGAACAATAAAATATCAAAATCTATAATCCTTATACTTAAAGGAATACTTCTATGGTTAACTGTTATTAATGTTATTATATCTTGCATGGTAATATTAGATAAAATCTTTGATAGTATTTATACTATCATATATCTAATAATTATTTCTCTTTCTTGTTATTTATGTTATAAGATAATATCAATAGATGAGTTTGAGAAAATAACATTCTGTAAATACTTTGATATAGATCTTAAAGATGAATAATATATCAACTGAAAGACAAAGAGCTGCTGTTCACTTTTGTGAACAGTGGCTCAATATTACTTTTGAAGGTAACATCAAAGATAAATATCAAGTTTCAGTATTCTTAGGAGAATATCTACAGGAAGCTAAAGATTTATACGATGAACTAAGATGTGAATATGAAGCATATCTTTGGGATTTAGATTAAATAACTTATAACCATCTCTTACTATGTATACAATTAAGGTTCAAATTCATACATCTACTAGAGTATATAATTATTCACACTCTAATAAAAGTATAAAAAGACTTCAAAAATA
>NZ_JAXEWM010000021.1:0-2344 GCF_034113885.1 Intestinibacter sp.
AAGACGAACATATCAAAGAAAATGTATGTAATACTTTTGAACTTTTATTAAACAAGGGGATAATCCCTATAGTAAATGAAAATGACACAGTTTCAATAGATGAGCTAGAAAATATAGCTAAATTTGGTGATAATGACAACTTGTCAGCTATAGTTTCTGTACTTATAAATGCAGATGTATTGATTATATTATCTGATATAGATGGTTTTTATGATAGTAATCCAAAGGAAAATGAAGACGCGCACTTAATAAAACAAATTGACGAGATTACTGATGAAATAGAAGCTTGTGCGGGTGGAGCTGGTTCAAGCTTAGGAACTGGTGGTATGGCGACTAAATTAGCTGCAGCTAAGAAGGCTAATAAAGCAGGTGTTGATTTAGTTTTAGCTAATGGAGAGGATCCAGCGATTATTTCTGAAATATTATCAGGGGAAGAAATAGGAACTTTATTTACTGCGAAAAAATAGGAGGTACGATTTATGTTAATTTCAATGGGAAAAAAGGCAAAAGAAGCTGCTTACGAATTAGGAATAGCTTCAACTGCACAAAAGGATCAGGCGTTAACTTTTATGGCAGAGGAGCTGATAAATGCAAAGGAAGAAATAATAAAAGCAAATGAAATAGATAGACAAAATGCTATAGAAAAGGGAATATCTGATGCTTTACTTGACAGACTATCACTTGATGAAGGTAGAATAGAAGCTATGGCAAATGCTCTTTTAGATATAGTAAAATTAAAAGATCCAGTAGGTGAAGTAGTAAATATGTGGCAAATACCTAATGGGCTTCAAATAGGGCAAAAGAGAGTGCCAATGGGAGTTTTAGGTATAATATATGAATCAAGACCTAATGTAACAAGTGATGCTGCGGGACTTTGCTTAAAATCAGGAAATGCAGTTATACTAAAGGGTGCGAGTGATGCTATAAATTCTAATAAGGCTGTAGCTAAGGCATTAGTTAAAGGTATAAAGAGAAGTGGATTACCAGAGGCTTGCGTACAATTAGTTGAAGATACTTCTAGAGAAACTGCTACTCAAATGATGAGACTTAACGATTATATAGATGTTTTAATTCCAAGAGGTGGAGCAGGACTTATAAAGGCAGTTGTTCAAAATGCCACAGTTCCAGTAATCGAAACAGGAACAGGAAACTGCCATATTTATGTGGATGAAAGTGCTGACTTTGAAATGGCAAAGGCTATAGTTTTAAATGCCAAGGTTCAAAGACCAGGGGTATGTAACGCTGCAGAAAAATTATTAGTTCACGAAGCAATAGCAGATAAATTCGTGCCAATGATAGTTAAGGAATTAAGGGATAAAGGCGTTGAAGTCAGGGGATGCGAAAAAACTCAAGCTATAGTAAACGACGTAAAAGTAATCGATGAACTAGAATGGGGAGTTGAATACCTAGATCTTATAATAGCTGTAAAAGTAGTAAAAGACGTCGACGAAGCTATAAAACACATAAATAAATACAATACAGGACACTCTGAATCTATAGTTACTGAAAGCTACAGAAACAGCCAAAAATTCCTACAAAGAGTAGATGCAGCTGCTGTATATGTAAATGCTTCTACAAGATTTACTGATGGTGGAGAATTTGGATTTGGTGGAGAAATAGGTATAAGTACTCAAAAGCTTCATGCTAGAGGACCTATGGGACTTAAAGAGCTTACGACTACTAAATATATTATATTTGGCGATGGTCAAATAAGATAATTTGCTCGTTCATAAAAATAATAAATCGAAAATAGAGTGACAGTTGTTGCTCTATTTTATTATTTATGAATAATTGTAAATATATACTCAATTTAGAGCCATTGTAAATATGTTTAATGATTTTGTGAAATTATGTATGAAATAGATCTTGTTGGAACATAATATAACCAAGAATTTATATAAAAGTAAAAATATTTAAGATTAGTGATTTGTGTTATGAATTACCTAAATCAGGAAGAGGTGCATTATGTTTCGACAAGAACATTCAAAGATGTTTAGTTCTAAAAGAATTAGATCAATGGTAGATAATTTAAATATAGAAGAAATGAGTTCTTTAATAGCGTTAGCTCAACAAAAATTAAAAAATTTATATAATTTAGGATTTTATGATGAAAAAGAAGGAAAAGACGAGATTTTAGAAGGTAGATTTAAAAAAGGTCTTAAATGCCCTAGATGTGGGAATTCAGAGGTAAATAAAAATGGAAAAACATATGGTCGTCAAAGATATATTTGCAAAAAATGTAGAAGAACATTTGACGAAAGAAGTCTTTCTCCACTTTCAAATACAAAATTGAGCTTGGAAAAATGGCTAAAATATTGTCAATTCATGATAGAAGGTGGAACTA
>NZ_JAXEWM010000022.1:0-12560 GCF_034113885.1 Intestinibacter sp.
GTTACTTTCATTTTTATTCTCCTCATTTTATTAATCATTTTTATATGTATTTTGTGATTTACTAATTTTTTTGTTTTTAAGTGCCTTTTTTAATTATACCCTCTTTAATAGTATAAAATTACAAAAATTCAAAATAAAAAAATTTTATTCTAATTTATAACATAAATAAAAAAAGACGAGCTTTTTATAGTGTCCTTGACAAAGGGTCCACTTTAATTTTTAGTTCGCCTTTTTTTAATTATAAATTTTGTAGTATTTTTTAAGATAATATTTTTTCTATAAGTGGTCTGTTTTCAACATCTTCATCAGTAAATTCAAAAGCATTGTACAGCTCATCTATCCATTCCTGCTTCAAGTCCTCATCATGATAAACGTAACATATAATATCGCCTACATTTACCTTATTTCCTCGTTTGCAGTTAAGCTCTAATCCTACAGCATGGTTTACATCTTCATCTTTAGTTGCTCTACCTGCCCCAAGCTGCATAGCCAATACTCCTAATTTTTCAGAGTGAAGGAGTTTTACATTGCCTGATTGTCTGCTTTTTATTTCTGTTTTGTATTTAGATTGTGGAAGCAGTGATGGATCGTCTATCATTGCTACATTTCCACCTTGGGCTTTTACCATTTGCTTGAATTTTTCAAATGCCTTTCCAGAAGATATTGCTTCTTCTAGCATTGCTCTTGCTTCTTCTTTATCCTTTGCAACTTTACCTTGTATAAGCATTATCTCAGCTGCTTGCATACAAAGCTCTGTGAAATCCTTTGGTCCATATCCTTTTAATGTGTCTATAGCTTCTCTTATTTCTAGTGCATTACCTATAGTATTTCCTAAAGGTTGGTTCATGTCTGTTATCATAGCCATAGTATTTCTGCCTAGGCTGTTACCTATAGATATCATAGCTTCGGCAAGCTTTGTTGCATCTTCTATAGTGTGCATAAATGCGCCTTCTCCATATTTTACATCTAGTAAAATAGTGTCTGAGCCACACGCCAATTTCTTAGACATTATTGAGGATGCTATTAGTGGAATTGATTCAACTGTTCCTGTTACATCTCTTAGTGCGTATAACTTCTTATCTGCTGGAACTAAGTCTCCTGTTTGTCCTATGATGGAAATTCCTATTTCTTGAACTTGTTTTTTGAACTGTTTCTCAGTTAAAAAACAATTTAAGCCCTCTATAGATTCTAATTTGTCTAAAGTTCCCCCAGTGTGCCCTAGACCGCGACCTGACATTTTAGCGACCTTTAGTCCACATGCTGCCACCATTGGTCCTAGAGCCATAGATGTTTTGTCACCTACGCCACCTGTTGAGTGTTTGTCTGCCTTGATGCCTTCTATAGAAGATAAATCCAAAACATCTCCACTATGCATCATAGCCTTGGCAAGATATGAAGTTTCTCTCTCATTCATGCCATTTAGTACTATAGCCATTAATAATGAGCTTATTTGATAATCAGGAATAGATCCATCTACAACCCCGTCTATGAAAAATTGAATTTCTTCATCAGTCAGTTCTTCTTTGTATCTTTTTTTGTGTATTATATCTACAAAACGCATAACTATTTCCCCTTTATTTTAATATCCTTGTGCCTGCTTTCCTTGAATTAATTTAATAGCTGAGCTAGTTCCTATTCTATCACAGCCCTCGCTTATAAACATATCTAGGTCTGATATACTTTTAACTCCACCGGCTGCTTTTATTTTTACATTTGGTCCTATGTGTTGTTTAAATAGTCTTATGTCCTCTATAGTCGCACCAGCTGTACCAAAGCCTGTAGATGTCTTTATATAATCGGCATTTGCTTCTGTTACTGATTTACACATAGCTATTTTTTCTACTTCAGTTAAGTAGCATGTTTCTATTATAACCTTTAGTATTTTGTCTCCTACAGCTTGTTTTAGTTCTTTGATTTCTGCTGTGACTTTGTCGTAATCTCCATTTTTGACGTCTGATATGTTGATTACCATGTCGATTTCATTTGCTCCGTTTTCTATAGCCTGTTTGGCTTCTAGAACCTTAGCCTCTGTAGTCGAATATCCTAGAGGAAATCCTACTACTGTACATATATTTACACTGTCACCGTATTTTTCCTTAATGCGTGATATGTAGCATGCTGGGATGCAAACTGATGCTGTCTTGTAGTGTATTGCTTCATCACATATCTTTTGGATATCCTCCCATGTAGCTGTCGGCTTTAATAATGTATGATCAACGTGTTTTAATAATATCGATATATCCATTTTAGTTTCCTCACTTCTATTATATATTTATAAACTATATTAACTCATTTAATACAGATTTACCTATGGTATTTTCTGGCATTTCTAGGTTGAAATTATCTGCAACAGTCGCACCGATTGTCGCAAATGATTGTTTTTCTCCTAGGACCCCACTACCACTCATAGCCGGTGAATAAGCTAAAAATGGAACATATTCGCGAGTATGGTCAGTTCCAGTATAAGTTGGATCGTTACCGTGGTCTGCAGTTATTATAAGTAAATCATCTTGTGATAATTTTTCTATAACTTTACCTAGATTCACATCGAACTTTTCAAGCTCCTCAGCGTATCCAGCTGGATTTCTTCTGTGACCCCAAAGTGCATCAAAATCCACCAAGTTCACAAAGCATAATCCCTTGAAATCTCTATCCATTATTTCTAATGTTTGCTCCATTCCATGAACAGAAGACTTAGACTTGTTAGATTCAGTTATACCTTCTCCGTCAAATATATCGTTTATTTTTCCAACTGATATAACATCGTATCCATTGTCCTTTAGTACGTTTAAAACTGTTCTTCCATATGGCTTTAATGCATAGTCGTGTCTGTTGCTTGTTCTGACAAAATGACCCTTGCCTTCTCCGATATAAGGTCTAGCTATGACTCTACCTACCTTGTACTCATCTCTAAGAGTCAGCTCTCTAGCTATTTCACAGCATCTATAAAGCTCGTCTAATCCGAAAGTTTCCTCATGACCGCATATTTGTAAAACAGAATCTGCTGAAGTGTAAACTATCATGTCTCCTGTTTTCATTTGATGCTCGCCTAGCTCGTCTAATATTACTGTACCGCTGGCACTCTTATTTCCGACGATACCGTGGCCTGTCTTTTCAGATAATTCATCCAGTAATTCTTGTGGAAATCCTGTATCTGTGAAGGTCTTAAAAGGTGTAGTTATATAAAGTCCCATCATCTCCCAGTGACCTGTCATCGTATCCTTGCCGACGCTGGATTCCTTTAGCTTCATTTGGTAGCCTAGAGGCTTGTCGATTTTATCTACGTGTTTTATAGGATGCAAATTCGCCAATCCTAATCTCTGCAAATTCGGTATTTTCAAAGAATCTACTGAATCTGCAATATGTCCTAGAGTATCTACTGAGATGTCTCCGTATTTTTTAGAAGTATCATCCTCTCCTATTCCTAGAGAATCTATTACTATAACAAATATTCTATTGTATCTTTTCATCGCACTTCCCTCTCTAAAATAAATTTGTATACTTATATTTTAATCTTATTTTATGGTTTTTACCCTATATATTTTCGAAAATTAAATTACTTGAATATAAATATAAAAATAGAGTATAATATAAAAAAGAGAACTACAATTCTATTGGTACTAGAGTAGTAGCTTCTAAAAAATGAATTAAACATTATTTGTCTAAACCACTCTCACGGCCATTTGAGTGGTTTTTTACTTTTATGTAGATATGTCTAATAGCACAACATATTCCAGTTGCTACTACTTGAGATAATATACTAAATAAAAAATTCTCCATATCATTTCACCCCCTTTCACGGTAAAGTTACTTTGACATGAAGCTACCACTCTATAGATTGTAATTCTCCGCTACTTATTATAGCATCTTTTCTAATATTAAAAACTTAAAAATACCTGGTAATTTAACCCAATAATCAATTTAAATATTTTTTGAGAGATTCAATCTAATTTTTACGTAGTATATACTAAATAGAGTAGAAAATATGGCAGGAGAATACTATGGAAAAGAAAATGATCAAAAAAATTCGAAAAAAAGATCCCAAAGGTCTCGATTATATGATAAAAACATACAGCAAAAAGGTATATTTTTTAGTCAACAAAATAATCGGCTACTACGGAAAAGAGGAGGTCGAGGAATGTGTGAGCGATGTGTTTTTTAAGGTATGGGAGGATATAGACGAATTCGACGAAGCACGAGGTAGCTTCAGCTCCTTTATATTCATAAAAGCAAAATACCTAGCACTCGACTACAAAAGAAAACTCGAGAAAAATCACCTCGCAAGCTCAGAGATCGACGATAATATTTCCAACAACAAATTACCAGAGCATGAGGTTTTAGACAAAGAAACCAGCCAAGAAATCATCGGAGTAATAAAAAACTTCAAAGAGCCGGACAAAACCTATTTCTATCATAAGTACTTCATGTACTACAAAATAGACGAAATAGCTCAAAAATTCGGGGTAACTAGTTCATCTATAGAAAATAGATTGTATAGATGCAGACTCATAATAAAAGACTTTTTAGAAAGGAGAGCTTAAACTATGAAAGATAAATATACTCATAATTTAATAGATGGACTTGATGAGACAGAATTATTAAAATTGGACTTCGATGAGCTAATTGACGATGATGAGCTAAATGAGCTGGTCGTTGATATAGATAATATAAAAAAGAAAACTCATGAGAAAATAGGAATTAAAAATATCCGAAAGTATAAAAAGAAAGCTGTAATTAAATTCATAGCTACGATAGCTTTGATTTTGCTGATAGGTACTCCTATAACACTTGCTTTTGTGAACAATTTTTATTATAAATACGATGACAACAGTGGAAATATTTTAGAAAGCAAAAAACCTATTTACATACTAAAAGAACCTATCGTAAAAGAAATAAATGGTGGCGAAATAAAAATTATAAATGCTACTGTAACTGAAGATGAATCATATGAAGATTTTTATGATGGATTGTTACATCCTCTAGGAAAATTTATCAGTTATATATATGGAGGCTATGAACCACCTAGTGATATAAATATTGACTACACTATAAGTAATATTTCAGGATTTAAATATATTAAAATGGATATTATAGCTAATGGTAAAAATATTACAAATCATGACAAAGAATATGATACTCTTTCAAATATTTCTGGTTGTATAGGTTCTACTTTTTATTCTGAAGAAAACAATAAATTTAAGTTGATTGTAACTTTAATGGATAGCGATAAAAAAACTAAAAAATTAGAATTTGATTTAGAATTAGAAAAAGCAAAATCAGTAGAAGAATACAACGAAAATATTCCTAAAGATACTGAAAACAACATAACTATAAGTGCTATTACTAAAGAAGAAAAAAACAATCAATTATATGCAGAACTCATAGCTGTTCCAACTTTACAAAATTTCAATTTTGAAGTTGACTCATTTGGTAGAGATATATACGACAATAAAGGTAGCAATATATTTTTAGTAGATTCAAATGAAAATAAAATAGAAGGCGAATATGTTGAAGACGATATGAAAAACAATATATTCAAATTCGATACTACAGGAATGAAAAAACCATTCACATTAGAAATAAATGAAATTAGTGTTATAAATGAAAACAATAGCAGAGTTAAAATCTCTCTTCCAAAACTAAAATTTGGTCAAAGCTTGGAATTAAACAAAAAAGTAGACATAGAGAATAAAAATAACTTACTAACAAAAGAAAATCATAATGTAATTATAAACAAAGTAGAAAGAAATAACATCGATGGTCTAGATAGCTATATAATTGAAATTGAATATCCAAATAATAAAAATTCCAATTTTAAAATTCTAGATTTAGATTTAGGATATCCTTTCTTTTTACTTCCATTTATTGATACGTATTATTCTAGTATTTCTCAAAGCTATGCAAATAGCGAATCTAAGTCAAGTATAATAGTAGATTTGCAAGATCAAAATGATCATAATTATACCGGTAGAGATAAACCAAAAGGAGTTAAATTTACAATTTCTCCATATACATATTCAATTAATGGAAATTGGAGATTAAATTTAGATTAAAACTAAAAGTAGAGCTATATATTTTGCTATAGCCCTACTTTTAACTTTTATAATAAATACTAACAATTAAAACGTATCTTTTCTAAGTATCTCTAAATATCTCTCATAAGAAAAAATTAAAAATACATGGTAATTTAATACAATAATTAAATTGGTTAAAATTACCATGTATGCAATTCATAAAAATGCACTATAATTATTAGAAGCAACGTTTCAAGTTGCCACTACTTTCTTTATATAATAAATCACTCCCAATATAGTTGGGAGTGATTTTATTTATATAATTTTAATCTTTAATTACATTCCTATTTCTTTAAATTCTCTACTACCTGGTTTAACTAATTCTATCTTTCCTTCTTTACATAAAGGACATTCGTCAGCGTCATAAACTTGTATATCTAATTTTATAGCGCTGTATATTGGCATTCCTATTGGAGCACTAGTTCTGTCTGCTATGCAAGCAACACCTATAACTTCTCCACCTAATTCTTCTAATGCTTTTTTAGTTTCTAAAGTTGATTTACCAGTTGTAACAACGTCTTCTGATATTATTATTTTAGCTCCTGGTTTAACTTCGAATCCTCTTCTAAGTTGCATTACGCCGTCTTTTCTTTCAGTGAAAACAGCTTCTTTGTTTAATTGTCTTCCTAATTCATAAGAAACTATTACACCACCCATAGCTGGTCCAACTATTAAGTCTATGTCTAAGTCTTTTATTTGGTCAACTACTGTGCTTAATACTTGTGCTGCGTATTCTGGGTATCTTAAAACTTTTGCACATTGTACATATCTGTTACTGTGTTTTCCTGAAGATAATAGGAAATGTCCTTCTAATAATGCATCGCTTTTCTTTAATATATCTACTACGTCTACTTTACTCATCGCTAAATTCCTCCATTAATTTCAATTTATAATATATTTATATTAATTTATTTTTAATTTCTTTTACTAGATTATGCCTCTGATTTCATCCAAAGATTTTATGCCTTCTCTTTCCATGAAGGCTTCTATTCCATCAACAATTTCAAGTCCCGCTCTAGGATTCATGAAATTAGCTGTTCCTACTTGTATGCATGTAGCACCTGCCATGATGAATTCAATTGCATCTTCAGCTTTTGTGATTCCGCCCATACCGAATACTGGGATTTCCACGTTTTTGCATACTTGGTGAACCATTCTAAGTGCTATAGGCTTTATAGCTGGTCCTGATAAACCTGCGTATACATTTTTGAAAACAGGTTTTCTGTTTTTTATATCTATTGCAAGAGCTTGGAATGTATTTACTAGAGATACACCGTCTGCTCCTTCTTCTTCACAAACCTTTGCCATAGCTACTACGTCTTCTGCATTTGGTGAAAGCTTGATTACTAGAGGTTTCTTGCAAATTGCTCTTACATCTCTTACTACTTCTCTAGCTACTTCACTTTTGATTCCAAATGCCATACCTCCAGCCTTTACGTTAGGGCAAGAAATATTTAATTCGATTATGTCTATTTCTTTGTCGTTTAGAAGCTCTACTCCTGTTACATAATCGTCTATGCATCCTCCACCTACGTTAGCTATTCTAACTAGATCTAAATCCTTGAAGAAAGGAAGCTCATGATCTATGAAACCTTGTACCCCTGGGTTTTCAAGTCCTACACTGTTTATCATTCCTGATGGAGTTTCCCAAACTCTTATGCCTTCATTTCCTGGTTTAGAATTTAATGTAAGTCCTTTGCTACTTACTCCACCTAATTTTGATATATCGTAAACTTCATTGTATTCTCTACCAAATCCAAAGGTACCAGATGCCATTATTACTGGATTTTTGAAAGTCAAATCTTTAAATTTTACACTCATATCTGCCATTAAAAAATCACATCCTCTCCCCAGAATACTGGACCGTCTTTACAAGTTTTCTTATTTCCACCTGTAGTTTTGCAAGTACATACTAAGCATGCACCCATACCACAAGCCATTCTATTTTCTAATGAAACCATCACTCTTGTGTTAGTTCCCTTTTCAGCGTTTGTTTTATTAACCTTGTCCATTAAAACCTTCATCATAGGTGTTGGACCACAAGTTAGTATATAGTCATATTCTGCTGTATCTATAGCATCTGTAACAAAAGTGTTTCCTACAGTTGTTGTTACATTATTACAAACAGCTTCATATTTATCTACTAAGATAGGTTCATTTCTGAATCCTAAGTAAGCATCACAATTAGGTATATTCTTTGCAACTAAATACAAAGGTGCTACACCTATTCCTCCGCCTACTAACGCAACCTTACCTTCTACTTTTTGGTATCCGTTGCCATAAGGTCCTTCTAATTTTATTTCGTCTCCAGCAACTAATTTACTGAATATCTTAGTTCCTTCCCCGACTACTTTATATAAGAAAGTTATACCTTCTTCATCTATATCATGAATACTTATAGGTCTTGAAAGTGTTGGATATGTATCCCATGCTCTAAGCATATAGAATTGACCCATTTTTCCTTCAAATTTTCCTTGTACCTTCATTTGGTACATATCTTCACCTATATATTTATTTTCTATTATTTTGTACATTATCCTACTCCTCTACGTCTACTCCTAAAAGTTTCATTATTAAAGCCATTCTTACGTACATTCCAAACTTAGCTTGTTCGAAGTATACTGCTCTCTTGTCATCATCTACATCAGTAGTGATTTCGTTTACTCTTGGTAATGGATGCATTACTAACATGTTTTCTGGTGCTTTGCTCATTTTTTCTTTATCTAATATATAGCATCCCTTTAATTCTTCATATTCATCTAAATCTGCAAATCTTTCTTTTTGTATTCTAGTCATATATAAAATGTCTAGAGTTGGTATTGCATCGTCTAAGCTTGCAGTTTCATAGTAAATATGTTTTTTAAGATTTTGTTTTACATATCCAGGCATTCTTAATTGTTCTGGAGCTATAAATACGAATTTACTATCGTTGTATCTGTTCATAGCTTTAACTAATGAATGCACAGTTCTTCCGTATTTTAAGTCACCACATAAGCCTACTACATGGTTATCTAATCTTCCTGTTAAAGTTTTTATTGTAAGTAAATCTGTTAGAGTTTGAGTTGGATGTTGATTTCCACCATCTCCAGCATTTATAAAAGGTACTTGTGTGTACTTTGTAGCCTCAGCTGCTGAACCTGCGATAGGGTGTCTCATAACGATTATATCAACATATCCAGATACTATTCTTATAGTGTCTGCTAATGATTCTCCCTTTGAAACTGATGATGAACCTGGATCTGAGAAACCGACAACTTCTCCACCTAATCTTTTCATAGCTGATTCAAAGCTAAGTCTAGTTCTAGTTGATGGTTCATAAAATAATGTAGCAAGAAGTTTACCTCTGCAAACTTCTGAATATTTCCCAGGATTAGCCATAATCTTTTGAGCTAAATCTAGTACTTCATCTATTTCTTTAATTGAAAAGTCTTCTGGTTGGACCAAATTTCTTGATTTTAACATTTCTTATCCTCCTTTTTCAGCCTCACCGGACTAAAATTAAAAGCTATTTTTATTCTGTTAGTAGGTTATCATTTTTACATTTTTATGTCAATAGATTGGCATAAATCCTGTTTAACAAATTACAAAATAACTTTTCTCTATTTACTATTTTAAATTATTGTTTGATTGATTACTACCTCTATTATATGATATAATTTAATTGCTAACTAGTAGATACTACTAAAAGGCTATATATTTTCTCGTTTCTGAACAAAAACGAGCTAATATATAGCCTTTTTTTATAATATTTATTAATTAAAGGAGGTCAAAAAAATGGAAGAAGCTAAACAAAATCCTATGGGGACTAAATCTATTTCTTCATTGATATTCACGATGGGATGTCCACCTATAATATCGATGTTTGTGCAATCGATGTACAACATAATAGACAGTATATTTGTCGCTAAATTAGGTGAAAATGCACTGACAGCAGTATCGCTAGCGGCTCCAATTCAGTACTGTCTACTTGCAGTATCTGTAGGTGTCGGCATAGGTATGAACTCTTATATCTCTAGAAGCCTCGGCGCAAACAATATCGATGAAGCAAATAACACCGTGACACATTCTATGATATTGTCATTTATTCATTCTTTATTATTTATAGTTTTAGGCTTGCTATTTATACAGCCGTTTTTCCGAGCATTTACTGATTCTGAGGAAATCTTTACACTTGGATGTAACTACACTTATATAGTAGTATTGCTTTCATTTGGGTTGTTTTTCCAAATTACCTTCGAAAAAATATTCCAAGCTACTGGTAACACGCTAATGCCGACTATATCACAGGCAATTGGTGCGATTGCAAATATCATACTAGATCCAATTTTCATATTTGGTTGGTTCGGCGTTCCTAGACTAGGAGTTACAGGTGCGGCTATAGCTACTATAATCGGACAAATGATATCGTTTTTAATATTGTTAGTATTTTTCATTAAATCAGATAGTATGCTGAAGATGGACTTAAAACGATTTAAATTTGAGTTTCATATTATAAAGGAAATTTACGCAGTTGGAATTCCTTCAGCTTTAATGATTTCTATTTCATCATTACTTACAATTGTGCTCAACTTTGTTTTAGTAAAATTCTCAAATACAGCTGTATCTGTCTACGGTATCTACTATAGATTGCAGACATTTATCGCAATGCCTGTAAATGGGCTTGTTCAAGGTATGAGACCTATAATAGGATACAACTACGGTGCGAAAAATAGAGATAGAATTTTCGAAGCATTGAAAATAAGCCTTATGGTATCCTTTACTATAATGCTTATAGGTTTCCTACTATTTATGTTTATGCCTAGACAGCTGATGTCGATGTTTAGTGCTTCAGAAAATATGATGAATCTAGGAGTTCAAACGCTTCGTATAATCAGCCTAGGATTTTTATTCTCTGCATTTTCTTTGATTATATCTGCTATGTACGAATCTATCGGAAAGGGTACTTATAGCTTGGTTATTTCTCTGCTTAGACAATGCGTGATAATTATTCCTGTTTGTATGATTTTTTATAAGAGTATTGGTTTGACTGGTATTTGGATTACGTTACCTGTTTCTGAGATTGTTGCTGCAATTGCTTGCTTGGGTATGTTTTTGAATACTTGTAAGAAAGATCCTGTTTTTATTAAGGATAAGGAATTGTAATATAAAAATGAAAGTTTCTTAAAAATTTAAATCTGTGTGATTTTGTAAATAATCTTACAAAGTCACACAGATTACAAAAAAGGAAATTATTCATTATTAAATCAAAAAATCTTCCATATTAATGTTTATTTTTCAAAACATTCTTTAATATATTTTTCATTAAGCTCTACTGTTGTTCCATCACCTTTATATAATCTTTCAAATCCTGATTCAAATAAGATTCTTCTACACGCATCCACATCAAGTCCTCTATTAGCAGCTGTATCTGCCTCTGTATCACGAGGATTTATACCTGTTTCAGCACAAATCATATTTCCACCTGATACATAACCTATTTCATTTGGCTCATGTACCCCTATTACTGGAAATGCCTTAGCTTGCATAATTGCCAAAGATTGAACAGCTAGTATGTAACCTAGTTCAAAATCACTTATTTGTCCATATTTAGCAAGCGGAGTTCCTGGAACTGCTACTCTCTTCATACAACCAGTTTGAATACATTCCATTTCTAAAGATAAGAATATACGATCTACTAATTCTTCAGCTGTATGCTCAGTACCAATAGGTTCTACACAATCTAGTAAATCTAAACCTGCTGCTTTAGCATTTTCCATAGTTTTAAATCTATCCTTAGGAGATAATTTAGTATATTCGCCTTCTCCTAATCTGCAAACGTGATAAACTCCATCAATACCAGCGGCTTTCATCTGTACAAATGCTTCATAGCTAGTATCTCCTACATTTGAGAAAAGCTTTGTACCGCCTATAACATTTTCTTTTGCAATTTTAACGACATCTAAAAAGAAGTCTAAATCATATGTATGCATAGTCATCATATAAAGACCATATAAATCTCCACCCTTGCAAAAATCATGGATTTTTTGCGCAATAGTATCTCTTTTTACTCTTATAGGACTAAATGATGTGTGGCTCTTTCCAAATGAACAGAATGAGCAATCAGCTTCACAAGGAAAAGCCTCTACTCCAATTTGACCAAATATAGCTGCTGAATTGTTAGTTCTTTTTCTTATAAGATCATTTGCAGCTGCACGCACTATATTTGCTTCAGTTGAATTTCTATCTAATTTTAAAAGATATATACAATCCTCTTTTGTAAGTGCTACTTTTGCATATGCTTTTTCTAAAATTTGTACTACTTTTTTATCTAACATATTTTATCTCCTCCATATAATACAAATAATTTCCGAAATTTTAATCAAATTTTAAACATAATACGGAAATAATAACCTTGGAATTCCATTTTTTCAATTGATAAAATCATACTTAGATTATAGCTGTATTTCAGTCTATATCTTAATTTGATGATAGTACTTATTAAATATT
>NZ_JAXEWM010000023.1:0-4438 GCF_034113885.1 Intestinibacter sp.
TTTTTACATATAAAATATAGATTTATAGGAGGAGTTACATGGATTATAAAACTAGTGAGGTTTTAGAATTTATAGAAGAAAATGATATAAAATTTATAAGATTAGCATTTTGCGATATATTTGGAGAACAAAAGAATATAACGATAATGCCTAGTGAATTAAAAAGAGCCTTTGATGAAGGAATTTCCTTCGATGCATCAGCTGTAACTGGTTTTATGAATGTAGAGGAATCTGATTTATTACTATTTCCAGAGGCAAATACTATGTATTTACTACCATGGAGACCACAGCATGGGAGAGTTGTAAGATTTTTTTGTAATATAAAACATCCAGATGGAAGATGCTTTGAAGGAGATTGTAGAAATATTTTAAAGGAAGTTATAAAGGAAAGTAGATTGAAGGGCTTTTCAACTAAAATAGGTTGTGAGAGTGAGTTTTATTTATTTGAACAAGACGAATTTGGAAATCCAACTATGAAGCCTTATGATAGAGGAACTTATTGCGATATATATCCAAATGATAGATGTGAAAATATAAGAAGAGATATTTGTCTATCACTTGAGGAAATGGGAATAATGCCTATAAGCTCACACCATGAGCAGGGACCTGGACAAAATGAAATAGATTATCAGTACAGCGATGCGTTATCTGCTGCCGATAATTTAATAAGCTTTAGATCTCTTGTCAAGACTAAGGCATGTGAAAATGGATTGTTTGCTTCATTTATGCCTAGACCTTTAAATACTGAATGTGGAAATGGACTACATATTAATCTATCTCTATATAAAGATGGAAAAAATGTTTTTCAAAATCAAAATTCAAGTGATTATGAATACGCTAAAAAGTTTATAGCAGGTATATTAAATAGAATAGAAGAGGTTACTTTATTTTTAAATTCATCTACGAATTCATATTCTAGATTTGGAAAAGACAAGGCGCCAAAATATATTACATGGTCAAAGGAAAATAGATCACAGCTTGTAAGAATTCCAGCATCTAAAGGAGATAGATGTAGAATGGAGCTTAGATCACCTGATTCTAGCTGTAACCCTTATATAGTTTTTGCGCTTTTAATTAAGGCAGGTATGGAGGGTATAGAAAATAATTTAGAGCTTTGTAAACCTCATAATATAAATTTATTTGATGCTGAAGAAGAAAAATTACAGGGAGTTAAAAAATTGCCTGTTAATTTAATTGAAGCAATCGAGATAGCTAAAGATAGCGAATTTGTAAAAAGCGTATTGCCACAAAAAACTATCGATAATTACATAAATGATAAGATGGAAGAATGGAATATTTATAGCTCAGTAACTGATAAATTTAGAGCAGAAAAGCAATTGTATTTTGACAAGCTTTAAATGTAAAAGGGGGGACCAAGATGACTAGTGCGCTGATAGTGTCAACGTCGGAAAAGGGGAAAAGTTTTTTTGTAGACTTAATGAAAACAGTTGGAATTTCGAATACGGTCACTGTTGGCAATGGTAGTGAAGCTAGGCGTATATTAAATAGAAGTGATTTTGATTTAGTAGTTATCAACACTCCATTATCAGATGAGTTTGGACATGAACTTTCTATTTCAATTAGTAAAAATTATAATGCAGGTGTTTTATTAGTAGTAAAAAATGATATTGCCGATGCTATTTCATCTAAAGTAGAAGATTATGGAGTGTTTGTTATAGAGAAGCCATTAAATAGACAATTTGTGTATAAGAGCATAAAGTATATTTGTGTATCAAGGAAAAAGTATTTAGGTCTTCAAAGTGAAAATGAAAGACTTAAGGTTAAAATTAGTGAAATTAGACTTATAGATAGAGCTAAATGTATTTTAATACAGTATTTAAATATGAGTGAGCCACAAGCACACAGGTACATCGAAAAGCAGGCTATGGATTTAAGAGTAACTAAGAAGGAAATTGCTGAGAGTATTTTAAAAACTTATGAATTGTAAGTTGTTTTTAATTATTATTTTATTAAATTTATTAAATTTTATTCGTGTAGGAGGTTTTTAGTATGACAAAATATGTATTTGTAACAGGTGGTGTTGTTTCAGGATTAGGTAAAGGTATAACAGCAGCATCTTTAGGAAGATTATTAAAATGTAGAGGATTTAAAGTAGCAGCTCAAAAATTAGATCCATATATAAACGTAGACCCAGGGACAATGAGTCCATATCAACATGGTGAAGTTTATGTAACAGAAGATGGAGCTGAAACAGATTTAGACTTAGGTCACTATGAAAGATTTATAGATGAGGATTTAAATAAATACTCAAACTTAACAACAGGAAAAGTTTATTGGAATGTTTTAAATAAAGAGAGAAAAGGTGAATACTTAGGTGAAACTGTACAAGTTATACCTCATGTAACTAATGAAATAAAAAGCTTTATATACAATGTAGGTGAAAAAAGCGACGCAGACGTTGTTATAACTGAAATAGGTGGTACAACTGGTGATATAGAAAGTCAACCTTTCTTAGAAGCTATAAGACAAGTATCATTAGAGGTTGGAAGACATAACTGCTTATTTATACACGTTACATTAGTTCCATATATAAAGAGCTCTGGAGAACATAAATCTAAACCAACACAACATTCAGTAAAACAATTACAAGGCTTAGGTATAATGCCAGATATTATAGTAACTCGTTCAGAAGCACCTATAGATGAAGTAATAAAGAAGAAAATATCACTATTCTGTAATGTAAAACCTGATTGTGTAATAGAAAACAAAACTATAGATGTACTATATGAAGTACCTATGATGTTAGAAGAACAAAATCTATGTGATATAGTTTGTAGAGAATTAGATTTAACATACGACAAATGTGATTTATCTGATTGGACAAATATGCTTGAAAGAGTTAAAAACAGAGATAAAACTGTAAAAATAGCTTTAGTTGGTAAATACACTAAATTACACGATGCGTATTTATCAGTAGTTGAAGCTCTATCACATGCAGGATATGAAAATAGTGCAGAAATAGATATCAAATGGGTAGATGCAGAAGGTGTTAATAAAGATACAGTAGATGGTTTATTAAAGGACTGCCAAGGTATATTAGTACCAGGTGGATTTGGCGATAGAGGTATAGAAGGTATGGTCTGTGCTGCAAATTACGCTAGAGTAAACAATATACCTTACTTAGGAATTTGCCTAGGTATGCAAATAGCAGTTATAGAATTTGCTAGAAACGTACTTAATATGGAAAATGCAAACTCAACAGAATTCGATTTAGAAGTAAAATATCCAGTAATAGCTTTAATGCCAGACCAATTTGGAAATATACTAGGTGGAACAATGAGACTTGGAGCATATCCATGTAAAATAAAAGAAGGAACTATGATGCATAAATGCTATGGCGATTTAAATATATCAGAAAGACATCGTCATAGATATGAATTTAACAACGACTACAGACAACAAATGATAGATGCAGGTCTTACTATAGCAGGTACATCACCAGATGATAAATTAGTAGAAGCTGTAGAAGTAAGTAAAAATAAATTCTATGTTGGTGTTCAATACCATCCAGAATTCAAGAGTAGACCAAATAGAGCTAATCCGATATTCAAGGGATTTATAGAAGCTGCAGTTGACATGTTATAGGAAATTTTTGTTTAAAAATATGAAAAATTAAATTAAAATAATATTATAATAAAGTAAATAAAATTCAGATGAGGTGACACAATGGATAGCAAAAAGTTTGTAATGTCTTACAGTGGTGGAAAGGACTGCATGCTTGCCATGTACAAAAAAATAAAAGAAGGCTTTACACCTGTAGCATTGATTACTACTATAAAAAAGGATTCAGCAGATTCTTGGACACATTCAATAAATAAAAGATTATTAGAGGAAGCTAGTAAAAGCTTGAATATACCTATAATATACGTTGAATGTGATATTAGTGAATACGAAACAGAATTTGAAAAGAAATTATTAGTGGCAAAGGAAATGGGAGCTACTACAGTAGTATATGGAGATATAGATATAGAGCTTCATAGACAGTGGGATATAGATAGAGCTACTAATGCTGGTCTTGACTACGAGTTGCCTCTATGGAATGGAGATAGAGAAGGGCTTGTCCATGAATTTATAGATAGTGGATTTAAGGCTGTGATAAAAAAGGTAAATTTGGAAAATATGAGTGAGAATTTTTTAGGCAAGGTGTTAGATAAAGAGCTTGTAGAAGAAATCAAGAAGACTGGATCTGATGCATGTGGTGAAAATGGAGAATACCATACTATTGTAGTAGATGGTCCAATTTTCAGTAAACCTATAAATTTAGAAATATTAGGTAAAACTATAGACAATGGATATGGAATTTTAGATGTTAAATAAGAGTATCCCTATATTTTAATAAAGGTGTTGTTTAGACGATGAAAAATTGTTTAAATAGCACCTTTTTAATTTTAGATAAAAATCTTTAATATAAAAAAAA
>NZ_JAXEWM010000024.1:0-63954 GCF_034113885.1 Intestinibacter sp.
GGTATGTTATCCGTGTGTACAGGGTAGGTTACCCACGCGTTACTCACCCGTCCGCCGCTCTCTTCCGAAGAAGATCGCTCAACTTGCATGTGTTAGGCACGCCGCCAGCGTTCATCCTGAGCCAGGATCAAACTCTCAAAATAAAGCTTCATCTTGCTCAGACTAATCATTATCGAATATCTGGCTTGGTTTGTTGGTTTTAATTCGTGTGAATTAAAGTTTATTATTTAACCTACTGTTTAATTTTCAAAGTTCTTAAATCAACTTCTTCATTATATCAAAGCTGTTTTTCTTTGTCAACAACTTTTTTTAAGAAGTTTAATTTTGCATCTTAGCTGTTCAGCTATCGACTGCATATCTTTTTCTTAAAGACAAGTAATACTTTATCATCATTATTTTAATTGGTCAATACTTTTTTTGAATTTTTTTTAAGTTTTTTTATTCTTGCAACCAATAATTCTTTATTAAATAATTTCATTCGATATATAACGAATAAAATCTCTTATATCTTATTTTTCAATCACATACCCGATTTTTCTAAACTTTGATTAAGAACCTTTAATATTTATTAAATACAACTATTTTTTCAATTTATATACTAATTTTTTTACTCATATTCAATAAAATATTTTTGTATTCCGACATATATAGCCCAAGCTATTTTATCCTGATATTCTTCTTCAGCTAAAAGCTCAGCTTCCTTCTGATTAGATAAAAAACCACATTCAATCAAAACCGATGGCATTTTATTATCTTTTAAAAGATACAAATCTTCTCTAGGTTTAATTTTTCTATTATTAGTATTATCAACTACTCGTTTTAATTCAGCTTGAATCATTTCAGCTAAAAACTTACTATCCTCCTTACCAGCTGGATAAAATGTCTGTGCTCCATAATACTTAGAATCTTCAAATGAATTTAAATGAATAGATACAAACATATCGGCTTGTGAGTTTTCAACTATTTTCTTTCTATTTTTCAAATTTTCGTTGTACTTTTGTCTTGTAGTTTTATTTGCCCCTTCTTCATACAAGCTAATATCAGAGTCTCTAGTCAAAACAACATTTCCTCCACTAGCTTCAATCAACTCTTTTATTTTCATAGTTATTTGCAAATTAATGTCCTTTTCTAAAACCGTCTTGTCCTTATTCATAGCACCTGGATCTATCCCCCCATGACCAGCATCTAAGACTATAGTTTTATCCGTAACCGGCATATATTGCATGACATCCTCTGAAGTATTTTTAATTTTAACTATAAACAATATAGTTATCATCACGGCTACGGCAATTATTATGTACTTTAAGTTTTTCATATTTATCACCCTTTATATTTATATTTTTGCTATAAATAATATATTCCTCAAAAATCACACTCAATAAATAAAAAAGTGTGGTCGATTTTCATTTTCGAATCATCAACCACACTGTTTATAACTACCTATGCTGAAATATCTTTTCTTCCATAATATAAAAACGCTAAAATTACACCAACTAAAGCATATATTCCCCCTACCAAAACAAGCTTCTGATCTATAGAGCAAGAAGATATAACATCAGCTGCATCTGCATATTTAAAAGGAGTTATATATTTAAAAAATTCTGCCTTATCACTTATATTTCCTACAATATTTAAAAAATACAACAAAGCCGCAACGCCTATACCAATTCCCATAGCACTATGCTTTAGAAACGCTGATATACCAAAGCAAATAAAAGCCACCTCCAATTGCATAAGTAATTGTGCTACATGAAACAGTTTAAATTCATCCCAAAGAATTTCCTCTCCTATTATATTAAACGATATTATAGCCAATACTACGCAAACCAAATTAAGCACTACTATTTGAATAATAACAGCTAAAAGCTTTTCAAATACTACTTTCTGTCTACTAATTGGATGAGTTAATAAAAATTCAGCAGTATGAGAGTGCTCCTCCTTTGACAATATATTAGCGCCTAACATAGCAGCGAAAAATGAACAACCTATCGCCATAACACTACCACATTCTATCCCGTAAAATCCCATCGGTGTTCCCATACTGATTTTATCCATACCAAAGGCAGCCGTAAATCCTCCCATGTTAGAATAAACATCCTCTACCTGACTTATTTGATCTCCCATTTCTGGATAAAGCAATAAACATAGCACTATCATAAATCCTATACATAATGTCCATATAGCTAATATTTTTCTACCAGTTTTTAATTCATGTGCCAATACAATCATCCTATTCACCATCCTTTTCATAATAATGCATAAACATCTCTTCTAAGTCAGGCTCTGTAATCGTCATATCTGTAATATTCAAATTATTTATATAAGAAACTAAATTCTTAATGTCCCCTTGATATAAGAAACTAACTGAATCCCCATGATTAACTACATCTCTAACGCCTTCAAGTCCGCAAATCTCATTTACTCCATGTAGGTTAACTCTTCTTGCAGAAGTTTTCGAAAGAGCTGAAACAGAATCAGACACAATCATCTTACCACCCCTTATTATACCTGCATTTTTACAGTGTCTCTGTACCTCTGACAATACATGAGATGATAAAAATATAGTCGCGCCCTCTTGATTTCTTTCTTTTAATATACTCCAAAACTCTTTTTGCATAAGTGGATCCAATCCACTAGTCGGTTCATCTAATATGTAAAGCTTCGGCTTATGCTGCATTGCACACACTATACCTACTTTTTTTCTATTACCTAGAGATAAATCTTCTATTTTCTTTTTAACATCTAATTCCAATCTATCACAAAGTATCTTAGCTTCTTCTGAACAATCCTTCTTTTGCAATTTTGCTGATAATTTAATTAATTCCCCAACCTTCATATTTTGATAAAACCACATTTCAGATGGCATATATCCTATGTCCTTCAGAATCTCCTTATTTCCTCTTGAGCATTCCCTTCCAAATATTTTTGCACTTCCAGAGGTAGGTGTTATAAGCCCTAGCAAAGTACGAATAGTCGTACTCTTGCCAGCCCCATTTGGGCCTATAAATCCAAATACATCTCCTTCTTCTACTTTTAAATTAATTCCTTCTATACCCCTTGCCTTTCCATAATTCTTAGTAAGATTATTTGTTTCAATAATATTCATTATAAATACTCCTCCTTATAAAAAGCCTTTCTCAAAATTTTTAGATATTTTACATATTCATCATTCAATTTTAATAAATCCACAGTCTTATTTGCTTCTAATCTTTTATCCTTCATAAACCCTTCTGCCATCCAAAATACTATATTTAACACCTCCTTAGGTGAAATATCATCTTTAAATTTAGTCAAATCAACATCCTTGAAGAAATCAGTTTTAGCTTCAACAGCTGAATTTTTAAATGCTTCCTTTACGACTCCTTTTACCTCTTCATTTTCTTCAAAATAAACTTTAGTCAAAAACATCATTATATCTGGATGCTCTAATAAAATTTTAACCTTACAATTTTGTGCATCTATTATTTTATTAAAAAAATCATTATCCTTTTTATTTTTCAATTCTTTCTTTTGCTCATATGATTTTTGAATAGCATAATCATATAAAAATAGATACAATTCTTTTTTGTTTCCAAAGTAATGGAACAAAAGAGCCTTAGAAACTCCAGCTTCTTTGGCTATTTCCTCTGTCGTCGCCTTTTTATATTCGTATTTAGCAAAAACATGCATAGCTCCATTTATTATTGCATTTTGCTTTTCTTTAGGTAAATCAAAAAACTTTTCATTCATATTAATACTTCCTCTTCATTACGTAATTTATATCGAATCAATATATCCGTTGACCAATTTGGTTAATTAAAGTATAGTTCTATTGACCAATTTAGTCAACAATTTTTCATAAAAAAATCCCTATAGATTACTATAATAAAAATCTATAGGTACAAAAATCATTTTGGGTTATATTTTTACTTTAAATATATGAAATTGTATTAAATTTAGTTATCTTATTTTACAAAACTCTTCAAAAGTAGGGTAAGATGCTATAGCGCCTTTTTTAGTTACACTGATAGCACAGTAATTATTAGAAAAATCTAAATATCTCTCTAAGTCATCTGCCTGTAATGAATCTAATTTATCTTCAGTTACATCATCTCTATATAATTGATATAAGAAAGAACCTATAAATCCATCTCCTGCTCCAGTTGTATCCTCTACTTGAGCCTTTATACCTGATATAGATGCTTTTGTTTGTTTAGTGTAAACCTCTGCACCATCTCCACCTTTTGTGAATACTATCATTTTTACATTTCCAACGAATAATTTATCTAATTCTTCTTCTATATTTGTTCCACCTGTGACAAATTCTAATTCTTCATCAGAAATTTTTAAAATATGAGCCTTTGGCATCATTTCGAATATAGCTTCTCTCAATTTATCTGGACTATTCCATAAAGGAAGTCTAACATTTAAATCAAAGCTCACTATTCCACCGTTTTTTATTGTGTATTCAATCGCCTTATCATGAGCTTGTTTCATAGGGAAATCCCCTATTGAAACAGAGCAAAAATGAAGTGCAAATACATCTTGGAACCATTCTTCCTTTATTTTGTCAGCTGAAAGTAGCATATCAGCTCCTGGTTTTCTATAGAAAGAAAACTCCCTGTTTTTATTTTCATCTAATGCTACAAATGCTAAGCTCGTATTTGCTTCTGTAGTTCTAGAAATATAATCACATCCTATATTATGCATTTTAAACTCATCTATTATTTTATCTCCAAAAGGATCTTGTCCTAATTGAGTTATCATTTGTGACTTACCACCAAGCTTAGTAAATGCCCCACATACATTAGCAGGAGCTCCACCTACCGCTGGTTTAAACCCTTCTACTTCTTTAATTTTTTTACCTGACTCTGTAGGTATAAAATCGATTAATGCTTCTCCTATTGCTATTAATTTTTTCATTAAAAATTCACCCCTTTTATCAATTATATAATTATGTATAAAAAGTTAAAAGAGATTGACACAATATTATTCTGTGACAATCTCTTTTGATTAATCATTTTTAATAATTGTATATCCTTTTAATGGATAGAAGGCTACCACACCTTTATTTTTTGTCAAGAATTCTATATTTTGATTAGATAAATTTCCGTAAACGCGAGTTGTAAATACTTCTTGTCCATCATTAATAAATATTTCTAAGCTTGATGTATCACTATAAACAGTTAAGCTATTAACTTCTTTTAATTCAACTGATCTACTTGAACGTCCATATCCACTTTCTTTTAGATTTAATGAAAGAACTTGATTTTGATATGATAACTTAACATCATCTCTAATTTGTAAAATAAAATCTTGTGAACCATCAAAATCAACCTGCATTTCATAGACTACTGTATCTTTTTGTTTGATATTTTTACAATCAGATACTATTTCTTCTAGTCTTAAATTTTTCATTTCTTCTAGTGGTTGTTGATATATCTGATTATTTTTATAAAATAGAACTCTTGGCATTGTCAAAGCATGTTGCCAGTCATAATCAACAGTTGGCTGATTATTGTACTCAGCATCAGGAATTCCCATCCATGCGTATTGTATTCGTCTATTTTTTTCATCTAAAAAACTTTGTGGCGCATAAATATCAAAACCTCTATCTAGTTCTTTGAATTCACTTAATTCATAAGTATTATTGTCAAAGTCATAATCAACTCTAAAGTATCCAGTTTGATAAACATTTGCATAATCATAACCTTGTTGAGGTATTCCTTGAGGACATGTAACTAAAAATAATTGTCCATCTAATTCGAATAAGTCTGGGCATTCCCACATATATCCAAAATCAGGAGCTATTATACGATTATAATACTCAAAGTGATTTAAATCTTCACTTCGATATAACAACACACAACCATGATTATCTGATGTTCTACCACCTAAAACCATATAGTAATAGTTGTCCTTTTTAAATATCTTTGGATCTCTAACATGCTTAGACATATCTCTAGGATAGTCATCATTAGAAAGAACCAATTGTTTCTCGCTAATTTCATATCCGTCCTTACTTGTCATATGAATTGTATTTTGTTCACGTCCAGAATTAATATAATCATAATCATCTCTATCAGTCAACTTTACATTTCCAGTATAAAAGTAGTGAATTGTTCCATCTTCAACAAACGCAGAACCACTATAAACACCATTTCTATCAATAAATCTATCTGGATATAAAAATGGTTCCTCTTGATTAAAATTCACCATGTCCTTGCTAGTATAATGTCCCCAAAGCTTAGTTCCCCATCCGGCTGTAAAAGGTGTATATTGAAAATAAATATGATAAACACCATCTTTTTGGAATAAACCATTAGGGTCATTTAAAAAACCTGTAGGAGGCATTAAATGGTATTGTAATCGATAGTTATCTTTTTTAACATTATCACGCATACTTTGATAATCATCATATTCCTTTAAATAATCCTCTTTTGTCATCATTAGAGATAACCACCTCCTATTTAACTACTGCAATAATATCTTTTCCTTGAGTTTCACCAGTATATTGCATTTGTAAAGTACGTCCTTCACCTAATTCAAATGACATCATTGTTTCTGTAGAATATCCTTTTTCTTTTACTAAATCTATATCAAATTTTAATAGTAAATCACCTTTTTTAACTTCTTGATCAACATCGACAAATGTTTCAAATCCTTCACCATTCATATTAACAGTATCAATACCACAGTGAATAAGTACACTAGAACCATCCTTTAACTTCATTCCTATAGCATGCTTGCTCGGAAATACAAGTGTTATTTTTCCATCGCATGGTGCAACAACTTCTCCATCATTTACTTCTACAGCTATTCCATCTCCCATAGCTTTTGATGCAAATGTTGCATCAGATGATTCACCTATATTTTTAACCATGCCTTTCACAGGAGAAACAACTTCAATATCTCCTACTTCTTCTGAAACAGCTTCTTTAGTATCTTCTACTTCAGTGTTTTTTTGACCTTTAACTTTACCAAATATTATGCAGAATATAAGACCTGCAACTAAAGCAATTAGATGAGCTATAATATAATTTAAATAACCATTGTTAGTAGGATCTGTAATAGCAATACCAGGTAAAGCAGTTGTACCAAAACCTAATGCTGCTAAATCAGCAAAATAAACATATGCACCTGCAATAGCTCCACCTAAACATCCAGCAACTATTGGGAATTTATAACGTAAGTTAACCCCAAATATAGCAGGTTCACTTATTCCGAATAAAGTTGATGCAAATGAAGGAATACATAATTCTCTAGCTTTTACATCCTTCCAGTTTAATACTAAATATCCTAAAACTGCTCCACCTTGACCCATTAAAGCAACTGACATCAAAGGATTTAAGAAGTTTCTTCCTGTATCAGCTATTAATTGTGCTTCAACAGCTCCTATAATATGATGTAAACCTGTAATAACTATTATTTGTTGAAGACCTGCGAAAATCATATAACCTAAAGCACCTAAGTTTTCAGTCATCCAAATTAAACTTCCTGTGATTAAATTACCTAATTCTCTACCTGCTGGTCCAACGATTGTAAATAATAATACTGTAGAAATAAATACAGTACATAATGGTGATAATAATAATTTGATAAAATCAGGTACCTTCTTATCAAAGAAAATATCTAATTTAGCAACTACAAATCCCATCATTAATGCAATGATGATTCCACCTTGGAAACCAACTAATTCAATTGGTAGACCAAAAATTCTAATAACTTCTGGAACAACACTTCCTGATCCAACAGAATATGCATTTGCCAAAGAAGAATCAAGCATTATCGCCCCAACAATCATACCTAAGATTGGTTTTCCGCCATATCTCTTAGTTGCACTGTAGCAAACAGCCATTGGTAAAATACTAAATATTCCATTAGCAGCTATACTTGCTAATTTATTAATCGCATATAATGTTTCATTATTTGTTACAACATCCCATTTTCCTAAAACACCAGTAATACCCATAAGCAATGCTGCTGCTAATATACCAGGCATAATACCAATAAAAACATCTGATAAAGATTTAATAACTGTTTGTATTGGATTTTGTTTTTGAGCACTTTGAGCTTTAATATCTCCAAGTGACATATTTTCTGTATGTGTATAACGGCTGAATACTTCATAAACTTCATTAACTAATCCTGCACCAAATATTAATTGTAATTGGTTTCCGGCTATAAATACACCTTTTACTAAATCAACATTTTCTAATTTTTCCATATCTGCTAAATCGTTATCTGTTAGCACAATACGTAATCTTGTCGCACAATGTGCTACCCCTTGAATATTATCTTGTCCACCTACATAATCCACTATCTCTTTAGAAATACGTAAATATTTTTCTTGTTTATTCTCTGCCATCTTTTTTATCTCCCTTATTTTTATGAAACCGGTTCTATATTCAATTATAAGTTCATAACTAATTTATGTCAATATTTTTCATAAATTTATGTAATTTTTATGAGATTGATACCACATTAATAAAAAAGCACCTACTCTCTCAGAATAAGTGCCTATTTAATATTTAATTCGTCGACTCTTGAGCAATTATTTCATATCCCATTTTCACATCTCTTATAATCTTATCTTGGTTTTCAATCATATTCACAATGATATTTGCAGCTTCTATCCCTGATGTTTTGTAATGAAAGTGTACTGTAGTTAATTTAGGATCCACTAATTTAGATATATTTGTATGTCCGAACCCAACTATAGATATATCCTCTGGAATTTTTTTACCACATTCCTTTAGATATTGCATCGCTCCGATAGCAATGTTATCTGTTGCACAAAATAGTGAGTCTATATCAGGATTTTTCTCAATAAGCTCTTTTGCTTTTAAATATCCATCATCTAAGCTAAATTTTGCTATTTTCATCAATTCTTCATCTGCCTCAATTGAATTTTCCTTTAATGCATCTATATATCCTTGATATCTAGCTTTTCCTGCTGCTTCATCATTTGGATTAACACCTATATAGCCTGTTTTTTTTCTGTCTTTTCCTATCAAAACTTTAGTTATATCCTTAGCTGCATTATAATCATCGTTGTATATACATGAATATCCTTTTAAATATTGTCCAACTATTACTACTGGAATATTTAATTTTTTCAATAGCTTTTTATGTTGGTTTGTAAATACTGTCGCGATCAAAATAATTCCGTCTACTTGATTATTTTGAAAAACTTTAAGATATTCTAACTCTTTATGCTCATCATTAAATGTATCTGCAAGGATAATTTGATATCCTGATTTTGATAGAGTTTCATTTATACCTAGCACCTCTCTACTAACAGCCTGTGAATCTATTTTCGGTATTATTACGCCTATTAATTTAGTTTTTTTAGTGCGTAATACTCTCGCTTGTGCAGAAGGTGTATATCCAGTTTCCTCTATAACCTTTGCGATTATTTGTCTTTTTTCTTCACTTACGTATCCGTCATTTAAATATCTAGATACAGTAGCACGAGAAACTCCAGCTAATTTTGCAATTTCATTAATATTAATTTTTATCACGCTCCTTATCCTTATATAAATATGCACAAAAAAATATTTCTGCATCGAACTTTTTAATTACTATTAACATAGTACCAATACAAAAATATTTTTTCAATAAATCTATTTTATTAATCGTATATTTTTACGATTAAATATATTTAATTTTGTTTTTTTATAGTTGATCCTATTGCCATGCCAATTAGCATACCAAAGCTAGTGCCATATGAAGTAGAGATAATTCCAGTTGTACTCAACGCACATCCAATACACATACCTAGACACATTCCTATAAGCATATAATTATCCTCTTCTTTTTCTGAATCTTTTGTATCAGCATCAGCTTTAGTCTTATTATTTGCTTTGCTTGAAACAGTAACCATAAATATAGCAAGTGAAACACCTATACAAATCCAAGGTAAAGCTGCCATTATAAAATCCTTCATTTCAAATCTCCCCTTTTAATACACTATATATCCTTATCAATTGAATCTATTCTCTTTTCAAATGATTTTATAGTAGTAAGGAAACCTAAAAATAATATTATCAATAATATAAATGAAAAAATATTTAAATATGATCCTCCACATATACCTGGTACTTGTAGCAATGCTGCTATTAATTCAAGGTACATGAATGGTTTAAAAAATTTTACAATGCTTTCATAATGTAGTTTTAAAGATTCATTATCTGAATATAATTCAAATGGTCCTTCTGATGCTTTCTTACATAAATACACCCAGTAAAACCATCTATCCACTATCTCAACTCCTGTTTCCTCCATAAACTCGAAATATTCTTGTTTACTTTTTCCTTCAGGTAAAAGATCTATTTGGTAAATATATTCACCTGGTTCACATTTTTCAAATTTATAAAATCCTAAAAAGAATGATTTTAATGCCCATCCTTTTTTACTCATCTCATTTAACCAATCTTGCTCCTTTTGGCTATCCACATACCAACGAAACTTAATCATAACTATTCCCCCATTTTTTCACTATTTTTCACTAATTCCTTTAATCTTATAACCTCACTATTAAATGCTTCTCTTCCCTTAGATGTTATGATGTAAGATTTTTTCTTTCTTGATTGCTTTTCTTCGCTATATAATTCTATCCACTCTTTATCTAGTAGCGAATTTATTGCCCCATATAGAGTTCCTGGTCCTAAGTTTACCCTACTATCGGTCATTTCTTGTACCTCTTGTATGATTCCATAACCGTGATTAGGTTCTCTAACTGCTAATAATATGTAATAAACCGCCTCTGTTAATGGTGCTTCCTTTCCCATATATATCACCTCTCAATATATCGTTATCTGATATATTTATATATATCAGATAACGATATATCTGTCAACGAGTTATTTATTTTTTTTATTATTTTTATGAAGTTTAAGTTTAGAAAACGATTTCCTATTTTCAATAAAAGTGTTAAAATATACTTTAATACAAAAGAATAAAGATATACGATGCTTCACATATAAATTTTAAAATATAAAGGAGAGACAATCGAACATGCTGCAAGAATTAAAAACATTTATATCTGTAGTTGAGTTAAATAATTTAATTAAATGTAGTAATCACTTAAAATTACCTCAAAAATTAATTATTGAGCATATAAAGGTATTAGAGCTTTTCTTTGGAGTTACTTTATTAGATAGACCTATTACCTATGATAATAATGTATCTATAACAGAAAATGGAATGAATTTATATATAAAATCTAAAAAAATGTTTAATATAGTTGAAGAAGGTAATTATGACGATCTTAAGCAGATTAATACTTTAAAAAGCAATATAAAGATAGGAGTTTGTGCCCAATTTGAGAAATACATTTTACCAAAATTTTTATCTTATTTTTCAAAAAAATGCCCAAACATAAAAATAGATGTATTCATAAAAGGCAATGATTGCATATACAATGATTTAAAGCAAAATAAGTTAAATATAGGAATAATTGAAGAGGCTACACAAAATCCTGATTTTATACAAAAGAGATTTTTTAGTGATAAAATGATTTTAATGATACCATATGCAGAAACAATAAAGGATATCTCTACATATGTAAATGAGTTTAAGGATAAAACATGGTTTATAAGCAGAGAAGATTTAAGCACAAAATATTTTACAGATAAATTTTTAAATAACAGCCATATAACAGTTAAAGAAAAATTATTAGATAATAACAATGCTGTAAAGGAATCTGTAAAAAATAATTTAGGAATAAGTATAATGCCTAAATCTGCGGTTATATCAGCTTATAAAAGCAAAGAAATATTAATATTTCCACTAGAAGAATCCTTCGCAAAGCATTACTCTTATGTTATTCCTAGTAAGGTAAAGCTCTCTGAATGTGTCAATATTTTTTTAAACGAGCTTAGAAATTACTATAAAAATATTTATTATTATTAAAATATAAAAACTCTCAGTTTAGTTATAGCTGAGAGTTTTTTAATGCGACTGAGCTTTTACCGTATAACTCAGCCTATTATATATTAAAATTAGTAATAATTAATTTTTATCCAAAATTTTAGTGATGGAATAATCTTATTCCAGTGAATGCCATTGCTATTCCGTATTTATCACAGCATTCAATTACAGCGTCATCTCTTACAGATCCACCTGGTTGAGCTATATATTTAACTCCACTCTTATATGCTCTTTCTATATTGTCAGGGAATGGGAAGAATGCATCTGAACCAACTATTACGTCAGTCATACCGTCAAGCCAAGCTCTCTTAGCTTCTCTTGTGAATACTTCTGGTTTAACCTTGAATATTTTTTGCCATTCACCTTCAGCTAAAACGTCCATATATTCATCTCCTATATAAACGTCTATTGCATTATCTCTTTCAGCACGACCTATTTCGTCCTTGAATTGTAATCCCATAACTTGTGGAGATTGACGAAGATACCAGTTGTCAGCTTTTTGTCCAGCAAGACGAGTACAGTGGATTCTTGATTGTTGTCCTGCACCTATACCTATAGCTTGTCCATCTTTAACGTAGCATACTGAGTTTGATTGAGTGTATTTTAATGTTATAAGAGCTATCTTCATATCTATTAATGCAGATTCTGGTATTTCTTTGTTTTTAGTTACTATATTTGATAAAAGATCTCCATTTACATCTAATTCGTTTCTTCCTTGTTCAAAAGTTATTCCGTAAACTTGTTTTCTTTCAAGCTCAGCTGGAACGTAATCAGGGTCGATTTGAATTAAGTTGTAGTTACCTTTTTTCTTAGTTTTTAATATTTCAAAAGCTTCATCAGTAAATCCTGGAGCTATAACACCGTCAGAAACTTCTCTTTTTATTAAGTTAGCAGTGTCAGCATCACAAACATCTGATAATGCTATGAAATCACCAAATGATGACATTCTATCAGCACCTCTAGCTCTTGCATATGCACATGCTAGTGGAGATAATTTACCTAGATCGTCTACCCAATAAATTTTAGCTAATGTGTCGTCTAATTCTTTACCTACTGCAGCACCTGCAGGTGAAACGTGTTTGAATGATGTAGCAGCTGGAAGTCCTGTAGCTTCTTTTAATTCTTTAACTAATTGCCATCCATTGAAGGCATCTAAGAAATTTATATATCCTGGTCTACCATTTAGAACTTTAACTGGAAGGTCTGATCCATCTTCCATAAAGATTCTTGATGGTTTTTGATTTGGGTTACATCCATATTTTAATTGAATTTCGTTCATTTTAAATACTCCTTTTTATTAATGTATTTTATATCGATTAATTCCTATTTGTTTTTGTTTACTATTCTTGTTTCGTATTCGCCAGTAGCGATGTCTATAAATCTAACAAATAATGATACTTTGTTGTCTTCATTTAAGTTTGTCCAAACCATATTAGTGAATTCATCTATGTCTCCGCTTATTCCTACTAATTTAGGTTCACCTTCGAAGCTTGGAAGTGGATTTCCATCGTGCATATATGTATGTATAAAATGCCCTTCTCCTGCTACTGGATTTTCGTATGCAAATGTGTATCTGTTACAAGCATCTGGATTTCCGTTGTTGCTCTTTAATATTGACATTGCATAATTGTATGTACCATTTTCAACATGCATAACACCTGAAATTCTAGGAGTGTAGTTAGGTGCATCTGGTTCAAATTCACGGCTTCTTAATGATTGTTCAAAAGTAAGTTGTTTGTCCATTCCTTCATATATAGTATCTGTTTGGTCTCCGTTAGTTACTATAGTTTTGTTTCCTAAAACTCTAACTGGAGCATAGATTATTAGTGATGGATCTTCAAGCTTTGATGGGTCAAATGCTTGTGTACGAATTCCTTGTCCTTCTTCAACAAATACTCTATTTCTACTGTTGCTACTTCTTCCCATTATAAAATATGCTGTTACTGCTTTTTTTCCGTCTTCAGTTTTTCCGATTACTATACCTCTCCCTGGATATGTGTTACTGTTTAATTCATTTGCTAATGATAGCATGTTCATATTGATTTCCTCCATTAAAATAATTTATTATAAACAAAAAACCGCCAACACGCAAAATGTTATAAAACATCATACGTGCCCAGGCGGTCGGCATTTCTAAATATATAATCAAGCTCCCTGTGGGTTAATTCCCACGACATCTATTGATGCTTTCCACCAGTCGCTTGACCGTTCTTTGTTGTACAAACATATTATACACGAATATAATTTTATATTCAACTAAAAATATCCGTATTTTTATTAATTATTTTATTTCATTGTAAATACTACTTATTAATTTTTTTTGAATTCTAATATATGCCAAGGCATCTTCAGGTCCTAAGCATTCTAACATCTTGACTACTTTTTGTAACATTTCATCACGCTGCTTTTGAATATACTTATCTCCCTTTTCAGTTAATTTAACAATAATTTGACGATTGTCCTTCGGATCTGTTGTTCTCGTAATAAAATCATCTTTTTCTAAATGATTTAAAATTGTCGCAATTCTAGCTGTGCTAACTACCATACTTTTGCTCAAATCCTTTGGATAAGCTGTTTTTTGGTGATCTACGAGATAATTTAAAACAAATAATCCTCCCTGGTTCAGCTTAGACATGGTTCTATCAAACTGAATATGTTTAATACCAGACTTTAAACTCATCAGTTCTCTCGCTAAAACATAATAGTCCATTTATCTATTCTCCTTCTAATTATCTAACTTTATTAGTTAATTTTATGCACAAACGCCAATATTGTCAATATCCAGGTTATCTATATTTAAATATTTACAGGTGCAATACTTATCATTAAGAATAATGATATCATAACACCAAATATAATTTGTGTAGCCTTTTCCTCTATTGAAGGCTTAAATTTGCTGATAACCTCACAAAGTATAGCTGAAAATGCTGCTATAATAATAAAATATACTAATTCCATTGTAACATCCCCTTTTTCTATAATTGCTAATATTATTAGCAATTATTTTAAATATAATGCTACAGATATATTACTGTAGCTGATTTGATTTATTTATATTTTTATCTAACTTTGTTAGAGCAATTATACCCTTAAATTTATATTATGTCAACAAGTTTATAAAATATTTTTTATACATATAAAAATGGCATCAAAAATGCCACTTTATAATAAATAAAACCACTATTATTCTACTTTCTCTTCTATTTTTACAATTCCATTATGTGTTTCATCATGGAAAGTTATTATATAATATTTATCAAGATCCAAGTCTTTTTCTAACATATATGTTATTTTTAAATTTTGTCCATTATGTTTTACTGCACAACTATCTCTAATTTCATTATATACTTCGTAATCTCTATCTATTATAAATAACACTCCATCTACACTAAATTCTATAACTCTTATTCCTCCAGTATCGTTTCCCACATCATAAACTTTATAATTTTCAACTTGACCTTCTACAGTATAGCAATTTCCATTTTTATACTCATTATAAAGGTAGTTATACGATATGAAAGTATCTCTACGCATAGATATAATAATAGCCATTACGATCGGAGTTACTAAAATAACAATTATTGTTACTAGCCTAATTTCTTTATATTCATCATCATTTTTTACTTGGTTCAAATCGATTTTTTCAGCTTGTAGTGTCTTTTTTAGTTTTAAATAATTTCTAATAATACTAAATAATATAAATAACCATAATCCAGTAACTATTATTCCTGCTCCTACACTTTTTAAATAGCACTCCGTCATCGTAAATTCATACAAAGTTTCATACATGCTATTATCCTCCATATACCCTTGTTTTAATATTTTTTATTTAAATATTATTCCCAAAACTACGCTGTCGACAGTAAACTTAACTGTCATTATAAAATTAGACGGCATCATAATTAATATAATTATATCAAAAAATAGAGTGCAAAATCAGTCTTTTAGCAACTCTCTTTTAGTTTAAGCATAAATAAAAAAGAGACTATCTGCAAATATCTTGCAATAGCCTCATATTTATTTATAATACTGCTATTAATTCTATTTCAACTTTTACATCCTCTGGAAGCCTAGCAATTTCTACACAAACTCTAACAGGTTTGTTATATCCAAAGCATTCAGCGTATACTTCATTTATTTGAGCAAATTCATTCATATCTTTTATGAATACTGTAGTTTTAACTACATTTGAGAAATCAGCTTTTAATGGCAGCTTAGCCACACTTTTTTTCTAGTGTCCTTGACAAAGGATCCACTTTAATTTTTTATCTATTTTCCAACACTCTATTTCATTTATGTGAATTAATGTCAATTTTTTAGATTTTATCTTTAAATATACTTAATAAAAATGTAGATCATAGATATCAATATTACTATTACCGTAGCTGGCACAGAATACATACAATACCCTTTCCAGCTAATTGAATATCCTTCTTTTTCAGCAACTGAAATACCTACAACGTTTGCCGATGCCCCAATAGGTGTCGCACTCCCACCTATATCAGTTCCCATAGTTAATGTCCATGCAAGTGTAGATAATGGAACACCTTGTGATATAGCTAAACTTTGAATTATTGGAATCATAGTAGCAGCAAATGGAATATTATCTACAAATGCACTTGCTATAGCAGATATCCAAATTATAATTGCAATCATAATTTTTGTATTTCCTCCACTAACTTCGCCAATTAAAGCTGCCACAATTTCTAGTATTCCAGTTTGCTCTAATCCTCCTACTACTATAAAAAGGCCTATAAAAAACAAGATTGTCTTGTAATCAACTCTTTTTATTAAGTCTATAGCATCATTTTTTGAAGTAACTAAAGTAATAGCTGCGACAAACACTCCAATAGATGCTACTGTAAGCCCTGTCTGAGCATGTGTTATTAAAAGTAAAATAGCTATAAAAAATATAATAAAGCTAATTAAAAATCTTTTTTTATCTAATATGGCATCTTTTGGATCTACATAATTTGTAGTATATTCTCCTTCATAACTAAAATCTGATCCACTAACAGCCATTAAACATTCTGAATCTCGATTTATAAGTTCAACATGACTATTTATAAGCTGTTTTTTGAAACATATATAAAAGTAAAAAATAATAAATACCATAGATATTAAAGCTATAACACCTGTATTTGTAATAAAATCGCCAAAACTATATCCTAATGATGTCCCGATTATAATATTAGGAGGATCTCCACACATAGTAGCAGAGCCTCCTAAATTAGCACAAAATATTTCAGAAATTATAATTGGCACAGGATTAAACTTTAGTAAATTTCCGAGTTCAATTGTAACTGCGACTAAAAATAGAATTACTGTTATACTATCTATAAACATCGCTAGAAAACCGGACATAATCATAAAAGTAATTAAAATTGGAATGATTTTATAATCAACCATTTTAGCAATTTTTAAACAAAGCCATCTAAAAAATCCTGCTTTTCCCATTCCTTCTACCATTATCATCATTCCAGCGATAAATATTATAGTAGACCAATTTATACCTATACTAGATTCTTTTATAGATCCACTGGAATACCAAAACTCAATATCAAAAATACTTTTTATATTTAAAGTTTGAAAAACTGCATTTAAATCGTTCATAGAAAGGCAAAATACAAGTACTATGACTAAAAAACCACATACCATTGTAACTATATGCCTCTCTATTTTGTCCAATACAATTAAAACAAACATACATATAAAAATTAAAATAGCTAATATTTGTGCCATTATCTTTATATCCTCCTACCAAAATACTTATAAACCCTAAAATAGAAATGCTCTCTTTATACCTAACTTATATTAACGTTTTCATAACTTATATTGTTATAAACACCAATTTCCCAGCACTATTAATTGCACTTTAATTCTTAGCTAATTAAGAGATAATATATGTATTACGAAATGTTTTTTAATTCTTGTTTAGAATAAAAATACTACACTGCTGATTGAAATGACTGCAATTAAAATTACTAACAATGGTCCTCCAATTTTTACAAAATCTAAAAATTCGTAACCAGCAGGAATAATCTGCATATTTACAGCTGTTCCGAAAGATGTTGCAATTGCTAAATTAGAACATGCCCCGATTAGAATAACCCAAGGTAATGGACTAATACCTAGAGAAATTGCCATTGCTATACAAATAGGAGTTAACATAGCTGCTGTTGCATTATTAGACATAATATTTGTTAATACACTAGTCAATATAGCAATTACAACAGTTAATACTATAACTGAAGCACTTTGTCCACCAAAAGCATTCAGTACAAAGTTAGCAATTAATGCGCCACCACCAGATACATCTAATCCAGTTCCTATACCAGAAATAGTACCTATACATACTAATACGTCCCAAGGTAGTTCTGCATACGCTTTCTTTACAGATATACATCCAGTTGCAAGTACAATTGATGCACCAAAAAGACCAATCATACCAATATTAATGTATTGTTTAAATGGTTGGAAGCCACTTAATACGAATAATATAATACATAAAATCATAGTTGCAAGTGCTATTTTACCTTTTGAATCAGATACCTGAGTATTTTGTTCTAGTTTGTGTATTTCTGAAGCTGCATACATATTATTTTTATCAAAATCAGGATTTTCTGGTTTTAATACTTTGTTTAGAAGTTTATATCCAATAGTTCCCCAGAAAATAACTTGAACAATTGCTACTGGAAGCATAATCCTAGTCATATCAAACATACCTAGACCTTCCTCGAATCCTGCATATCCTTGAAGTACTGAATTTGCCGCCAACTGAGATGTAGATCCTATTAAAGTACAAGCTCCACCAATAACCGCTGCTGTTCCTGCAGGAAAAATTACCATTTTAGAGCGAATACGTCCGCATGAATTTGCTGCTACTATTGCAATGATAGGCATCCAAATTGCAACAGTTCCGTTATTACTCATAAATCCTGACATTAAAGTACAAACCGCACTAACAGTTACTATAAATCTACGTTCTGTTTTTGCAAGAAAAGAGTTTCCGATTTTTTCACCAATTTGTCTTGCAATACCAGTTTCAAAAAGTGCTGCACTGACAATGCACATACCAACAACCATTGGCCAACCAGTTGAACTAAATCCACTATATACTGCTGAAAGTTCCATCTCTGGAATAAATAATGCCATTGACAGTGAAGCCAAAATTGAAACTACACTGATTGGAAGTTTGTTCCATACAAATAATCCCATCGTAATTAATACGATTATAATAGAAATAATACTTGAATCCATAATCAATTCTTCCCCTTTATGTTATATTTTTATCTAGTGTTCCATAGAGCTATTCATAATCCGAATAGCTCTCTATTTTATATTACCTATTTTATACTTCTGCCCATTCAGCATCTTTCCATTTTTCATGATCATAGACAGACTTATCTGCTACATAAGGCCATTTTTTTCCTTCTACAACTGCTATACAACCTTTTACACACATCTGTGCCATCTTAATTACAGCTTCTCTTGTTTGTGCTGCTGAGTGAGGACTAACAATAAGATTTGGACAGTTTAGTAGTGGATCATCCATTTTGGGAGGTTCATTACAAAATACATCTGTACCAGCACCTGCAATAACACCTTCTTTTAATGCTTCTACTAAATCTTCTTCATTAACAATGCCACCACGACTACAGTTAATAATAAGTGCTGTTGATTTCATTACTTTAAACTGTTCTTTGCTAATCATATCTTTTGTCTCTTCTGTAAATGGAACATGTATCGATACTACATCACTTACTTTTAACAATTCTACATAATCTGCATAGTAATCTGCACCCTGTTCCTCTATTTGTTCTTTAGACATAAATGGATCGTATGCAACAATCTTCATTCCGCATCCACGGCAAATCTTTGCCGTTTCTCTTCCAATTGCACCAAGACCTAATATTCCAACTATTTTACCTTCTAACTCAAATGCTTTTTTAGCTCCACGTATTTCCCAATTACCGCCGCACATTTCATTTTGTGCCTCAACTAAATTTTTAGATAATGCAAACATCATAGCTACTGCATGTTCTGCTACACTACGATTGTTAGCACCTGGTGTGATAACTACTGGAATTCCGTTTTCTGTAGCTGTCTTCACATCTACAGAGTCGTATCCTACACCAGTACGACCTATAACTTTTAGATTTGGACTATTTTCAATTGCATTTCCATCGCATTTTGCAATTCTTACAATCAAAGCATCTGTATCTTTCATTTCATCTAAATAATTATTTGGATCTTGGTTATCTGCTACATAAATATTTGCAATACCATCTAACATCTGCATTCCTTCTGGGCAAACAGCTTGCGTCATAACAAATTTCATTTTTTTCTTCTCCTTTATCTGTAACTCTTATTTCATACCTTTATCAGCGTTTTCTTTTAATACTTTTGCTAATTCTTCTACACCTTCATCGCATAAATAATTAAATGGTCTTCTACAATCCCCAACTGGATAACCTAACATAGATACAGCCTTTTTAACAACAGTATTTGGATTACCATATTTAAATACCGCACGGAAGCTTGCTATTGAATCTTGTGCAAGTTGTGCTTCTTCTAAATTACCTTCTTTAAATAGATTGTAAATAGATGATAATACATGAGGATATACATTAGAACATCCAGCTATTCCACCTGTACCACCTTCTTTTAATGCAGGAAGTATTAATGAATCGTTTCCAGATAATACATAGAATTTTTTATCTAATTCACGAGTTTCTGTAATATATGCCTTTAAGTTATCCCAATCTCCACTAGAATCTTTTGCTCCTATAATAAGATCTACATCTTTTGCAAGTTTTGCTACAGTCTCTGGTAATAATTTATTACCTGTACGAGCTGGTATATTATATAAAACAATTGGAGTATCTACATGTTTTGCTACTTCTACATAATGATCATATAATTCCTTTTGAGATGCTACTGCAAAACTAGGTGTAATAATTGATAATACATCTGCTCCTAATTTTTCAGCTTCTTTACTCATACGAATAGTATCTGCTGTAGATATGCATCCAGAACCTGCATACACTGGAACACGTCCAGCTACATGATCAATTGTTGCTTCTAGTATTTCACATTTTTCTTTTTCACTTAATATATAACCTTCTCCATTTGTTCCGAATGGGAATATTCCATGAACTCCACCATCAATAAGACGATCAATTTGTGTAAGTAGTTCTGTAGTATTTATACTTTCATCTGTATTCATAGGTGTTAAAATTGGTGTAATAATTCCTTTTAATTCTACATTTTTCATAAGTTTTATCTCCTTTTTCTATAATTTATATATTATCTAATTATTTTTTCTGCTATCTTTTCAAATACATCTAGTGTTCCAAAGCCTCCGGATTTTGATATAACCTGCTGCTGAAATCCATTATTGTCAAGAATTGAAAGTACTACACCTTGTTCGATTTCACACACAGGTTTTAGTTGAATGCTTCCAATCAGTTTCATATACCCCATCAGCGTGTCACCACCAGTCATAAGAATCGTTGTATCTACTTTTTCCTGTGCTAGACAATTCACGATTTTTCCATGAGCATATGGTATTGTATTTCTGACTTCTGCCTTTGATATTCCATACTCTGAAAGATAATCATTTATATCCTCCTGTTGGTCAAAAGAATCAATCATCACTTTTTGTTCTGTCTTGCAAAGTAACACCATTTCTTTTAAAAACTTTTCTCCAGCATCTGTATTATAATACTCGGTATTAAATTTTTGTTCAATAGTAAAATGTCTGCGGATAAAACCGCACTTTTCAGCATAATCAAGCTGTTTTGCAGTAATTTCATTCAAACTTCCGCAAGATATTAGAAGTCCATTTGTCTTTTTATAATTCATACAATTTTCTTTATGAAAATCCATAATATTAGCAAGACTCTCTGCTATAGCTGCACACCCAGCTAAAAGGCGTAGTTGTTTCTTTTGTTTTAATTCCATAAGACGATTTCTAATATCATCTTTTTTTTGCACATCACAGACTACAATTTTCTTATCCATTAAATCCACTGTTTCAATTTTTTGTTGCTGACTCAAGCATTCCACCTGTACTGAACTTTGCTCCTTGATAATATTTGGAATATAAGACTGTTTTACTGGTTCAAACGGATCTTTTCCAAATACACTATCCTCCAATAAACTTCCTGAGATATAATGTGTCCCTTCAACTGTCACACGATCAATTTCTGGATATCCAGGCAAAAAGTAAATCGTATTTTCTTTGTCAAAATCTAGAACTGCCTGTAATTCACTTCCTATATTGCCACGAAGAGCTGAATCTGTTTTCTTTAGAATGATTTCCACGTCAAGTTCTTCTGCCCATTTCATGATATCCGTTACAGCTTCATAGGAATTTCTTGCAGACATATGTCTTGACTCAGAGTCAATAACAAGTACTTCTGTAGATGGTTCAATACTCTCACTTTTTTGTGGTATTTCTGTAAATACTTGCGTCTGAATTCCACATTTTGTAAATTGAATTCCTGTATCCAATGCCCCAGTAAAATCATCTGCAATAATAATCAATTTAACCATTTTACTCCTCCTGCTACTTTTTATTTACAGCAAGTTTAATGGCATAATCAATGGAATTTACTAAACTCAATTCATTTGACTTACCTTTTCCTGCAAGATCAAAACCTGTTCCATGATCTACAGATACACGGATGACTGGAATTCCAAGTGTTACATTAACACCAGCAACTGCATCCCATTTTTTTAGTTCTTTATTATATACAAAACCTTTCACTTTTAATGGAATATGACCTTGATCATGATACATAGCTACTACAATATCATACCATCCTCCAATCGCTTTAGAAAAGATACTATCTGGAGGAGTAGGTTTTTTATCTGGAATACAAATGCCTTCCTTCATCGCCTCATTAATTGCTGGTTGAATTTCTTCAATTTCTTCCGTACCAAATAATCCATTTTCTCCACAATGTGGATTTAACCCTGCAACACCAATTTTGGGATTTTCGATACCAATTGCCTTACAAGCTTCATTGGCAATTCTTATTACTTCTAAAACTCTTTCTTTTTTTACTCTGTCACAAGCCTCTCTTAATGAAACATGTGTAGATACATGCACAACTCTTAAATCTTCATGTGCAAGCATCATAGTATATTTATCTGTATGGGTAAATGCTGCATAAATTTCTGTATGACCAGAATAATGATGTCCAGCCATATTGATGGCTTCTTTGTTTAGTGCATTGGTAACGGTTGCATCAATGTCGCCATTTTGTGCTAGTTCAATAACTTTTACTACATATTGATATGCTGCTTCACCACACATTTTAGATACTTTTCCGAATACATGTTTATCCATATCTACAAGTCCCATGTCATAGACATCTATAATTCCATATTCAAATTTTGCATCTTTTACATCTTTGATTGCGTGAATCTTAATTATATCTTCCATACCTACAATCTTTACTGCTTCTTTCATACAAGCTGCATCTCCGATAATCACTGGTTTACAATTTTCATACATCTTAGGATTTGAAAGTGCTTTTACTGTGATTTCAGATCCATTTCCAGCAGGATCACCCATAGTGATTCCAATAATGGGTTTCTTCATAATCGATCTTCTCCTTTTTTACTCTGTCTATTTTAAAACTTTTAAATAGATACTTCTTATATCATCTAAACTTAATTCTTTCATATTATTTACTAATAATCTTTGTTGTTGACTTCCTGCACTTACTAGAAAATCTAAATCTTTCATTTTTACACCAAATTCTTTTAAATCAGTTGGTATATTTGTCACTTTTACTATGTCTGCAATTTGGTCTATTATATATTGTGCTTTTTCTTCCATAGATTTTGCTGACATTTCTGGATATACAGCATCACATAATTTTGCTAATCTATCTTCACAAGCATCTTTATTAAAATCCATTACATGTGCAAATAATATAGCATTAGATACACCATGTGCAATATGGTATTTACCACCTAATGGATATGATAATGCATGAACTGCTGTTGTTCCACTTCCTGTGATAGCTACACCTCCATAGAATGCACCAAGCATCATACTATTTTTTGCTTCCATATTTTCTGGATTATTATAAGCTTCTCTAATATTATGAAAAATTAATTTTGCAGAAGCTACAGCATATGTATCTGAAAATGGTGTTGCTTTTTTTGAAGTATAGCATTCCACAGCATGTGCTAATGCATCTACACCAGTAGCAGCTACTATAGCTTTTGGTAATTTTGCTATCATTTGAGAATCTAATACTACATAATCAGGAATCATTGCATCGTTAACTATTCCTTTTTTTGATTGTTCTTCTGGTATAGCTACTATAGCATTACAAGTTGCTTCAGAACCAGTTCCACAAGTAGTAGGTATCATTACTGTTTTAATTTGTTTTTTAGCCTGTGTTGGATCATTTAATAAATCTTTTACTGTATATTCTGCATTTTTTAATACACAACAAAGTTTTGCTGCATCCATGACACTTCCTCCACCGATGGCTGCAATAAAATCACCATCATAAGATTCTACTTGTTCCATAAGTTTTTCTACATCTTGATAAGATGGTTCTGAAGCCAAATTATCAAATACCTTATATTTTATATTAATTTCGTCTAATAAATTTGTTAAAAGGTTTAGCAAACCAGTATCACGAATTCCTTTATCTGTAAATACGATTATTTTTTTTGCATTTTCTTTTTCTATTATATGTTTAACATTTTCAATACTTCCTTCTCCACCAAAAATACAAGATGGAATTTTAATTTGATATTTCATAATCAATCTCCTCTTTCTATATTTGTTTCTTTTTGAAACGATATTTATCTTAAATTAATAATATCTAATTTTTCATATAGTTTCAACGATATAAAACTTTTTTTTGTATTATTTTGAAACATTACTGTAAAATAACCGTTGCATTTTGAAACATTTAATCGTACAATATAGTTATCTACTATGTTAAATGTGTTAAAATATCACCCTTAACTTCATGTAGACTCTAGTATCATAGACTATCTACAAAACTAATGAGTATAAGGGAAACGGTTGCTCTTCACAAAAGTGGATTTTTGCAACCTAAGTTAATTATTAATTTTTAAGGAGTATTCTATGCAAAAAACAAAGATTCTAGCTGTCGCCCCATACGAGGGAATGGCTAATATTATAACAAACCTAGCACAAAAACGAGATGATGTATCTCTTACAGTTCGAACAGGAGATTTCTATACAGGACAGGAAATTGCCATACAATTGGCTCATAAGAATTATGATGTTATTCTCTCTAGAGGTGGAACTGCCGAACTAATTCGATCATCAGTAGAGATTCCAGTAATCGATATTTCTATTTCTGTATATGACATACTCCGTAGCATTAAGTTGGCTGAAAGCTATGCAGGCAAATTTGTAATTGCTGGTTTTCCAGGTATTACTAATTGTGCCCATTTACTCTGTGACCTACTTCAGTACAATATTGATATCTTCACATTTTCTAATAAAGAAGATGCTCTGCCATATCTACGTAAGGCAAAAGATCAGGGTTGTACTTTTGTGTTATGCGATATGACCGGTGCAAATGCAGCCAAAGAACTTGGTATGAATCCTCTACTGATTTCTTCTGGTGTAGAAAGCATTGAACGTGCTATAGATGAAGCAGTAAAACTAGTACGCTCATCTAAATATGTGCATAAACAAAAAGATTTATTTCAAGCAATTTTAACAGACAATGATCAAGAAGTTTTAATCTATTCCCCTGCTGGAACATTATGGTTTTCTAGCATTGCCATAGATGAAATGAATACCTCACTAATGAATTTGGTACAAGTACATCTAAAAAGCTTTCTCAAAGTTCCAAACCAGACTTTTGTAGAACAGATTAGAAATGATCTATATACATTATCTAATCGCCATCTTTTATATGAAAATCAGAAATATACAGCAATTTCGATTCATAGACAAGAAGCATTTACACGTGAAAACGATCCAAGTATAGTCATTTCCAATCATACCAGCATCACTACTGATGATTTTGTCCCATTTTACAGAACAAATCAAGGCAGTGATTTACCCCGAATAATAGAACATTATAGCAAAAGTCGCCTTCCTGTTCTTATTATCGGCGAATCTGGTACAGGAAAAAGTAAAGTAGCCAATCTATTATATAAAAATAGTCACTATGGAAATTCGCCTTTAGTAACTATTGATTGTTCTCTTATGGGAGAGCGCAAATGGAATTCATTGATTAAAAATGAAAATTCTCCACTAAATAGCCTCAACTGTACTGTTCATCTGAAAAATCCGGCAGCACTTTCCAAACAACAGTTAGACCAGCTATTTAACTATATTGATTGTACTAATCTATGCAAACGAATGCGTTTAATTGTCTCTCTAGTTGATGATGAAGTGTATGCTAAAGGTATAAAAACTGTTCGTTATTTCTGTGAGAACCACTTATCTTGTCTTACATTAAAGTTGCCACCACTTCGAGAGCGTATTGATGAATTTTCCAACATCATTCCGTTGTATATTCACCGTTTAAATACTGCTTTGGGTAAACAAATTATCGGATTAGATACGGAAGCTATGGAAATGATGACCTCTTATTTTTGGCCTCAAAATTTAGATCAGCTACAACATGTACTAAAAGAACTAATATTAATCACTGATACTCCATATATTTCTAAACGTGACGTGAAGCAAATATTAAGCCAAGAACCAAAACCTAAAGTAACCATTTCTGATGATTTTTTATTAAATGGCACACTAGATGAGATAAATTATAAAATAATTCAAAGAGTTTTACTAGAAGAGAATAATAACAAAGAGAAGACATCTGCGCGTTTAGGCATTAGTCGTAGCACATTATGGAGAATATTAAAAAACCAAAAATAAAAATCATAACCACCCGTAATGTGGTGAACCCACAAAGCGGGTGGTTTATTATTGAGCATGTATGCATACTTAACAGACTAAAGTCTATAATAAAAATATAGATATTTTTGATTTCCTCTTTATTTATAACTAAATTCTAAACTCATATATTTTCTCTAATTAATTATTTTTATATATAGCAAAAAAGCCTTGAAGTTAATAACTTCAAGACTTTCATAAATACCATATAAGGTAATACTATCTTTTTGAGAATTGAGGTGCTCTTCTGGCAGCCTTTAATCCATATTTCTTTCTTTCTTTCATTCTAGCATCTCTAGTTAAGAATCCAGCTTTTTTAAGTTCTGGTCTTAAGTCAGCATCAGCTTTTAATAAAGCTCTAGCTATACCATGTCTTATAGCACCAGCTTGTCCAGTGAATCCTCCACCTTCAACTTTTACTATAACATCGTATTTATTTTCATTGCTAGTTAAAACTAATGGTTGTTTAACGTCTCTTATTAATGTATCGTAATCGAAATATTCGTCTAATGCTCTTCCGTTTACTGTTATATTTCCTTCACCTGCAACTAATCTTACTCTAGCTACAGAGCTTTTTCTTCTTCCTGTTCCGTAGAATTGTACTTTTTCCATGATAACTCCTCCTTTCACCTAGTTAATTAGAAGTTTAATACTTCTGGTTTTTGAGCTGCATGAGTATGTTCTGCTCCTGCGAATACTCTTAATCTAGTCATCATTTTTGCTCTTAATTTATTTTTTGGTAACATTCCGCTAACTGCGTGAGCTATTACTTCTTCTGGTTTCTTTTCCATCATTTCTCTGTAAGAGATTTCTTTTAATCCACCTACATAACCAGTGTGGTATCTATAATATTTTTGATCTAATTTCTTTCCTGTTAAAACTACTTTTGATGCATTTACAACAACAACGAAGTCTCCACCGTCTACATGTGGTGTAAATGTTGGTTTATGTTTTCCTCTTAATATAGTTGCTATTTCTGTAGCAAGACGACCTAATGTTTTTCCTTCAGCGTCAACTAAGTACCATTTTCTTTGTACTTCAGCTGGTTTAGCTATATAACTTTTCATGGTTGTCCCTCCTTCTTATTTTTTCAAAATTTTATTTTACCGTTTATATAAAGTCCGGGGCGTTGTGGACTTATTAACACATTCCTATATATTCTAATATATATAGGAAAAAGTGTCAAGGTTTAATACTGAACTTTTTTGAGAAATAAACCGTGTGCAGGTGCTGTGTGACCACACATTGACCTACTTTTAGAATTTATTATTTCTTCCATATTATGTTTAATTCTACCTCGACCTATATCTACGAGAGTGCCTACGATTATTCTTACCATATTGTATAAAAATCCGTTTCCACTTATCTCAATAGATGTTATTCCTTCATGCTCTTCTATCTGTATATCGTAAATAGTCCTTACTGTATCCTTTACTGATGAACCTGAGCTCATAAATCCAACAAAATCATGCGTACCAATCAAATATTTGGCTTCTAAGCGAATTTTATCCCAATCCAGGTCATATTTCACATGATACGCTAAATTCTTGTATAAAGGGCTTCTATAAGGTTTATTATATATTAAATATCTATATGTCTTACCACATGCGTTATATCTAGCGTGAAAGTCCATATCGACCTCCTCGCAGGATATTACAGATATATCCTTTGGGAGTTTTGCATTTAATGCATCTGGTATTCTAGAAGCAGGTATATTTGTTTCAGTTTTGAAATTTGCAACCTGTCCTAGAGCATGAACTCCAGCATCAGTTCTTCCTGATGCAGTTACCTTTACCTTTTCCTTTGTTATTTCATAGATGGCGTTTTCTACTGTACCTTGAATCCCAGGTGAATTAGGCTGTCTCTGCCAACCGCAGTAGTTTTCACCATTATATTGTAAAGTAATTTTTAAATTTCTCATCAATTACCTCTTTTTTTTAATTACATTAAAATGTGTATGAATCTACTTGCTATACTTCCAGCTAAGAATAAAATCATCAATACAAATGCGATTCTATCTGCACTAGTTATAACAGCTTCTCTCATCTTAGTTCTGTTGTATCCACCTCTATAGCATCTAGCCTCCATAGCCATAGCTAATTCATCTGCTCTTCTGAATGCACTTACAAATAGTGGTACTAATAATGGCACTAAGTTTTTCGCTCTATTTATAAGGTTACTACTTTCGAAGTCTGCACCTCTTGACATTTGAGCCTTCATTATTTTGTCTGTTTCATCTAATAATGTAGGTATAAAACGCAATGCTATTGTCATCATCATAGCTAATTCATGTACTGGTAATCCTACCTTGTTAAATGGTGATAGAAGTCTTTCTATACCATCTGTCAATTGTATAGGTGATGTTGTAAGTGTCAATAAAGATGTACCTACAACTAAGTAGATTAATCTAATAGACATGAATATCGCCTGTCTTAAACCTGCATCAGTAATTTTCAAAAATCCTAATTGAAGCTTAAAGCCTCCAATAGCAAGTACGTTTCCTGGTAAACAGAACATATTAATTACAAAAGTAAATAATAAAATCCATCTTAAAGGCTTCAGACCTTTAAGCATATACGACATAGGAATTTGAGATGCTTTAATTATAGCTGCTACTATTCCTAATATAATTACATATGGCCAAAATTGATTTACAACAAATAATGCAATCATAAATACAATCGTAGCTATAAGCTTAGTCCTTGGATCTAATCTATGGATTTTAGAATTCGCTGGATAATATTGACCTATAGTTATATCTTTTAACATTTCTTTCTTCCTCTCATAACTTTTAGTATTTCTTCTTTGATTTCCTCAACTGTAAGGACATCTGTTCTTATATCGAATCCCTTATCTCTTAGCTTATTAGCTAATTCTAAAACCTGAGGCACATCTAAACCTATCTCTCTCAATCTATCTGCATGAGAATTAAATACTTCTCTAGGCGTTCCCATAAATTCTATTTTTCCATGATTCATAACGATTATTGTCTTGGCTAATTTTGCCATATCATCCATACTATGTGATGAAAGTATTATAGTTATATTATTGTCTTCATGTAGTTTTTTAATCAATCTAAATATCTCATCTCTACCACCTGGATCTAATCCAGCTGTTGGTTCATCTAGTATAAGAACTTCTGGATTCATTGCTATTACTCCAGCTATAGCTACCCTACGTTTTTGACCTCCTGATAAATCAAAAGGAGATTTATCTTTATATTGTTCGTAATCAAGCCCTACTGCTTCCATAGATTTTTTTACTCTATCAGCGATTTCATCTTCTTCTAATCCTAAATTTCCAGGACCAAAAGCAATATCTTTTTCTACAGTTTCTTCAAATAATTGATATTCAGGATATTGAAAAACTATCCCTACTCTTTTTCTTACTTCAGTTAGATTTAAATCTTTATCTGTTATATTAAAACCATTTATAAAAATTTCTCCTGAAGATGGTTTTAGTAATCCATTTAAGTGTTGTATTAATGTTGATTTTCCTGATCCTGTGTGTCCTATAAGTCCTACAAAATCATTGTCCTTTATTTCAAAAGAAATATTATCAAGAGCCTTACTTGCAAAAGGCATTCCTTCATCATATATATATGTTAAATTCTTTACTATAACTGACATAATTTATCCACCATTTCATCCACTGTTAATATGTCATCGTCTAAATCTAGTCCTTCTTCTCTCAAAAGACCAGCTAACTCTGTCATACAAGGTACATCTAGACCTATCTCTTTAAGTAAATCTACATTTTTAAATACCTCTTTTGGAGTCCCTTCTAATAGTTTTTTACCTTTGTCTACAACAACTACTCTATCAGCTTGAACAGCTTCTTCCATATAGTGAGTTATATGTAAAGTCGTAATATTTTCTTCTTTATTTAATTTTTTTATTACATTCATAACTTCTTTTCTACCTGATGGGTCTAACATTGCTGTAGCTTCATCAAATATAATACATTTTTGTCTCATAGCTATAATACCTGCTATGGCTACCCTTTGCTTTTGACCACCCGATAATAAATGGGGTTGTCTATCCTTTAATTCATAAATTCCAACACTTTTTAGTGATTCTTCTACCCTTTGTCTAATTACCTTAGGCTCTACTCCTAAATTTTCTGGTCCAAAGGCAACGTCCTCTTCTACTATTGTAGCTACGATTTGGTTGTCTGGATTTTGAAATACCATTCCAGCCGTTTGTCTTATATTCCAAAGATTTGATTCGTCCTTTGTGTTCATACCGTCGATGTAAATATCACCTTCACTTGGCACTAAAATTGCATTTAAATTTTTAGACAAAGTAGATTTTCCTGATCCATTGTGACCTATGATTGCAACAAATTCCCCTGGCTTAACATCTAAGCTTAAATCGTCAATTGCCTTAAATTTAGAATCTATAGTTACATATTCAAAGGTCATATCCTTTACACTTATTATATTCTCCATTTCATATACTCCTTTATAAAGCAGTAGCTTAAAAACTTATACAATTTATTATTATAACATAGTTTATCCATAAAAATTTAAAAATATTAATTTCAAACAAAACTAATACCACATTTTTCTTTTTTTATGGATACAATTTTATTTATTTAATTTTTTATATAAAAACAAACCCCATACTCAACAGTATGGGGCTATCTATATAAAACTATTATTTACTAAACTAATTCTATAAATGCCATTTCAGCAGCGTCGCCTCTTCTTGGCCCTTTTTTGATTATTCTAGTATATCCACCGTTTCTTTCAGCGTATTTTGGAGCTAAATCAGTGAATAAGTTATTTACAACAGTTTCATCCATAACATAAGCTAAAACTTGTCTTCTAGCATGTAAATCTCCTCTTTTAGCAAGAGTTATCATTTTTTCAGCCATTCTACGAGTTTCTTTTGCTCTAGTTACAGTAGTTTCTATTCTACCATTTTTTAGTAAGTCAGTTACTAAGTTTCTTAACATAAGGTTTCTGTGTGAAGTCACACGACCTAACTTACGGTAATTAGCCATGCCAATCCCTCCTTTGCTCGATTATTCTTCGCTTGGTTTAAGACCTAATCCAAGTTCTTCTAGTTTTTGAATTACTTCTTCTAATGATTTTTTACCAAGGTTTCTAACCTTCATCATATCATCTTCAGACTTATTAGCTAATTCTTCAACTGTATTTATTCCGGCTCTCTTTAAACAGTTGTAAGATCTAACAGATAAATCTAATTCTTCTATAGTCATTTCTAAAACTTTTTCTTTTTGATCTTCTTCTTTTTCTACCATTATTTCTACATTGCTAACATGTTCAGTTAAATCTATAAATAGATTTAGATGTTCAACAAGTACTTTTGCAGCAAGAGATATTCCTTCTTGAGGATTTATACTTCCATTAGTCAAAATTTCTAGAGTTAACTTATCATAATCAGATTTTTGACCAACTCTTGTGTTTTCTACATGGTAGCTAACTTTTTCAATTGGAGTATATATTGAATCAACAGGTAATACACCTATAGGCATATTTTCTGTTTTATTTTCTTCTGCTGGTACATATCCTCTACCTTTATCAACATATATTTCCATATTAAGCTTAGCATTATCATCTAAAGTAGCGATGTGTAAATCTTTACTTAATATTTCAACGTCTGGAGGACATATTATGTCAGATCCTTTGATAGAGCATGGACCTTGAGCTTCTATTTTAAGTGTTCTACTACCTTCACCATCTATAGTAGCTGAAAGTTCTTTTAATGATAATATTATTTCAGTAACATCTTCCTTTACTCCTGGTATAGTTGAAAACTCATGTAGAACTCCATCTATTTTTATAGAGTGCACAGCTACACCTGGTAAAGAAGATAATAATATTCTTCTAAGAGCATTACCTATAGTTATTCCGTATCCTCTTTCTAGAGGTTCAACTACGAATTTACCATATCTATAGTCTTCGCTAAGCTCTATTATATCTACCTTTGGTTTTTCTATTTCTATCATGGACTAAACCCTCCTTAAAATTTGTTAATCCACTGAGGGTAAACAATTTTAAAATTATTTTTAAAAACTGCCTATTATTTTGAATAAAGTTCTATGATTAAGTGTTCTGCTATTTCGATATCTATATCTTCTCTAGTTGGTAAAGCAACTACTTTAGCAGACATTTCTTCTAAGTTTACATCTAACCAGTTTGGAGCAACTTTGTTTGCTTCAACTAATGCTTTAAATTTAGCTGATGATTTAGAAGTTTCTTTAACAGCTATAACATCTCCAACTTTAACAGTTAATGATGGTATATCTACTTTTTTACCATTTAAAGTAAAGTGTGCATGAGTAACTAATTGTCTAGCTTCTTTTCTAGAGTTAGCTAATCCCATTCTGAAAACTACGTTGTCTAATCTTTCTTCTAATAGACATAATAAGTTTTCCCCAGTTTTACCTGACATTTTTTCTGCACGTTCATATAAGTTTCTAAATTGAGTTTCTAAAACTCCGTAAATTCTCTTAACTTTTTGTTTTTCTCTTAATTGTAATCCATAGTTAGAAAGTTTCTTTCTCCCTTGTCCGTGTTGTCCTGGAGCATAGTTTCTTTTAACTATAGCGCATTTATCTGTATAACATCTATCACCTTTAAGGAATAATTTCATTCCTTCTCTACGGCATTGTCTGCATGATGCACCAGTATATCTTGCCATTATCTACACCTCCTATGATTATACTCTTCTTCTTTTTGGTGGTCTACATCCGTTATGTGGTATTGGAGTGACATCTTTTATCATTGTTACTTCAAGTCCAGTTGCTTGTAAAGCTCTTATAGCAGCTTCTCTACCAGAACCTGGTCCTTTAACAAATACTTCTACGCTCTTTAAACCATGTTCCATTGCAGCTTTAGCAGCAGTTTCTGCAGCCATTTGAGAAGCAAATGGAGTTGATTTTCTTGATCCTTTGAATCCTAATTGTCCTGAAGATGCCCATGATATAGCATTACCATGAACGTCTGTTAATGTAACTATTGTATTATTAAAAGTTGATTGTATATGTGCATGTCCACGATCTATATTTTTACGTTCTCTTCTTCTGATACGTGTTACTTTCTTTTTTTGTTTAGCCATTTTTCGAATTTCCCTCCTATCTACTTATTATTTTTTCTTTTTACGAGATACAGTCTTTCTAGGACCTTTTCTAGTTCTAGCGTTAGTCTTAGTTTTTTGACCTCTTAGAGGTAATCCTTTAGCATGTCTTATACCTCTGTAACATTTAATGTCTCTTAATCTTTTTATGTTTAATGCAATTTCTCTTCTTAAGTCACCTTCAACCAAGAAATCATTATCTATTATTCTTCTTAGTGTATTAACTTCTTCTTCTGATAAATCCTTTATTCTAGTATCAGGATTGATCTCAGCTTTAGCTAATATTTCATTAGCAGTTGCTCTACCTATACCATATATATAAGTTAAGCCTATTTCCGCTCTTTTTTCATTAGGTAAATCTACCCCAGCGATTCTTGCCATTGTTGCACCTCCTACATTAGTTTTCTACAAAAAACCGAGTTTCTTATATAAATTCGTATCTATTTTTTTCGTTATTTTTTAACATTTTTTGTTAACATCACAGTTTTTTATTATATCACAAAATTACTGTAAATGCTATTCTTTTTTATATTATCCTTGTTTTTGTTTGTGCTTTGGATTTTCGCAGATAACCATTACTTTACCTTTTCTTTTTATTATCTTGCATTTTTCGCACATTGGTTTTACTGATGGTCTTACCTTCATTATTAATCCCTCCTTAGACTGTAAGTAGTCTACTTCTTACGCCAAGTGATTCTTCCTCTTGTAAGATCATAAGGTGAAAGTTCTATTTTAACCTTATCTCCTTCAAGAATTCTTATGAAGTTCATTCTTAGCTTACCAGATAAATGGCATAATACTTCATGTCCATTTTCTAATTTAACTTTAAACATAGCATTAGGCAAGTTTTCTACAACTGTACCTTCAAATTCTATTACATCTTTTTTGGCCATTAAACAACCAGCCCTCCATTCAATAAGTCAAGATGTTGACTTAATTAAGTTAGCTCTTAAAAAGTATCTTTAACAAATTTATACTATTTTATTACTTTTTTCAAAGTATTTTATACTCTTATGCTTAACTTTATAACTGCACGCTAATAAAAGCCCGCATTAATTATAATAACACTTATTGGACCAAATTTAAAGACTTGTGAGCAAAATTGGTTCATTTTCTGTAATTACTATCGTATGTTCATAGTGTGCCGAGTTTTTCCCATCGATTGTAACTATTGTCCATCCATCTGATAGACATTTAACATTAAATTTTCCCATGTTCACCATTGGCTCTATCGCTAAAACCATTCCAGCTTTAAGTTTAGGTCCTTTTCCTGGTTTTCCATAGTTAGGTACATTAGGTGGTTCATGGAGATGTGTGCCAACTCCATGACCAACTAAATCCCTGACTACCGAAAATCCACTTTTTTCAACATGTGTTTGTATTGCGTGTGAGATGTCCGAAAGTCTGTATCCAATTTTTGCAAACTTTATTCCTTCATAGAAGCTTTGTCGTGTCACTTCTATTAATTTCCTGTTCTCTTCAGATATCACACCAACTGCATGTGTCTTTGCGGAGTCGCCATGATATCCTTTATAACAGGCTCCAATATCAATACTTATAATGTCTCCCTCTTTTACTATTTTATTTCCAGGAATACCATGTACGACTTCATTATTTATAGACGCACAAATACTTCCTTTAAATCCTCCATAGCCTTTAAAAGATGGTACTGCATTATATTTTCTTATATTCTCTTCAGCTATTGTATCTAACTCTAGAGTAGATACCCCCGGAATTATAGCTGACTTTAATAATTCATGAGTGTCGGCGACAATTTTGCCAGCCTCTCTCATGATTTGTATTTCTTCTTTTGATTTTAATTTGATCATTATTTGCCTTCTAAAGCAGAAACTATATCGTTGAATACTTTGTCTATAGCTTGTTGACCATCTATATCAGCGATTATACCTGATTTTGAGTAGTAATCAGCTAATGGTTTAGTTTCATCTAAATAAACTTGTATTCTCTTAGAAACTGTTTCTTCATTATCATCGGCTCTTTGATAAAGTTCTCCTTTACATATATCACAAACGCCTTCTTCTTTAGATGGGTTAAATTGTATATGATAAGTAGCTCCACAAGCTTTGCAGATTCTTCTACCTACAGCTCTTTCAACTAATTTTTCTTTATCAACTTCTATGTTTATTACTTTATCTAAAGCAATACCATTATTTTTTAAGAATGCATCTAATTGTACTGCTTGAGATACATTTCTTGGAAATCCGTCTAGCATGAATCCATTTCCACAATCTGGTTGTGATATTCTATCAGTTACTAGACCAACTGTTAATTCATCTGGAACTAATAAACCTTGATCCATATATTCTTTAGCTTTCTTTCCAAGCTCTGTTCCCTCTTTTATATTTTGTCTGAATATATCTCCTGTTGATATGTGAGGTATTTTGTATTTTTCAACGATCCCTGCTGCTTGAGTTCCTTTTCCAGCACCAGGAGGTCCTAATAATATTAGTCTCATTTAATCATCTCCAATTTATTTTAAAAATCCTTGATAACTTCTCATAACTAGGTGTGACTCTAACTGTCTCTTAAGTTCAAGTGCTACCCCTACAACGATTAGTATTGATGTACCTGCTAAACTCATGTTTACTTGCATAAAATGAACTGTAAATGCTGGTATCATTGCAACTATTGCTAAGAATATAGCCCCAGCAAGAGTTATTCTTGATAATATCTTGTTTAAATAATCTATTGTAGGTCTACCAGGTCTGATTCCTGGTATGAATCCACCATTATTTTTCATATTTTCAGCGATATCATCTACGTTAAATGATATTGTAGTATAAAAATAAGAGAAAAATACTATCAATAGAACTTCTAGTGATCTATAAATCCAAAAACCTATATCACCAGATGTGCTTAAGTAAGTGGAAACAAAATTTTGAGCATTTTCGCCCATAAATAATGCTATTGTTTGTGGAAAAGCTAAAAGTGAACTAGCAAAGATTATTGGCATAACCCCTGATTGATTTACTTTCATTGGTATATGAGAGTTTTGACCTCCATATAATTTTCTTCCTACAACTTTTTTAGCATATTGTACTGGTATCTTTCTAACTGCTTCATTTATAAATGTAACAGCAGCTATAGTTACTAGCATTATCACAGCTAATAATATTCCCAACCATATTTTTAGTGTTCCTTGTTGTACTGATGATACAACACCTATAATGTCTGAAGGTATTCTTGAGATAATACCCACAAAGATAATGACAGAACTTCCATTTCCTAGTCCTTTTTCTGTAATTCTGTCACCCATCCACATTAAGATCATACTTGCTGATATTAATGTAATTATAACTGTTGCTATGAAGAAAACACTATCAGATGTCAATGCACTTCTTACAACTCCTAGAGTTATACCTACAGCTTGTATTATAGCTAATACTAATGCTGTATATCTAGTGTACATATTCATCTTCTTTCTACCTTCTTCACCAGATTTTTGTAGCTCTTTTAAGCTTTCAAATCCAACTGTAAGAAGTTGTATTATGATTGAAGCTGTGATATATGGTCCTATACCTAGAGCAAATAGTGTAAAGTTACTAAATGCTCCTCCTGTAAACATGTTATATAGTGCAAGTAAGTTATTTCCACTTACCATACTACTTATAATCGCTGTATTTACTCCAGGAACTGGTATTGTGGTACCTATTCTAAATATTAGAATCATCATTAGGGTATATAAAATTCTTTTTCTTACATCTTTAACTTTCCAAGATTGTTTGATCTTTGATAGCACGTAATATCACCCACCTGTAACTTTCGAAAGAACAGATTATACTAATTCTGCTTTTCCTCCAGCTTTTTCGATTTTTTCTTGAGCTGATGCAGTGAACTTAGCAGCTTTAACTGTTACAGCTTTTTCAAGATTTCCTTGACCTAATATTTTTATTCCATCTTTTTCTATTTTACTTATAGCACCTGTAGATTTTAATAATTCTGCAGTTACTTCTGTACCATTTTCGAATCTATTTAAAAGTTCAACGTTAACTTCTGTATATTCTTTTGTGAATGGATTTTTGAAACCTCTCTTAGGAAGTCTTCTTGCTAGTGGCATTTGTCCACCTTCGAATCCAACTCTTACTCCACCGCCTGAACGAGATTTTTGACCTTTTTGTCCACGTCCTGCAGTTTTACCTTGACCTGTAGCAGTACCTCTACCTAATCTTTTTCTAGATTTTACTGCACCCTCAGCAGGTTTTAACTCATGTAGTTTCATGGATTGCACCTCCTTCTTAATTCCTTATCTATAATTATTCAGCTATTTCAGTTACTTCAACTAAGTGAGCAACTTTTGCGATCATACCTCTCATTTGGGCATTATCTTCTTTAACAACTACTTGTTCTCTTTTTCTTAATCCTAAAGCTTCAACATTCTTTTTTTGTTTAGGAGTAGTTCCTATTGTACTTCTAACTAATTTTATTTGTAATTTAGCCATTTCACACTACCTCCTTATCCTAAAAGATCTTCTACTTTTTTACCTCTAAGTCTAGCTACATCTTCAGCTGTTTTTAAAGAACTTAATCCTTCTATAGCAGCATTAACCATATTTCTTGGATTTCTAGATCCTAAACATTTAGCTCTAACATCTTTTAATCCTGATAATTCTAATACAGTTCTTGCAGCCCCACCAGCTATGATTCCTGTACCTTCTTGAGCAGGCATTATTATTATTTTTCCAGCACCGAAGTGTCCGATTACTTCGTGAGGAATAGTTGTACCAACTATTGGCACATTTATAAGGTTCTTTTTAGCATCTTCTGCTGCTTTCTTTATAGCATCTGGAACCTCCATTGCTTTCCCAGTACCTATACCAACGTGTCCGTTTTCATCTCCGACTACTACTAAAGCTGCGAATCTAAAGTTTCTACCACCTTTAACAACCTTAGTAACACGTCTTACTTCAACAACTCTTTCTTGTAAATCTAGTTGTCTAGCATCTATAAGTTTACGACGCATGTGATCTTCCCTCCTCTTTTATTAGAATTTAAGTCCAGCTTCTCTTGCACCTTCAGCTAACTCTTTTATTCTTCCATGATATATATATCCGCCTCTGTCGAATACTACTTCAGTGATTCCTTTTTCAACAGCTTTTTTAGCTACTAATTCGCCAACTTTTTTAGCTGCGTCTTTGTTTCCTGTATGATTAACAGCACTCTTAACAGCTTCTTCTAATGAAGATGCAGCTACAAGAGTTACTCTATTTGTGTCATCTATTATTTGAGCATATATATTGTTTGAACTTCTAAATACACATAATCTTGGTCTTTGAGGTGTTCCGAATACTTTTCTACGAACTCTCTTATGTCTTTGAAGTCTTTTAGCATTTTTATCAGCTTTCTTTAACACTGAGCTCACTCCTTTCACCCTTTATTTGGTTAAACTTTTAATTTGGCCTATTTCTTACCAGTTTTACCTTCTTTACGTCTTATATATTCACCAGCGTATTTAATACCTTTACCTTTGTATGGTTCTGGTTTTCTCCAATCTCTTATTTTAGCAGCGTAGTTTCCTACTAATTGTTTATCTATACCTTTTACTACTAATTCAGTTTGATTTGGAACTTCTACAGTTATTCCTTCTGGATCTTCCATTTCTACTGGATGAGAGAATCCTAAGTTCATAACTAATTTATTTCCTTGTTTTTGTGCTCTATATCCAACACCAACTAATTCTAATTTCTTTTCGAAACCAGTGCTAACACCAGTTATCATGTTGTTTATTAATGTTCTAGTTAATCCGTGTAATGATCTATGTTGTTTGTTGTTTGTTGGTCTTTCTACTGTTATAACATTACCTTCTTGTTTTATTGTTAAAGCAGCATCGAATTTGTTTTCTAAAGTTCCTTTTGGTCCTTTTACAGTTACATGGTTACCTTCAGCTATAGTAACTTCTATACCTGCTGGCACTGTTATTGGTTTTAAACCTATTCTTGACATAGTTACACCTCCTTGCTCTCTTTAATATTATTACCAAACGTAGCAGATAACTTCTCCACCTACATTTTCTTTTCTTGCTTGTTTGTCAGTTAATATACCTTTTGAAGTAGATATTATTGCTATACCTAATCCGTTTAATACTTTAGGTATTTCATGAGCGTTTGTATAAACTCTCATACCAGGTTTAGAGATTCTTTTTATACCTTGTATAACTTTCTCTCCTGCTTGTCCGTACTTTAATTGTATTCTTATTATTCCTTGTTTTTCATCTTCTATAACATCATAACCTCTAACAAAACCTTCTTCTAATAAGATTCTTACTATTTCTTTCTTTATGTTAGAAGCTGGAACGTCAACAGTTTCATGCTTAACAGTGTTCGCATTTCTTATACGAGTAAGCATATCTGCAATTGGATCTGTCATTGTCATATTGAAAACCTCCTTTCATATTTGGGCAAATTCTACCAACTTGCTTTTCTAACACCAGGTATTTGTCCTTTGTAAGCTAATTCTCTAAAGCATATACGGCATATACCAAAGTTTCTTAAAACTGAATGTGGTCTACCACATATAGAACATCTAGTGTATTCTCTAGTTTTATATTTTTGTTTCTTTTGTTGTTTTACAACCATTGCTTTTCTAGCCACTGGAATCCCTCCTTATCTATTATTTTGAAAATGGCATTCCTAATAATTTTAGTAATTCTCTAGCTTCCTCATCTGATTTAGCTGTAGTAACGAATATTATATCCATTCCTCTTACTTTGTCTACTTTATCGTATTCTATTTCTGGGAATATTAATTGTTCTTTTATTCCTAAAGCGTAGTTTCCTCTACCATCGAAAGCGTTAGGATTTATACCTCTGAAGTCTCTAACTCTTGGTAAAGTAACTGATACTAATTTATCCATAAAATAGTACATTTTATCTTGTCTTAAAGTAACTTTTGCACCTATTGGCATACCTTCTCTTAATTTGAAGTTAGCTACTGATTTTTTAGCTCTTGTTATAACTGGTTTTTGACCTGCTATAAGTTCCATTTCTTCAACAGCTTTTTCTAATCCTTTTGGATTTTCTTTAGCGTCTCCTATACCCATGTTTATAACTATTTTGTCTATTTTAGGTATTTCCATTACGTTTTTATAATTAAATTTCTCCATTAATGCAGGAGCAACTTCTTTCATGTATTTTTCTTGTAATCTAGAAGCCATTTGTGGTCCCTCCTTTCAAGTTGTATTGTATTATATTTCTTTTCCGCTCTTTACTGCTACTCTTACTTTTTTTCCATCCTTAACTTCGTATCTAACTCTTGTTCCTTTTCCAGTTTCTGGATCAACCGGCATTACGTTAGATATATGGATTGGAGCTTCTTTATTTATTATTCCACCTTGTGGATTTATTGCATTTGGTTTTTGGTGTTTAGTTATTATGTTAACACCTTCAACTACTACTTTGTCTTGTTTTGGTAAAACAGCAACAACTTTACCTTTTTTACCTTTATCTTTACCAGCTATAACTACAACTGTATCATCTTTCTTAACGCGCATCATGTCTCCTATTGCACCTCCTTATTATAGTACTTCTGGAGCAAGAGAAACTATTTTCATAAATTCATGATCTCTTAACTCTCTTGCAACAGGCCCGAATATACGAGTTCCCACTGGAGTTTTGTCGTCTCTTATTATAACTGCAGCATTTTCATCGAATGATATATAACTTCCGTCATTACGTTTAATGCCTTTTTTGCTTCTTACTATAACAGCTTTAACTACTTTTCCTTTTTTTACAACTCCACCAGGTGTTGCACTTTTAACTGTAGCAACTATAACGTCACCTACGTTACCATATTTTCTTTTACTTCCACCTAGTACACGTATACATAGTAATTCTTTTGCACCAGAATTGTCAGCAACTTTTAAGCGTGTCTCTTGTTGTATCATTCGTAATCCCTCCTTTTCCAAAAAAACTACTTAACTTTTTCAACAACTTCAACTAGTCTGAATCTCTTGTCTTTTGATAAAGGTCTAGTTTCCATTATTTTTACTCTATCTCCGATTCTACATTCGTTATTTTCGTCGTGTGCCTTAAACGTTTTAGTTCTTTTAACAGGTTTGTTGTATAATTCATGACGTACGAAGTCTTCAACAGCAACAACTATTGTTTTGTCCATTTTATTACTTACAACACGGCCTATTCTTACTTTTCTTCTTCCTCTTTCCATGTTTAAAAGCCTCCTTTCCAAATTAAGCTCTAGTTTCGTTTAACTTTCTTTCAGCAAGGATAGTTTTAACTCTTGCGATATCTCTTTTAACCATTTTTATTCTTGCTGTATTTTCTAATTGACCAGTAGCTAATTGGAATCTTAAGCTAAATAATTCACTTTTGAAGTCATTTAATTTTACTATTAGCTCTTCGCTGTTTAAATCTCTTAACTCTTTAGCTTTCATCCTATTCACCACCCTTTACTTCTAAATCTTCTTTTTTCACAAATTTACATTTTATAGGAAGTTTGTGAGCTGCTAGTCTCATTGCTTCTCTAGCTTTATCTTCAGGAACACCTGCTAATTCAAACATTACTCTTCCTGGTTTAACTACGGCTACCCAATATTCTGGAGAACCTTTCCCAGCACCCATACGAGTTTCAGCTGGTTTTCTTGTTACTGGTTTATGAGGGAATATTTTTATCCAAACCTTCCCGCCTCTTTTTATATATCTTGTCATCGCGATTCTGGCAGCTTCTATTTGATTAGAAGTTATCCAAGATGGTTCTAAAGCAACTAGTCCGTATTCTCCGTAAGTAACTGTGTTACCTTTTTGAGCCTTTCCAGTCATTCTACCTCTATGAACTCTACGACGTTTTACTCTCTTTGGCATTAACATGAGATTTCTCCTCCTTCCTTGAAGCTAACTTTAATTAATTATTTTTTTCAGCTCTTTGAGGTCTTTGTCCTTGTGGTCTTTGTCCTCTAGCTCTGTCATTTCCTCTAGAATTTCTTCTATTGTTATCTCTTCTATTATCTCTTCTCTTGTTATCTCTTCTATCTCTTCTGTTATCTTTTCTTTCTTCTCTTGGGTTTACACCATTTCTAGTTGGTAAAACTTCACCATTGCATATCCAAACTTTTATACCTATTTTTCCATAAGTAGTATCAGCTTCAGCGAAACCGTAATCTATATCTGATCTTAAAGTTTGAAGTGGTACATTTCCTTCGCTATAACCTTCAGTTCTAGCCATTTCAGCTCCACCTAATCTACCAGATGCAGCAACTTTTATACCTTTTGCACCAGATTTTAAAGCTCTTTGTACAGCTTGTTTCATAGCTCTTCTGAAAGCTACCCTTCTTTCGATAGCTAATGCTATGTTTTCAGCTACTAATTGAGCATTTCTATCTATTCCTTTAACTTCTATTATATTAACTATAACAGTTTTCTTAGTCATTTTTTCTAATTCAGCTTTTAAAGCTTCTATTTTAGCTCCAGCTGCACCTATAACAACACCTGGTTTAGCAACATGAAGATCTATTCTTATTTTGTTTGCTGATCTTTCTATTTCTATTTTGGCAACACCAGCAACATATAATTTTTCTTTTAGGAATGTTCTTATTTGGTGGTCTTCTAATAATAAACTTCCGAACTCTTTTTTATCAGTAGTAAACCATCTTGAATCCCAATCTTTTATAACACCGACTCTTAGTCCGTGTGGGTTAACCTTTTGTCCCATTTATTTCCCTCCTAACTCTATTGTCTTTCTTTTAAAACAACCTCTATGTGAGAAGTTCTTTTTCTTATCATAGTTGCACGACCTTGTGCTCTAGGCATAAATCTTTTTATAGTTGGTCCTTGATTAGCAACTATTGATGCTATATATAATTTATCTGCATCCATTTCATGGTTATTTTCAGCATTAGCTTTTGCTGATTTTACTACTTTAGCTATTATATCAGCTGCTCCTCTAGGAGTGAATTTTAATATTGCTAAAGCTTCATCAACGTTTTTACCTCTTACAAGAGAGCATACTTGACCTGCTTTTCTTGGAGATACACGTACATATTTTGCGATTGATCTTGCTTCCATCGTTCTTCCTCCTTTCCTAGTCAGGATTTAATTATTTTCTCTTATTACTTTTTTCGTCATCTTTGTGACCTTTGAAAGTTCTTGTTGCAACGAACTCTCCTAATTTGTGTCCTACCATATCTTCTGTTATATATACAGGAATATGTCTTCTTCCGTCATGTACAGCTATAGTGTGCTCTACCATTTGAGGGAATATAGTTGAACTTCTTGACCAAGTTTTTATAACTTCTTTATTTCCGCTTTCGTTCATAGCTTCTATTTTTTTAAGAAGTCTAGGGTGAACAAAAGGTCCTTTTTTAGTTGATCTTGACATTTAATTTCCTCCTTCCCGAGTAAAATAAATTTCTATTTAAAATCTATTATTTAGTTCTTCTTGAAACTATTAATTTATTAGACGCTTTATTTTTCTTTCTAGTTTTGTATCCAAGAGCTGGTTTACCCCATGGAGTTACTGGAGATGGTCTACCTATTGGAGATCTACCTTCCCCACCACCGTGTGGATGGTCATTAGGGTTCATAACAGAACCTCTTACTGTAGGTCTTATACCCATATGTCTTTTTCTACCTGCTTTACCGATAGTTTCGTTAGCATGTTCTACGTTACCAACTTGTCCTATAGTAGCTTTACAGTCTATAGCAACATATCTCATTTCACCTGATGGTAATCTTAATAAAGCTTTGTTTCCTTCTTTAGCCATTAATTGAGCAGAAACTCCTGCAGATCTAACTAATTGAGCACCTTTACCTGCTTTTAATTCTATGTTATGAACTACAGTACCTACTGGCATGTTTCTTAATGCTAATGCATTACCTGGTTTGATATCTGCTTCTGGTCCTGATAATAAAGTATCTCCAACTTTTATTCCAACTGGAGCTAAGATATATCTTTTTTCACCATCTGCATAGTTTAATAATGCTATATTAGCAGTTCTATTTGGATCGTATTCTATAGTAGCAACCTTTGCTGGTATACCATCTTTATTTCTTTTAAAATCTATTACTCTATATTTTCTTCTGTTTCCTCCACCTCTGTGACGAACAGTTATTCTTCCGTGAACGTTTCTTCCAGAATTCTTCTTTAAAGGTACTAAAAGAGATTTTTCTGGTTGGTTAGTTGTAACTTCATCAGATATAAAAACTGTCATTTCTCTTAAGGCAGGAGAAGTTGGTTTAAATTTTTTAATAGCCATCTTATTTTCCCTCCTTTATTTCTTAAGTATTACATACCTTGGAAAAATTCTATTTCTTTGCTATCAGCAGTTAATTTAACTACTGCTTTTTTGTAGCTAGCAGTTTTTCCTATGCTTCTACCCATTCTCTTAGTTTTTCCATCGTAGTTTAATGTATTTACTTTTTCTACATCTACTCCGAATATTTTTTCTACTGCTTTTTTTATTTCAGTTTTGTTAGCTCCTTTTTGAACTACAAAAGTGTATTTTCTTTCAGCCATATCAGCCATACTTTGTTCAGTAACTATTGGTCTTATAACTATATCATGTGGATTAGTCATTTTATGCGTACACCTCCTCCACTTTCTTAACAGCATCAGTAGTTATTATGAATGAATCATATTTTAATATGTCATATACATTTATAGTGTTAACTAATGCAGTTTCAACATTTGGTATATTTGCAGCTGATTTTATTACGTTTTCGTTCTTTTCAGCCATTACTACTAAAGCTTTTTTAGCAGCATTTATATTTTTTAATATGTTAGCAAATTCTTTAGTTTTAGGAGCTTCCATTGTTAAAGCATCTAATACTATCATTTCATTTGCTTGAACTTTAGAAGTTAAAGCACTCTTCATAGCTAATCTTCTAACTTTCTTTGGTAATGTATATCTGTAACTTCTTGGTTTTGGTGCAAAAGCAACTCCTCCACCGATCCATTGTACAGCTCTTATAGAACCTTGTCTAGCTCTACCTGTTCCTTTTTGTCTCCAAGGTTTTCTTCCGCCACCTCTTACTTCTGCTCTAGTTTTAGCAGATTGAGTACCTTGTCTTTTATTCGCAAGTTGGTTTTTTACAACTTCATATAATACATGCTCATTCACTTCAACACCGAATACAGCATCTGATAATTCTATTTCACCAACATTTTGTCCTTGTATGTTTAATACGTTCATTTTTGGCATTGTGATTCCTCCTTTCTTAGGTTAGTCATTATTTAGAAGCTTTTGCTGCTTCTTTTATTGTTACCACTGAACCCTTAGCTCCTGGTATAGCACCTTTAACTAAGATAAAGTTTTTGTCAGCATCAACTCTTACTACTTCTAAGTTTTGAACTGTAACTTTAACGCTACCCATGTGTCCAGCTAATTTTTTGTTTTTGAAAACTCTACCTGGGTAAGAACAAGCTCCCATTGAACCTGGTCTTCTGTGGTATCTAGAACCGTGAGTTTCAGGTCCTCTAGATTGTCCATGTCTTTTTATTGGACCTTGGAATCCCTTACCTTTACTTATTCCAGTAACATCTATTAATTCACCTGCAGCGAATAAATCAGCTTTTATTTCTTGTCCTACTGTATATCCATCTACAGAATCTACTCTAAATTCTTTTAAGTGTTTTTTTAATGTATTAGCAGCAGCTAAATGTCCTTTTTGTGGTTTGTTTAAAGCTTTTTCTTTAGCATCTTCGAAACCAACTTGTATTGCAGTATATCCATCTTTTTCAGTTGTTTTTATTTGAGTTACAACTACTGGTCCTGCTTCAACTACTGTTACAGGTATTACTTCACCTTGTTCAGTGAATATTTGAGTCATACCTACTTTTTTTCCTAATAATCCTTTCATATTAGCACCTCCTATAATTCTTACAGCGGATTACCTGTTTGGCAATCATTCTAAGATAACAACCTTATAGGACCGTATCTTAGGTGTCGTTTTTCTTATAATTTGATTTCTATGTCTACACCAGCTGGTAAATCTAATCTCATTAATGAGTCTACAGTTTTAGGTGTTGGACTAGTTATGTCTATTAATCTCTTATGAGTTCTTATTTCGAACTGTTCTCTAGAATCTTTATATTTATGAACAGCTCTTAATATTGTCACAACTTGTTTTTCAGTTGGTAGTGGCACAGGTCCTGAAACTTGTGATCCAGCTTTTTTAGCAGTTTCAACTATTTTACCAGCTGAAAAATCTAATAATTTGTGATCATATGACTTTAATCTTATTCTTATTTTTTCATTTTTAGCCATTTTTGTTTCCCTCCTTTTTTTACTTTTAAATTTAATCATTATACCGATACACAGTTCCGGGTGTTCTGTAAACTTTAACTTATTTTTTATTCCTATATAATGATTAAATTTGGATTTTTTTCGTATCTCTCAAGCACACTATTATATTTTATATTATTCTTCCTACTTTTTCAAGACTTTTTTATAATTTTATTTAGTTTATTTTTGCCAAGTCTTAGATTCAGAAGAAAATTATCTTTAATTCAAAAGCCTTATTCAGTATACAATCTTTAAATTACATTGTCAACATTTTATAATTACTTCCTTAAAATAAAAAGGGGAAAACCTTCGTCCTCCCCTAAATTCTTTATTTTATTATGTGTTATCCGAAAAATTATTCTATTATAGTTGCTACAACACCAGATGCTACTGTTCTACCACCTTCTCTTATAGCGAATCTTAATCCTTCTTCTACACATATTTTGTTTATTAAGTCAACTTCTATTGTTATGTTGTCTCCTGGCATTACCATTTCTGTTCCTTCTGGTAATTTACAAGCACCAGTTACGTCTGTTGTTCTGAAGTAGAATTGTGGTCTATATCCATCGAAGAATGGAGTATGTCTTCCACCTTCTTCTTTCTTTAATACGTATATTTCTGCTGTGAATTTTGTATGAGCGTTAACAGTTCCTGGTTTTGCTAAAACTTGTCCTCTTTCGATTTCGTTTCTTTGCACACCTCTTAATAATGCTCCTATATTATCTCCAGCTTCTGCGCTGTCTAATAATTTTCTGAACATTTCTATTCCTGTTACTACTACTTTTCTTGATTCTTCTTTTAATCCTACTATTTCTACTTCGTCTTGGATTTTTAATTGTCCTCTTTCTACTCTACCTGTTGCAACAGTTCCTCTACCTGTTATAGAGAATACGTCTTCTACTGGCATTAAGAATGGTTTGTCTATATCTCTTTCTGGAGCTGGTATATATTCATCTATTGCTTCGAATAATTCTACTATTTTGTCTCCCCATTCGCTTGATGGATCTTCTAATGCTTTTAATGCTGATCCTCTTATTATTGGAGTGTCATCTCCTGGGAATTCATATTCGTCTAATAATTCTCTTATTTCCATTTCTACTAATTCTAATAATTCTTCGTCGTCTACCATATCACATTTGTTTAAGAATACTACTATGTATGGTACACCAACTTGTCTTGATAATAGTATATGTTCTCTTGTTTGTGGCATTGGTCCATCAGTTGCTGATACAACTAATATTGCACCGTCCATTTGAGCTGCTCCTGTTATCATGTTTTTAACGTAGTCAGCATGTCCTGGGCAGTCAACGTGTGCGTAGTGTCTATTTGGAGTTTCGTATTCAACGTGAGCTGTTGATATTGTGATTCCTCTTTCTCTTTCTTCTGGAGCTTTATCTATGTTAGCGAAATCTACAGCTTCTCCTAATTGATATCTGTCAAATAATGTTTTTGTTATTGCAGCTGTTAATGTAGTTTTACCGTGGTCAACGTGGCCGATTGTTCCTATATTAACATGTGGTTTAGTTCTTTCGTATTTAGCCTTAGCCATTTTGAATTACCTCCTAATGTTTTTATTATAAAATTTATATATTTTCTATAAGACGAGGACGAATCCTCGCCTCTTATTTTTTTAATTTAAATTATTTATTATCTACCTTCTGATATTTTTTTAGCTACGTTAGCTGGAACTTGTTCGTAGTGGTCAAATATCATAGTGTAAGTAGCTCTACCTTGAGTAGTAGATCTTAATTCAGTTGAGTAACCGAACATTTCTGAAAGTGGAACGAATGCATTTATAACTTGTGCACCGCTTCTAGCTTCCATACCTTGGATTAAACCTCTCTTAGAGTTTATTCCACCCATAACGTCACCCATGTATTCTTCTGGAGTAACAACTTCAACTTTGAAGTAAGGTTCAAGTAATACTGAATCACCTTTCTTTAAAGCTTCTTTCATAGCCATTGAACCAGCCATTTTGAATGCCATTTCTGATGAATCGACTTCATGGTAAGAACCATCGTATAATTCAACAGCAACGTCAACTACAGGATATCCTGCAACAACACCGGCTTGCATAGCACCTTGTATACCCATATCAGTTGGACCAACATATTCTTTTGGAACAGATCCACCAACAGTTTTGTTTTCGAATGAGTATCCAGCACCTGGTTCTTGTGGGTTAACTCTAATTTTAACGTGACCGTATTGTCCTCTACCACCTGATTGTTTAGAATATTTGTATTCTACATCAACTGGTTTAGTTATAGTTTCTCTGTAAGCAACTTGTGGAGCACCAACATTTGCTTCAACTTTGAATTCTCTTAATAATCTGTCTACTATGATCTCTAAGTGTAATTCACCCATACCACCGATTATAGTTTGACCAGTTTCTTCATCAGTTCTAACTCTGAAAGTAGGGTCTTCTTCAGCTAATTTTTGAAGAGCTATACCCATTTTTTCTTGAGCAGCTTTTGATTTTGGTTCGATAGCTACGTCGATAACTGGTTCAGGGAATTCCATAGATTCAAGTATGATTGGACTATCTGGAGCACATAAAGTATCTCCTGTTGTAGTATCTTTTAAACCTACTGCAGCAGCTATATCTCCTGCATAAACTTCAGTTATTTCTTTTCTTGTATTTGCATGCATTTGTAGGATACGTCCTATTCTTTCTCTCTTGTTCTTAGTTGCATTTAATACATAAGAACCAGATTCTAAAGTACCAGAGTAAACTCTGAAGAACGCTAATTTACCTACGAATGGGTCAGTCATTATTTTGAATGCTAATGCTGAGAATGGTTCTTCATCAGAAGAATGTCTTTCAGCTTCAGTTCCATCTGGTAATACACCTTTTATAGCAGCTATATCAGTTGGAGCTGGTAAGTAATCTATAACAGCATCTATAACAGGTTGAACACCTTTATTTCTGTAAGCAGTACCACAGAATACTGGGTTCATTTCACAAGCTATAGTAGCTTTTCTTATAGCACCTTTTATTTCTTCTTCAGTTAATTCTTCACCTTCAAGATATTTCATCATTAAGTCTTCATCAGTTTCAGCAACTGCTTCAACTAATTTTTCTCTCCATTCAGCAGCTAATTCTTTCATATCTTCTGGTATATCTGTTTCGTCCATAACAGTACCTAGGTCATCTTCATAGATTATAGCATCCATTTTTATTAAGTCTACAACACCTTTGAATGTATCTTCTTTACCTATTGGTAATTGAACAGGAACTGCATTAGAACCTAATCTTTCTTTCATCATTTCTACAACATTGTAGAAGTCTGCACCAAGTATATCCATTTTGTTAACGAATGCTATTCTTGGTACTCCGTAAGTTTCAGCTTGTCTCCATACATTTTCAGATTGAGGTTCAACCCCACCTTTAGCACAGAAAACAGCTACTGAACCATCTAGAACTCTAAGAGATCTTTCAACTTCAACTGTGAAGTCTACGTGCCCTGGTGTATCTATTATGTTTATTCTGTGATCTTTCCAAGTTGTAGTTGTTGCAGCAGAAGTTATTGTTATACCTCTTTCTTTTTCTTGTTCCATCCAGTCCATTTGAGAAGCTCCTTCATGAGTTTCTCCTATTTTATGTGTACGCCCAGTATAGAACAGGATTCTTTCTGTAGTAGTTGTTTTACCTGCATCTATATGAGCCATGATTCCTATATTTCTAGTTCTTTCCAAAGGAAAATTTCTAGCCATGGTTATCCTCCTTAGATATCCTCTAATATTTCTTAATTCCTAATTGAATTCCGATATTAGAATCAAATTAGAATCTGTAATGAGCAAATGCTTTATTTGCTTCAGCCATTTTATGAGTATCTTCTCTCTTCTTAACTGATGCTCCTGTATTGTTTGCAGCATCCATTATTTCTCTCGCAAGTTTTTCTACCATTCCTTTTTCTCCACGAGCTCTTGTGTATCTTACTAACCATCTTAAACCTAAAGTTTGTCTTCTGTCAGGTCTAACTTCTATTGGAACTTGGTAGTTAGCCCCACCAACTCTTCTAGCTTTTACTTCTAAAACTGGCATTATGTTATCCATTGCTTTGTTGAATACTTCTAAAGCATCTTCTCCAGTTTTTTCAGCTATTATGTCAAAAGCATCATATACTATTTTTTGTGCTTTTCCTTTTTTTCCGTCTATCATTAAATTATTTATTAATTTTGTAACTACCTTACTTCCGTATACTGGATCTGGTAATACATCTCTCTTTGGAACATTACCTTTTCTTGGCATTTTGCTTCCCTCCTTAATTATTTTTATCTTAAATCATCGGTACTCGACATATTATCACAATGCCGTATGCCATAAATATATATATATTTAAAGCACCGCACTATAATATTTCAATTTCGATTTAGTGTTTTATTTTTTAGCAGCTTTTGGTCTCTTAGCACCATATTTAGATCTTGCTTGCATTCTTTTATCAACACCAGCAGTATCTAATGTACCTCTTAATATATGGTATCTAACCCCTGGAAGGTCTTTAACTCTTCCTCCTCTTATAAGAACAACACTATGTTCTTGTAAGTTATGTCCTTCACCTGGTATATAAGCAGAAACTTCTATTCCGTTTGTTAATTTAACTCTGGCAACTTTTCTTAAAGCTGAGTTTGGTTTTTTAGGAGTAACTGTTTTTACTGATGTACAAACTCCTCTTTTTTGTGGTGAACTTGCATCAGTTGTTTTTTTGTTTAAAGAATTGTAACTCTTTTGTAATGCTGGAGCAGTAGATTTTTTAACTGAATCTTTTCTACTCTTACGAACTAATTGGTTAATTGTTGGCATCATCTGCACCTCCTTCTTCTAAAATTTCGATCTTAAAAATGATCGCCAACTAAATCGGATATTCCTACCGATTTCCGTAGTTAAATGTTCGTCTCATACACAAACATTTAATAGCTTGGTACTTAATAGTTCTTTAATTATATTAAAGCTTATTTAAAAGTTTACCCTGAACAGTATCCAAAGTAAACTTTTAAATTCGCACTTTTATATTTTAACATCACATACGGACTATGTCAAGAATGTTTATATAACAATCTTATAAAGATTCTTGATCTATTTTTTGAACCGCTATGTTTCTATATTTTTTCATTCCTGTTCCTGCTGGAATTAATTTACCTAATATAACATTTTCTTTAAGTCCTATTAGGTGGTCTTCTTTTCCTTTTATAGCAGCTTCTGTTAAAACTCTAGTTGTTTCTTGGAATGATGCTGCTGATAAGAATGAATCTGTAGCAAGAGATGCTTTTGTTATACCAAGTAAAACTCTCTTAGCAACTGCTGGTCTTAATCCATTTGCTTCAGCTTCTTGATTGCATTCTTCAAATGTTAATACATCTTCATAACCTCCTGGTAATAAATCTGTATCTCCTGGATCTTCAACTTTAACCTTAGATAGCATTTGTCTTACAATTACTTCTATATGTTTATCGTTGATATCAACCCCTTGAAGTCTATAAACTCTTTGAACTTCTTTTACAATGTATTCTTGAACTCCACCTATACCTTTGACTCTAACTATATCGTGTGGATTTATAGAACCTTGAGTAAGTGGGTCCCCAGCTTCAACAAGTTGACCTTGTTTCACTCTTAATCTTGATCCATATGGTATTTGGTAAACTTCTCTTTCACCTTCATCTGGTATTACTACAACTTCTTTTCTCTTTCCTGTTTCGTCTATTTCAACTCTACCTGAAATTTCTGTGATTGTAGCTAAACCTTTTGGTTTTCTAGCTTCAAATAGCTCTTCAACCCTTGGAAGCCCTTGAGTTATATCTCCACCGGCAACCCCACCTGTATGGAATGTACGCATTGTAAGCTGTGTACCTGGTTCACCGATTGATTGAGCTGCGATTATACCTACAGCTTCACCGATATTAACTTCTTTACCAGTAGCTAAGTTTCTACCATAACATTTAGAACATACACCATGATGAGTTTTACAGTTAAGAACTGTTCTTATATTAACTTTTTCGATACCAGCTGCTACTATAGCTTCTGCATCATCTTCTTGTATCATAGTGTCTGCTTCTACTAATACTTCTCCAGTTTGTGGATGTACTATAGGATCTATAGTATATCTACCAACTATTCTATCGTATAAATCTTCTATTGATTCATTTCCATCTGTTATTGCAAATATTTCTGTTGTTTCTGTTGTTCCACAGTCATAATCTCTAACTATTACGTCTTGGCTGACGTCAACAAGTCTTCTTGTTAAGTAACCTGAATCGGCTGTACGAAGAGCTGTATCGGCTAACCCTTTTCTAGCACCATGTGAAGATGTGAAGTATTCCATAACTGATAACCCTTCACGGAAGTTAGATTTAACTGGGATTTCAACTGTTTTACCAGATGCATTGGCCATAAGTCCACGCATTCCTGCTAACTGTCTTATTTGGTTCTTAGAACCTCTGGCTCCTGAATGGGCCATTATATAGATGTTATTTAATCTTTCAAGTCCATTCATTAAGGCATCTGTAACTTCTTCAGTTGTCTTAGTCCAAGTTTCTATAACTTTTTCATATCTTTCTTCATCAGAGATTAAACCTCTTCTGAATACTTTTTCGTATTTTTCAACTTGTTGTTCTGCAGCTTTTATTAAATCTTTTTTAGCTGGTGGTATTTTCATATCTGCAACTGCAACTGTTATACCACCTATAGTAGAATATTTAAATCCTAATGATTTTATGTGGTCTAAAACTTCAGCAGTTATAGTGTTTCCATGTCTTCTGAAACATTTATCTATAATTTTACCTAAAGCTTTTTTATCAACTAAATAATTTATTTCTAATCCAAATGGATCTTCGTCTCTATTAACAAATCCTAAATCTTGAGGTATATTTTCGTTGAATATAAATCTACCTACTGTACTTTCTGTAATACCAACTCTACCATCAGCTAATTTAACTCTCATTTTTACTGTTGCATGTAATTCTACTGCTTTAGTTTGATAAGCCATCATTAACTCGTTAAAGTCTTTGAATACTGTTCCTGTTCCCTTTTCTCCTCCTTGAGATTCTATAGTTAAGTAATAACATCCTAGAACCATATCTTGAGATGGAGTAGTTATTGGAGAACCATCTTTTGGAGCAAGTATATTATTTACAGAAAGCATTAAGAATCTAGCTTCTGCTTGTGCTTCTACTGATAAAGGTACATGGACAGCCATTTGGTCACCGTCGAAGTCAGCATTGTATGCTGTACAAGCTAGTGGATGTAGTCTTATAGCTTTACCTTCAACTAAAACTGGTTCAAATGCTTGTATACCTAATCTATGAAGAGTAGGGGCACGGTTAAGTAGTACTGGATGGCTCTTAATTACTTCTTCAAGAACATCCCATACTTCTGGTTTTACTTTTTCTACTAATGATTTAGCACTTTTTATATTATGTGCATATCCTTCTTTAACTAATTTATCCATTACGAATGGTTTGAATAATTCAAGAGCCATTTTTCTTGGAAGACCACATTGATAGAATTTAAGATCTGGTCCAACAACTATAACTGAACGTCCTGAGTAGTCAACACGTTTACCAAGTAAGTTTTGACGGAAACGACCTTGTTTACCTTTAAGCATATCTGATAAAGATTTTAATGGTCTATTTCCTGGACCTGTAACTGGTCTACCTCTTCTACCATTGTCTATTAAAGCATCTACAGCTTCTTGAAGCATTCTCTTTTCGTTTCTAACTATGATGTCTGGAGCTCCAAGTTCTAATAATCTTTTTAATCTGTTATTTCTGTTTATAACTCTTCTATATAAGTCATTTAAGTCAGAAGTAGCAAATCTACCACCGTCTAATTGAACCATAGGTCTTAAATCTGGTGGAATTACTGGAATAGCTTCTAGTATCATCCATTCAGGTTTGTTTCCTGATTTTCTGAATGCTTCAACTACTTCTAATCTTCTTATTGTTCTAACTCTTTTTTGACCTGTACTGTCTTTTAAGTCATCTCTTAATGCTTTACTTTCTTGTTCTAGGTCAATTTTCATTAATAATTTTTTAACTGCTTCAGCACCCATACCAACTTCAAAAGTATTTCCATATTTTTCATAATTACTTCTAAATTCTTTTTCTGTTAGTAATTGTTTTTCGTTTAATCCAGTTTCACCTGGATCTATAACAACATATGAAGCAAAGTATAGTATTTTTTCTAGAGATCTTGGTGACATATCAAGTAAAAGACCCATTCTACTTGGGATACCTTTGAAGTACCAGATGTGAGACATAGGAGCTGCAAGCTCTATATGTCCCATTCTTTCTCTTCTTACTTTAGATTTAGTTACTTCTACACCACATCTATCACAAACTACACCTTTATATCTAACTCTTCTATACTTACCACAATGACATTCCCAGTCCTTTTGTGGTCCAAATATTCTTTCACAGAATAAACCGTCTTTTTCTGGTTTTAAAGTACGGTAATTAATTGTTTCTGGTTTTTTAACTTCTCCTCTAGACCATTCTCTTATACGTTCTGGAGATGCTAAACCTATTTTTATCGACTCGAAATTGTTTAATTCAAACAAGGAGTTCTCTCCCTTCTATTTGATATTTATTTTATTATAAAACTATATTTCAAAATCACTGTTGTCTTCATCTTCAAAGCCACTGAAATCAAAATTCAAACTATCATCTACTTCTTCAACATCATAATCTATGTCTGCTTCTATTAAATCATCATCTTCATCTTCTATATCTTCAATAACATGAGATTCTTCTACTTCTCTTTCATCACTGATAAGATTTAATTCGAAGTTTCCATCAACTTCATCATCTATGTCTGTAGATTCTTTTACTTCTAATTCTTCATCTTCTTCACTTAAAACTTTAACATCTAGACATAAACTTTGAAGTTCTTTTATAAGAACTTTGAATGATTCAGGTATTCCTGGTTCAGGAATATTTTCACCTTTTACTATTGCTTCGTAAGTTCTTACACGACCTACAACGTCGTCTGATTTAACTGTAAGTATTTCTTGAAGTATGTGTGCAGCTCCGTATGCTTCAAGAGCCCAAACTTCCATTTCACCAAATCTTTGTCCACCGAATTGAGCTTTACCTCCAAGTGGTTGTTGAGTTACTAGTGAATATGGTCCTGTACTTCTTGCATGTAACTTATCATCAACTAAGTGATGTAGTTTTAAGTAATACATGTAACCTACTGTTATCTTATTATCAAATGTTTCACCTGTTCTACCATCATATAATGTTAATTTACCATCTCTTGGATATCCTGCTTGTTCAAGAGCATCCATTATATCACTTTCTTTAGCTCCATCAAATACTGATGTAGCAACATACCATCCTAATTTCTTAGCAGCAAGTCCTAAGTGAACTTCAAGCACCTGACCGATGTTCATACGAGATGGTATACCTTGTGGATTAAGTACTATATCCATAGGTGTTCCGTCTTCCATAAATGGCATATCTTCTTCTGGTAATACTCTTGAGATAACCCCTTTATTACCATGACGTCCGGCCATTTTATCTCCGACTTTTATTTTTCTCTTCTTAGCTATATAACATCTAACTAATTCATTTACACCTGGTGATAAATCGTCACCATTTTCTCTTGTAAAGACTTTTACGTCAACTATTATACCTGATTCACCATGAGGTACCTTTAGAGATGTATCTCTAACTTCTCTAGCTTTTTCACCGAAGATTGCACGAAGTAATCTTTCTTCAGCAGTAAGTTCAGTTTCTCCTTTTGGAGTTACCTTACCAACTAATATATCTCCTGAATCAACTTCAGCACCTATTCTGATTATACCTCTGTCGTCTAAGTTCTTGATTGCACTTTCACCTACATTTGGTATATCTTTAGTTATTTCTTCTGGTCCTAGTTTAGTATCTCTAGCTTCACATTCATATTCTTCTATATGAATAGTTGATAATCTATCTTCTTTTACAAGTCTTTCATTGATTAAAACGGCATCTTCGTAGTTATAACCTTCCCAAGTCATAAATGCGATTAAGCAGTTTCTACCTAATGCTATTTCACCTAAATCTGTAGCTGGTCCATCGGCGATTACATCACCTGCTTGTATTTGGTCACCTTTGTTTACAATAGGTGTTTGATTTACACAAGTACCATGGTTTGAACGCTTAAATTTAAGTAATTTGTATCTATCTTTATTTCCATCTTCTCTTTTTATTACGATTTCGTCTGCTGTTACTCTTTCTGCTATACCAGAATGTTTAGCAACAACAACTGCTCCAGAGTCTTTTGCAGCTCTGTATTCAACTCCTGTACCTATGATAGGTGCTTCTCTTCTCATTAGAGGCACTGCTTGACGTTGCATGTTTGATCCCATTAGGGCACGGTTGGCATCGTCATTTTCAAGGAAAGGTATCATAGCTGTTGCTATAGATACAACTTGTTTAGGAGATATATCCATAAAGTCAACTCTTTCAGCAGGAACAAGTTCCACTGTACCATTTATAGTTCTACAAACAACCTTTGAATTTACAAAGCTACCATCTTCATTTAACGGTTCATTTGCTTGCACTCTTATGAAAAGATCTTCTTCATCTGCTGTAAGATAATGTATCTCATCTGTCATCTTTCCTGTTTCTTTATCATATTTTCTGTAAGGAGATTCTATAAATCCATATTCATTTATTTTAGCGTATGTTCCTAATGAGTTTATAAGACCGATGTTTGGTCCTTCTGGTGTTTCTATAGGACACATTCTACCATAATGTGAATGGTGGACGTCACGCACTTCGAATCCAGCTCTTTCTCTTGAAAGACCACCTGGTCCTAATGCTGATAATCTTCTCTTATGTGTTAACTCAGATAATGGGTTTGTTTGATCCATGAACTGAGATAATTGCGAACTACCAAAGAATTCTTTGATAGCAGCTGAAACTGGTCTTATGTTTACTAAAGCTTGTGGAGTTATAGCTTCCATGTCTTGTACAGTCATTCTTTCTCTTATAACTCTTTCCATTCTTGAAAGACCAATTCTAACTTGGTTTTGTAATAATTCCCCAACTGATCTTATTCTTCTGTTACCTAGATGGTCTATATCATCTACATTTCCTATTCCAAAGAATAGGTTAAATTCGTAACTTATAGAAGCAATTATATCGTCTAATAATATATGTTTAGGAATTAATTCTTTTCTTCTTATTCTTATACTTTCTTTTATTTCTTCTTCATCACTACATTCATCTAAAATTTCTTTTAAAGTAGGGTAGTGAACTTTTTCTTTTATCTTTAAATCATCTATGTCAAAATGTATATGTTCTTTTATGTCAACAAAGTTATTTCCTATTACTTTAACTTTCTTTTCGTCTTCTGTTTTTATAGTAACTGCATTGATACCTGCATTTTGTATTTTCCAAGCATCATCGTAGCTTATTTTTTCATCAGCTTTTACGAATACCTCTCCAGTTTCTGGATTTATTACGTCGTCGTAAGCTATTCTATTCATTATTCTATAAGCTAAAGCAAGCTTTTTATTAAATTTATATCTACCTACTTTTGCTAAATCATATCTTTTAGCATCAAAGAAAAGAGCATTTATTAATGAAGATGCACTTTCAACTGTTGGTGGTTCACCTGGTCTTAATTTTTTATAAATTTCAACTAGACCTTCTTCAACATTTGTAGTGTTATCTTTTTCTAATGTAGCCATTAATCTTTCGTCTTCACCTAAAAGATCTATTATTTCAGCATTTGATCCTATTCCTAACGCTCTTAATAATACTGTTACTGGTTGTTTTCTTGTTCTATCTACTCTAACAGAAATAACATCATTAGAATCAGTTTCATATTCTAACCAAGCACCTCTATTAGGTATAACAGTAGAAGATATTAGTTTTTTACCAGCTTTATCTCTCTCTTGTGCATAATATACACCAGGTGATCTAACTAATTGACTTACGATAACTCTTTCCGCTCCATTTATTACGAAAGTCCCTCTATCTGTCATAAGCGGGAAGTCTCCCATAAATACTTCTTGTTCTTTTATTTCTCCAGTTTCTTTATTAATAAGTCTTACTTTTACTTTTAGAGGCGCACAATATGTAGCATCTCTTTCTTTACATTCTTCAATGTCATACTTAGGCTTATCATCTAGAGAGTAATCTACAAACTCTAATATTAAATTACCTGTATAATCCTCAATTGGAGAAATATCATTAAAAACTTCTTTTAAACCTTCTTCTAAAAACCACTTATAAGAATCTACTTGTATTTCTATAAGATTTGGTAAATCAGCTATTTCTTTTATCTTAGAAAAGCTCATTCTCTTTCTCTTACCTATCGTGACAGGATATGGCATTCACTTTTCACCTCTCAATAATTAAAAATAAAACCCTTGTCATACTAAACGCATCTAATAATTCTAGCACAACTTTGACTAAATTTCAATATTTAGGACTATATAATTTAAAATTTATATATTATTTATTTATATATTATTTTTTAAATAAATCGTACCTATATATTAAAAGCCTACTCCATTTAGTATGTACATATTATTACGTATTAATTCCATTTTTTCGTAATTTTTTCATAAAGTTGAGAATAGAGAATACAATATCAAAAAAGATTTATATTCTCTATTCTCAACTTTATTTATTAATAATTAGTTATAACTCAAAAAAGGTGTCCTACCGAGACACCTTTTTCTTAAAAAAATTATTTAAGTTCTACTGATGCACCAGCAGCTTCTAATTTTTCTTTTATTTGTTCAGCTTCTTCTTTAGAAGCTCCTTCTTTAACAGCTTTAGGAGCGTTATCAACTACTTCTTTAGCGTCTTTTAATCCTAAACCAGTTATTTCTCTAACTATTTTTATAACTCCAACTTTTGAAGAACCAGCAGATGTTAATATTACATCAAATTCTGATTTTTCTTCTGCAGCAGCTCCACCTGCAGCAGCACCAGCAACCATTACTGGAGCAGAAGCAGATACACCGAATTTTTCTTCTGCAGCTTTTACTAATTCATTTAATTCTGTAACTTTCATTTGTTCTATAGCTTCTAATATTTGTTCTATTGTCATTTTTAGCACCTCCGAATTTTTTATTAATTTTTTATTTTTTAATCTTATTTTCTAAATTTAACTGACAATTAAGCTTCTTGTCCTTCTTTTTCTTTTATTAAAGCATCTAATAAATATACAAAGTTTGACATTGGAGCCTTTAAGCTTCCAAGTAATTTTGCAAGAAGAACTTCTTTTGGTGGTATATTAGCGAACTCAACTATTTGAGCTTCGTTATAGAATGTACCTTCTACTACACCCATTTTTAATTTCATTTTTGGATGAGCTTCCATAAAGTCTTTTATAACTCTAGCTGGAGCTATTGGATCGTCGTAACCAAATGCTATAGCATTAGTTCCTACTAATAACTCATCGTTGAATTCTTCTATTCCAACTTCTTTAGCTGCTCTTCTAACTAAAGTGTTTTTGTAAACTTTATATTCAACGCCAGCTTCTCTCATTTTCTTTCTTAATTCTGTAACTTCTTCTACTGTTAGACCTTTGTAGTCTACAACTATTGTAGAAGATGATTTTTGTAGTTTTTCAACTATTTCAGCAACAACTTGTGATTTAATTTGTATAGCTTCTCTCATCAGATGTGCACCTCCTTCACAAAAGTATATTTACCGTACATAATTAAAAAAGCTTTTATTTCTAACGTAATGCCAGACATAAAAGCTCTAGTTTCATTTATCTAAAACCTCGGCAGGAAATTAAGCTCTCGCACCTACTGTCTACGGCAAATTTATTCGTTTTTAACATCAACAAGAGATATTATAACATCATTTTTGACCTATGTCAATACAATATTATTCAGTTACTCTTGCAGGATTTATTTTTACTCCAGGTCCCATAGTTGAAGCAACTGTTACGCTTCTTAAGTATTGTCCTTTAGCAGCAGATGGTTTTGCTTTTATTATAGCATTCATTAAAACTGAGAAGTTTTCAGTTAATTTTTCTCCACCAAAAGATACTTTACCTATAGCAACGTGGATTATATTGTTTTTGTCTAATCTATATTCAACTTTACCAGCTTTGATTTCTTGTACAGCTTTAGTAACATCAAATGTAACTGTTCCTGATTTTGGGTTTGGCATTAAACCTTTAGGTCCTAATACTCTACCTAATCTACCAACTACACCCATCATGTCTGGAGTAGCAACTACTACATCAAAATCAAACCAGTTTTCTTTTTGTATTTTTTGTACTAATTCTTCAGCACCTACAAAATCTGCTCCTGCAGCTTCTGCTTCTTTAGCTTTATCACCTTTAGCGAAAACTAAAACTTTTTTAGTTTTACCAGTTCCGTGAGGTAATACTATTGCACCTCTAACTTGTTGATCAGCATGTCTTGAGTCAACACCTAATTTTATATGAGCTTCAACTGTTTCATCGAATTTAGCTGAAGCTATTTCACTTACTAATGCTAAAGCATCTTTAGCATCATATAATTTTGTTCTATCTATTTTTCCTAATGCTTCTGCATATTTTTTAGTTTTTTTAGCCATTATTTATAATTCCTCCTTGTGGTTATTGTCGGCTTTTGCCTCCCACTTCTAACGAAGTGTCTAATTAATAATTAGTCTTCTACTACGATACCCATACTTCTAGCAGTACCAGCTATCATGCTCATTGCAGCTTCTACTGATGCAGCGTTTAAGTCAGGCATTTTTAATTCAGCTATTTCTTTTATTTGAGCTGAAGTTAATGTTGCAACTTTCTTTTTATTTGGTTCTCCTGAAGCTGAATCTAATCCAGCAGCTTTTTTAAGTAATACTGCAGCAGGTGGAGTTTTTGTTATAAATGTAAATGATCTATCTTGATATACAGTTATAACAACTGGTATTATCATTCCTGCTTGATCTGCAGTTTTAGCATTGAATTCTTTAGTGAATCCCATTATATTAACACCGTGTTGTCCTAATGCTGGACCAACTGGTGGAGCTGGAGTAGCCTTTCCTGCAGGTATTTGTAATTTTATTTGACCTATAACTTTTTTAGCCATATCGAGCGCACCTCCTCAAATTCCTTCTAAATTATATTCTTTCTATGCTCTTTAAATCTATTTCTAGTGATACTTCATTACCACTAGAAGCATTTATGCATACTTTTGCCATTTTATTTTTAACGTCGATTTCTTTTACAATTCCACTTTGTCCTTTGAATAAACCGTCACAAACATTGACTGTTTCGCCAACTTCTATATCTACACGATTTTCACCTATTTTATCTAAATCTATTCCCATAAATTTAACTTCTTCTTCAGTAAGTGGAACTGGTTTAGAACCTGGTCCTACAAATCCTGTAACACCTTTTGTGTTTCTTACAATATACCATGATTCATCAGTTATTATCATCTTAATAAGAACGTAACTTGGGTATATTTTTCTTTGTCTTACTTTTGTTTTTTCTTTGATGACTTCTTTTACTTGGCCATCTTCTTTTACTTTTTCTTTTACTTTTGTAGTTTCAATTACATCTTCAGTAGGGACGATAACACTTTTTATACAGTCTTCCATTCCCCTTGTTTTTACTGCTTTTTCTATGGTAGCTTTAACTTTATTTTCATGTCCTGAATAAGTATGAACTACATACCATTGTGGTTGTTGTATTTCCGACATTTACATTCTCCTTTTTTCTATTTTAATATTAATGCTAATGCACCTGATAAAAGTGTATCTAAAGCCCATACTAAAATAGTAAACGAAATAATTGTAGCTAAAACTATACCTGTGTTTTTTAATAACTCAGTTTTTGTTGACCAAGTTACTCTTTTTAATTCTGCTATAGTTTCCTTAATATAAGTAACTAAACTAAATCTTTGTTTTTTAGACTTATTAGCCTTAACTTCTTGAGTTTTCATAATATTACTCACATCCTTAAAATATAACTATTTTGTTTCTTTATGAGTAGTATGTTTTTTACAGAATTTGCAATATTTTTTAAGTTCTATTCTGTCTGGGTTATTTTTTTTGTTTTTTGTAGTGTTGTAGTTTCTTTGTTTGCATTCAGTACATGCTAAAGTAACTCTTACTCTCATTTGCTACACCTCCAACTTTTAATACAATAATATATATATTGTTATATAATATTTTGAAACAAATTATCAAAATACTATTACCTTCCTTTAACCATTACCTTGTATAAATTATCATAAATTTAAAGCTATGTCAATGTTTTTGTTTATTTACTTAAAAAAGAGGAGTATAAAAACCCCTCTTCCTTATATATATATTGTAAACAAAATATTATTCTATTATAGTTGCTACAACACCAGATGCTACTGTTCTACCACCTTCTCTTATAGCGAATCTTAATCCTTCTTCTACACATATTTTGTTTATTAAGTCAACCTCTATTGTTATGTTGTCTCCTGGCATTACCATTTCTGTTCCTTCTGGTAATTTACAAGCTCCTGTTACGTCTGTTGTTCTGAAGTAGAATTGTGGTCTATATCCATCGAAGAATGGAGTATGTCTTCCACCTTCTTCTTTTTTAAGAACGTATATTTCTGCTGTGAATTTTGTATGAGCGTTAACAGTTCCTGGTTTTGCTAAAACTTGTCCTCTTTCGATTTCGTTTCTTTGTACACCTCTTAATAATGCTCCTATGTTATCTCCAGCTTCTGCGCTGTCTAATAATTTTCTGAACATTTCTATTCCTGTTACTACTACTTTTCTTGATTCTTCTTTTAATCCTACTATTTCTACTTCGTCTTGGATTTTTAATTG